>CAYYGU010000009.1:0-26531 GCA_964471525.1 uncultured Isosphaeraceae bacterium
CGGGGGCCGTCTCGTATGAAACGAAGTACACCAAGTTGTGGACCGGCGTTCCCGACAACCTGTCCGAGTATGACTGGAATGTCATGCAGGGGGGTGGCGCACCGAGCCCAATGTTTACTCGAAATGTTACGGCCGCTACGGCTCTGAACCGCTGGGTAGGCATTACCGCGGGCAGTACTGGCTATGTCGATCAGAGTCTCGGCGTCAACTGGGGTGAGGGCGGCGAGAACTTCAGTTTCTCGTGGGCTGGTTCGGGGTGCATCGAAATGATCGTCCCGTATTGCTATCATCCAAGCGATTCCGGGCCGGGTGCGTCAGATGTCAAGACCGCAAGTTCCTCTCTTGAGAACCGCAGCCTCGGCACGTTCCGATTCCCCAACACCTATCAAATGTCCAGAGAACTCGGTGGCCCATCGGCCAAGATGTACTACGCCCCGAAGGACACCGCCATGACGGAGATCCTTCGCAAGAATGAGTGCTTCGATCAGGTCAAGGACATGTGCGATGTGACCGACGACATCCACTGGGCCGGAAACCCTAACCTCCTGGGCATCGGCGGCGACGGCAAACTGGGAGGACTCCCCAGTTCCTATTGCATGTCACCTGTCAACATGATGTCCCCCAAGGTCTATAGCAATTCGGGTTTCAAAGACCCCATGACCTTTGCTCGTGGTTTCCGCCACCCCACCTTCGGCATGGCGAAGTATTCCAACCTCAAGACATTCCTGTGCGAGCACCACATGCTCCAGAACAACTCTTGGGACTGCGCGCCGCCGCCGATGTTCGAAGGCACCGCGATGGATCCAATGGATCCAGATGGTTTCCACTACAACGGCTGCGCCCCCTACCTGTTCAATGCCCACTATGACTCAGAACCCGTCGTGGCGATGATGGACGGCTCGACCGGTGTCATGGCGATGCACAAGACCCGGCAGGGCGATGCAGAAACCTCCTCCATCGGCGGCCTCTGGTTCCGTGATTCTCCAAACGGCCCCGCTGCCTACCACCTCGATCACGGTCGGTGGACCGCTGGCGACGGCGGATGGGACTCCGGCAGCATTTCCACCTCCGGAGCGCATACTCATACCATCAATGGCATTTATGGTCGAGACTTCCTCGGTCAGTAAGCCTTTGATTCCATTTCCCCCCCCCGAACCGGGACGAGCATGCTCGTCCCGGTTCTTCTTTTCGTCCGCCATCAATCCAGCCTAGAATGCGGAACTCATGACCAACATGACACCCACAACCTCATCTCCTGCCCCCATTCATCCCGGATTGGCCTCGATGATCGGCAACACGCCGATGCTGGAGATCAATCAGATCGATACGGGACCGTGCAGACTGCTGCTCAAACTCGAATCGCAGAATCCTGGCAATTCGATCAAGGACCGCATTGCAGTCTCAATGATCGATGCGGCCGAACAATCCGGCGAACTCACACCCGGCGGCCACATCATCGAGGCGACCGCTGGCAACACTGGCATTGCGCTGGCACTGGTCGGAGCGCTCAAGGGCTATGCCGTCACGGTCGTTGTGCCAGATAAGATGAGCGAAGCAAAGATTGCCCACCTCCGAGCGCTCGGGGCGGATGTGCGGATTACGCGGTCCGATGTACAAAAAGGGCATCCCGACTACTACCAAGAGGTCGCCGCCCGCATCACGGCAGAGACCGGCGGCTTCTATGTGAATCAGTTCGAGAATGCTGCCAATGCCCAGGCTCACTTCGACACAACCGGTCCCGAGATCTGGCAGCAAACTGGCGGCGATGTCGATGCCTTTGTCGGCGGCATCGGATCGGGTGGAACACTCGCAGGCGCCGGACGCTATCTGAAGGACAAGAATCCAAACCTGAGCATCGTGTTGGCCGACCCGACTGGTTCGATGCTCACTCCGCTCATCAACGAGGGCAGATACGTCGAAGCTGGCAGTTGGCTCGTGGAAGGTATCGGCGAGGACTTTGTTCCCGAGGTTGCGGAGTTGAGTCTGATCGACGAGGCCATCGCCGTCGATGACCGCGACACGTTCTTGGCGGCCCGTGAACTGCTGCGACTTGAAGGCGTCTTGGCAGGATCCTCGACTGGCACCCTGCTCGCAGCCTCTCTGCAATGGTGCAGACGCCAGCAAGAACCCAAGACCGTCGTGTCATTCGTCTGCGACCACGGCTCGAAGTACCTCGGCCGGATGTTCAACGACTTTTGGATGCGCGATCAAGGCTTCATCGAGCGGGAAGCCACCAACGATCTGCGAGATCTCATCACGCGGCGGCACTCCGAGCGTGAGGACTACACGCTCACGCCGGACACTCCGCTCATGCAGGCCGTCAAAATGATGCGGCTCTACGACGTCAGCCAGATGGCGGTGCTCGACAAGAACGGGGAGTTGCAGGGCATTCTGGATGAGTCCGATGTGCTGCTTGCCATCACTCGAAATGCAGAGGCATTCACGCATCCGGTCAGTCAGTACATGACCAAGAGGCTTGAAACGGTCGGCCCCGGAGACTCCGTCGATGTGTTGCTGCCGATCTTCAGCGCCGACCGCATCGCGATCGTCGTGGATGAGGGGGCCTATCTCGGGCTCATCACCCGCATCGACCTCATCAACTACCTCCGCAAACGGATACCCTCATGAGCACCGAATCGAAGCGGCTCGCCACCATGGCAGTCCACGCTGGACAAGCCCCGTGTCCAACAACCGGGGCCGTCATGCCGCCTGTCTACCTGAGTTCGACGTACGCACAGGTTTCACCCGGCGAGCATCAAGGATTCGAATACACGCGGAGTCACAACCCAACCCGCTATGCCCTCGAACGCTCGATCGCCCGGCTTGAGGGATCCACGCTGGAAGAATCGGACGATGCCTCATTCGGTGGCTTCGCCTTCTCCAGCGGCATGGCTGCCATTTCCTGCCTTCTCGATACCTTGACCGCTGGCGATCGCGTACTCGCCATGGATGACCTGTATGGCGGAACCCACCGGCTCTTTGGGCAGGTCCGAAACCGCTCGCAGGGGATCCAGTTTGACTATGCCGACCTCTCAGATCCGGCCGCAACCGAAGCTGCGATGACCGATACGACGCGACTGATCTGGGTAGAAACACCGACCAATCCAATGCTCAAGGTGGCAGATCTCGCTGCCATCGCCACGGCGGCCCGCAAGCGTGGCATCCTGTGCGCCTGCGACAACACCTTCGCCACCCCCATTCTTCAGCGGCCGATGGAATATGGCTTCGACGTCGTGATGCACTCGGCGACCAAGTACCTCGGCGGCCACAGCGATGTCGTCGCTGGCATCCTCGTCACAGGCTGCGCCGATATCGCAGCGAGGATCCGATTCCACCAGAACTCGGTCGGTTCGATTCTCGGCCCGTTGGACTCCTATCTCGCCCTCCGCGGTATCAAGACGCTCGATCTGCGCATGCGGCAGCACTGCCACGCAGCCTCCCGAATCGCGGCCATGCTCGATGCCCACCCGAAGGTTCGAAAGACGATCTACCCAACGCTTCGGAGCCACCCGCACCATCAAACCGCACGCAGACAGATGCAGATCGACGGAACCCCCGCTGGCGGGGGCATGATCACGATCGACCTCGATACAGATCTCGCCGGTTCCCGGCGTTTCTTGGAGTCTGTTCAGATCTTCACGCTCGCCGAGTCGCTCGGAGGCGTCGAGTCGCTGGTCAATCATCCCGCCATCATGACGCATGCTTCGGTCCCGGAAGAGAGCCGCGGTGCACTGGGCATCAGCGACACTCTGGTCCGCCTCTCGGTGGGCATCGAGGACACAGACGATCTCCTTGACGACCTCGAGTCAGCACTTGCCGCGATCTGATCCACAAGAGGAATACAGCCATGCCACTCTACGAGTACCGATGTATTGAGGATGGCGAGTTGATCACGCTGCTGCGATCAATGACCGAGGCGGATGATCCGGTGGCCGACCCAACCGGCAATGGACGCACCTTCGAGCGCGTGCAAAGCCTGTTTTCGGTCGATCGCCCCGCCAAGCAGGGTGGCAATGGCGGCGGATGCTGCGGTGGTGGTTGCGGCTGCGGTGGGCATTGAGCCAACGCTACGCAGGACGCCGCACAGGCGGCAACTCCTGCATGGCGGTTGCCTGCTCATTCTCCCGCCGAATAGCCTCACGCAGCTCCTTGCGATGAACGCAGATGGCAGTCGGCGCTTCGATGCCGATTCGAACCTTGTCGCCCCGGATGTCGACCACGGTGATCTGGATGTCTTCGCCAATGACGATGGATTCGTCGCGACGTCGTGACAGCACAAGCATGTCACTTCTCCTGTGTCTGGGGATGAATCAGGCGGACACACACGCTCGCTGGGCTGGCTGCTGGAGCCGGGCAATCTCCCAGCGTGTGGTCCACCGCTGATCGGACAGCACGATCTGCATGCCGCGGCGATTCCGCAGATTGACCACCAGCGGTCCCTGCAGATTGGCAGTCAGCGTGTCGTCGTATTTGTTGACGATCACAAAGACCCTCGCATCACCAACCGACTCAAGATCGAGCAGATCCATGTGCTCGCGCCGCAAGGTGGCCTCATACTGATCGCACCACCGAGCCGGATCGGTCACGACAAATGCCAACTCGGGTGAATCAACCGATTGCAACCAGTAGAAGATTCCGTCTTCATCGGGTTGCAGCAGCGCGAAGCGTGTGTAACTCGAGAAGCCGAGAAGCCCTGCGGGGAAGTCCATCAGGCGGTCCTCGCCGACTTCCACCGTTCCAAAACGTGTCGTCTGGACGTGCATGATCGTCCCTCGTGGCCAGCGCCTCCTGCGAGCCGCACCCCGAATGGGTGCGGCCAGACATCCTGTCTCTCGCCACGAATCCGGCCACCGCGATTCGGAGCAATACCAACGGGCGGTTCACCACCTGCCGGCGATCCTTCTTCGGCCCGACACGCTCCCGCACTCCAACCATCCCCTGCCTTCTCTGAACGTCCGAAAAAAGGGATGGCTCCGCAGCATCCGCTCGGCACTCGGCTCAGGTCTTCACACTTCCGATCCGCGCCATCGCAATCGGCAGCAGCACCAAGACCGGCAAGGCCGAGCCCAGCAGCGGGCTCAGGCCCGGTATCGGCACCAGCATGATGCCCGCCGCCGTGAAGTACATCGGCAGCACCACCCCTGCGCAGATGATGGCCTTCAGGAACAGGCCACCGGGCAGCCGGTCCAAAAAGAAGGGCAAGGCAATCATGAGAACCAGCACGTTGAGCAGCACCACGGCGAACCTGGACACGGAACTTCGCCGCAGCGACTCGGCATCTCGTGAGTCGGGCCACCGCAACATCTCATTGATCTGCCCAAGCGAGAGCATGCTGGCAACCTGACCATATCGGCGCATCGTCAACATGGTGGGCGATAGATCCGTACCCACACGCTGAGCCTGCCGCGCGGTCGTAGAGCCGCGACCGTCCTCTGAGATGTGTACGACGTGTCCGTCACTCAGAACCCACTCGGAGGTCGGCGCGTCCCACGCCGCAGCCGCCGCCCAATACCGGCTGGTCGTCCGCCCATGCTCATCGCGAACAATGAAGCTCGGCTTGGTCAGAACGCCCGATCCAGGATCGAAGGATGCCGCTTGGAGGAGCATGCCCGAAGCATCGTCGGTGAACTTCACGGGAAAGGCGTCGACCGCCTCTTGGCTCGCATGCTTGTGCGTCCGCAGCAGCAGCGGCGCGACCCGTGGCAAGATGAGTTCCTGATTGGCGATTTGAAGGACGCCAAGTCCCATGGACACGGCGATAAAGGGCAACGCAATTCGCCGAAGACTGACGCCACTGGCGACGATCGACACCAGTTCTCGGTAGCGGCTCATCTGCGCCAGCGAGAAACACACGGCCCCAACCGTCACAACCCCGTAGAGCCAGGCATAGAACTGAAAAACCTGCGGCAGGTGAAAATTGACCGCAAATCCCAAGGCCACCACAAGATTCCAGAACCAAGACGAATCCTCGCCAAGCTTGATGGTTGCCAACTGGGTGAATTCATCGAGATTCAGAATGACGTCAATCGTCGCGGCAAAGAGATACAGCACTGCAAACAACAAGACGAAGTTCAGCAGCACCCTTCCGACGATGTATCGATCGATTCGGTTCATGAGTTCAGTGCCGGGCCAGCCTCCACCATCCGAAGCCGATAATGATCAGCAGTACGACATTGCCGCTCCACATGAGTGTGAGCCCCCCGCCCACATCGCCCTGCCGCATGAATCCACTGCCACCCGAGATCAAGACCAAGTTGAGAAGCGCCGGAACAAAGGCGATCAAGTAAATCGACAGTGGCTGGGCGGATCGCATATTCATCGCCAATATCGCGCCGAGGAGGGGGAGCAACCCCGCCGTGGCCGCCACAGCCCAGCGTCGCCAGAGTCGGCTGATGACCTGCCCGTGCAGGCTTGCCGTCCTGTTCTCAATCTGATTGAGTACCCGCTGCACCTCGCGGGACTCCTTCGCCTCGCCGCGGCCTCGCGTGAGAAGGGCCGCTGGCGTTTCCGCCGCGGGCGGTTCGGGCCCGTCGAGCGGCTTCAGATTGCCAATCAGGACAGCGGCCCGATGATTGGGTCGAACAGCGCCCGGAGGATCCTCCACCGTGACATCCTGCATGGTGATGACCAGACGCCGGTCGAACCCGCCGAGGCCTCCCTCCTCGATGGAGATCGTGGCCGCCTTGGGCTGAAAGATGCGAAGCGTATCGCCAAGCGCGGTCCGCTCACTGATCTGAACCGGGGCGGCTTTGCTTCCCTGTAATCTTCCTTGCCCCGCAGCGACCGCTTGAATTCGCCAGCGATGCCCCGTCTTGTCGGCGGCGGCCAGATCCACATGACCGTATCGAGCCAACTCATCACCGATTGCCCTTCGCTGCGCCGCCTGCCGAAGAACGTCCTCCAAAGTCTCATAGAGCGAATGAATGGCCGGATACCGCGAAGGATCCGCATCCACCGCCAGCAATTCGCCGCGGGTCATGGCCATTGGTTCGGTTCGCTCTGGGAGCGGTACCGGGACCGCGTGGGTCGGTTCCAGCCGCGGGAATCCCCGAAGGCTTCCAGCAGCAGCATCCCACGACACCGCATCGTCCATGGCAAGCCGAATCAGCACAATGCCATCACGCTCATACAGGTCGAGGACCGCGCCCGCCGCGGAGACGTCCGACTCGATCCCACCGCCCGGCCCAAGTTTGGCCGCCACCATCCGCCGCAGTTCGATTCGCTCATCGGCCTGTGAGTCTGCCGGATTCGGCAATACCCGCATCGACTCGGCCCAGATTTCCATATCGCCAAACCGCACAGGTTTCCCATGTTCGACCGCGTGTTCCAGAAGCGCCGTAATGTCTCCGGCGATCACCCGGCCCATGATTGCGTACACCCGTGGGATCACCACCTGCACAAGCAGCACCATGATCAGCACGAGCAGCACGCCGATCGCCATGACGGGCGTGAGGATGGTTCGGTACCGCAGCCCGACGACGGCCATGGCCATCACCTCGTTGTCGGTGACCATGCGGTGCAGCACGATGGTGGCCCCGAATCCGGCCGCAAAGGGCAAGGCGTACTGCATCATCGGTATGAGCGAAAGCCCGACGTACTTGAGGGCCTGCGCCGCCGAGAGCGGCGCATCCCCCGCGAGCGGCTTGATGATGGCCCCGAAGGCTGTCACGACGGCGAGCACCGCCGCCGTGAAGCAAATGACACGAATCAGATCGCCCAAACTGTATCGGTAGAGCCGGAACGGCATATGGGTAGTATCCCCGACCGGCCGCCCCGCGTGGGGCCATGGGCCGCTCCGCCTGTGCCGATTATGCGGTCTGCACCCGGGGCGATTCAGGGCGAAGCACGCTGTTCACTGGGCAACAAGGGCCACCAATCCGACCTTGGAGTGATGGCGTGTCCTCTCAACAATTCCGCCGTGATTCTTCCATCGATACATCGGCCCCGAAGCCGCGGAATCACCCTGCTCGAGACACTGCTGGCAACGGCGGTGCTGCTGATCGTCGTCACCGCCGTCATGTCCGCCTTGTCCGCCGGACGAGCCCAGTCTGAGACGGCCAAGCAGGTCGTCTCGGCCACCTTGGCCGCCGAAATGCTGATGGCCCGCGTCACATCGGTGCAGCCGGAGTCCTTTCAGACCGGCCAGGCGTGGAGGGATCACTTCACCAGCCCAGTGAGCGGCGGCGGCTGGAATGGTCATATCGAGCACACTGGCCAGGTCCGCGCTGGCCGCGATCTCGCCCTGCCGCTGCTTCCAACTGGCTATCAGGAATTGAGCCTGCATGTGCATGCTGCAGACCAGACCCAACTCATTCCCCCCCCCATTGCCACCGCAATCGAGGGCGTAGAAATCGCCGTTGAAGCCCATTCAGCGGACGATCGGACCGTTGCTCGCCTCGTTCGGTTTCTCCCGATGCCACAGACGCTGGCGGGGGCTGGACCATGAAACGCTCGACCCGCGGCATGACGCTGCTCGAAGTCCTGCTCGCGATCGCCGTGATGAGTCTGGTTGGGCTCGGAACAACCGGCATGATGTCGGCGCTCACCACCGGCATGGTCGAGCAGCATGACGCCCGCTCCTCCATGCTACGGGCCGGGCTCTCGCAAGCCCGGCTCTCGTCCTACGTCTCGCGGTGCCGCTGCCTGCTCGATCTGGAAGACACACGCATGGTGCTCTGGCTTGAGGATGCAGATGGCGACAACGCGATCGACGGAACCGAAGTGCGTTGGGTCGCGTGGGAGCCCGCCGCTGCGGCCTTGACGATTCGATGGGTGGCCGACGAAACAGGCGGCATCCTTGAGGACCCCTATGCGGACCCCGCCAACGTCGATTGGTGGTCGGAACTCACGCAGCTCCAGCAGGTGGCCGGGCTCAAGTCCGGGTCGCTCACGCTGATCGGCGGCGTTGCGGACTGGGCATTCGCGACCGATCAACTCATCAGCCCCGCTGCCCGCCGAGTCGCGGCCATGAGCCGACGCACGGTGGAAGCAACCTACGATCTGGAACTCGCCGACACACGCATCACGCATTGCCTCGGCGACTCGATCCGCATGCACGACCCGCCAGATGGAGGTGATTCATGATCCGACACGACGCCCCCCACCGCCGCGGCGCGGCCATGCTGATGGTGCTGGTGTCCATGGCGACCGCCATGACCTTGGTCGTTGGATGGCTCGCATCTCAGGACAACTCGGCGCTCGTTGCCTCGAATGCCACCCGAGCAGCGTCTGCGAGGGCCTCCGCCCAGTGCGGTCTGGAACTCGCCGTGGCCCTCCTCCAATCCGAAGCGCCATGGCAGACCGCCCATCAGGACGGCTGGGTGCTTCAGGGGTATCCGCTCGGTGAAGGCGTGGTCGATCTGCGATTGATCGACGAAACCACCGGACTGGCCCCCGACGAAACAACCAACCTTGTTCGAATCGAATCAACGGCCCGCACCGATGCCATGGAGCAATCCGCCTCGGCCCTGGCGACCGTGCATCCCTTCGACGAAGACTCGATGGCCGACCTCTCTGGATACGCTGCCTTCGCGAGCAAGAGCCTTGCGATTTCGGGTTCCTCGCGGATCCGATCATGGGGCAACTCTGGAACGGGCCAGCGGGTTCTGGGCTCGGCGGGTTCAACCTCGTTCTCGGGACGAACCCGGCGCGACCTCGAAAGCGGCGATGTGTGCCTGCACGTCGATGAGGCAGCAACATGGGGCTCGGAGCACGACTTCACCGGCGCCGCCCTGCCGACCATCCTCGGTCCGATGGGGCTCGAACTGGTGGAACTTCCAAGCCTGCCCGACCCGGTCGATCCGGTTGAAGATGACGATGAGACGGAATCGCAGTACGGTTGGCCATCTGGCAACAGCACTTGGTTTGGACACAATGATTGGCTCGATTCCTTCGGCTTCAATGGCGGGTGGGATGATGACTCCGGAACCACGCTCGGCCACTATGAGACCTTGAACGTCCAGAGTGACTTCGATGCCGGTGGCGACCTGCACTTGAACCGAAGCGCAGTGCTTCGCATCGAAGGAGAAGCGACCATCTTCGTCTCCGGCGACCTGACGATGGACCGGGACAGCGCCATTGAAGTCGCTGACACAGCCACACTGACCATTGTCGTCGGTGGTGATGTGGAGATCGACCGCGCCGTCATCGGCGGACCGCAATCCAACCCACCCTGGTGGGGCATCTGGAAAGCGCAGCACATCGACTGGATCGACCCGAAGCGGATTCGTCTGGTCACCGCCGCTGGATCCGGGCCGACATCGTGGACCATCTCCAATCGCAGCCTCGTACAGGCCGTCATCGAAGCGCCCGCCGCCGAAATCGATCTGAACCGCGCGACGATCTTGGGTCGCCTCGCTGGCGACCACCTGTCGATTCGACGAGGGGCGCGACTCTACTTTGATCATCATGCCACCAGCGGACAGGGTCTGAAAGCCGTTGCGAGGGTCGTCGATCGGCTTGATCTCATGGATCTGCATCCCGGAGGCCTCGACCAATTCGCCCGGGAAGAGATGATCGCCCGTCTTGAAACGCTGCTCGATCGCCCACGCGGCACCACGGCCACCGCACCCATCGACGGCTGGTGGATGCACCGCCCCTTCCCTGTCGACTCGACGATGACCCGCTGCGGAGGTGATGTCACCCGCTGGGAAGATGCCGTCATCGCCTCGGCTGATACAACAGGACGAGGCACGCCATGATGCGACGAGGCATGACATTTCTGGAGTTGATGATCGTCGTGGTCATCCTCGCCATCACGGCGGCGATGGCCCTGCCACTGTTTCTCGAACAGGATTCGGTCGCAACCACGGCAACGGCAAGATTGCTCTGGTCGGATCTTGAGCATGCGCAGACCCTGGCGCTTTCACGCCCCGATCAGCGAATCGCATTGGCAGTCGACACCGACGGCCGAGGATGGCGCATCGTTGACGCAGACGCGCCGCTTGTCGCACTTGTGGACACCTACGACGCTGCCCATGCCGGGCGGGAACTTGCCGTCCGGTTCGGGGAAGGGCGCGCTGCGACCAGCGAGGGCGTCACCCTCACACCAAACGGACGCGTGATCGTCTTCGACCCGCTGGGCGGCTTGGAGATTCCAAGCGGTGAGGCGGCTGAGCTGACGGTACAGGTCGGCGAAGCACGCACGCTGGTCAGCGTGGACCAAGACACCGGCTTCATTACTCTCGAGTAATCGACTCGTCCACGATGGCCGAGCCGGAGAGCCGACCATCCGCGCCTCGTCCCGATGCATCCCGAATGAATGGGCCGATCGCCCCATCGAAGTGCAGGAGCAGCAGCGTGTCGGCGTCCTCTCCGTGCCGCGTCGACGGGCTCACTTCCGCACCGGCGTACCGAGCCGAGGATGAGAGTCGCACCTCATCGAGAACGCCGGACATGCCCGAGTTCGGTCTTCCGTTGCCATCGACATCCCCGCCAACGACCAGCGGGAAGGCGTTGCGTGTGCGGACGCCGGATGCCTCGACGCGGCCAACCAGCTTGCCATCGATGTAGAGCCGAACCTCCGTCCCGTCGTACACGCCTGCAAGGTGTTGCCACCGACCGGGGACAAGCGGCTTCGGCGAACTCACCTCACGATAGGCGCCATCGAGGAATACGTAGAAGGAGGGAAGCCAATCGCTCGCGAACAAGCCATATTCCGAACCCTCAGTTTTTGCCACCACACCGCGGCGGCCGTCGAGATCATCCGGCAGCACCCACGCTTCGAGCGTCAAAGGACCGTCGGCCAGTGGAATCGACTCGGATGGGATCACCACCGCATCGCCGCCCCCACTCGTTCGCAGCGCGCCGGCGCCGGTGGGATCGGGCAAGTCGCTCGCCACGACCGCGAATGGGCGATCCACATTCGGAATCTCCCAACTCCCGGCCGAATCGGTGAAGGTCGCCGTTGCGGTGAGCCTGGGAATGGACCAGCCTGCATCGAGTGGTCCAGGGTGATGCAGTTCGAACGGAATCTCGAGTGATTCCCCCCCGGCCAGCGTTTCATGCAGATGGTCCGGGCGAATCGACCACCGTGAATCACGACCTGCCGGAGCCACCGTCCACGTGACCGACCCACCGGTTGGATTGTGCAGCCGCACTGGAATGCGTGCTGACACGATGCCGTCTCCGCCGACGGGAAGTGACTCGGCCGCCTCGGGACCTCCGGCCATCAGCGCCTCGACATCTGTGATGTGGTCTTGGGTCATGGCGCGAGGATCAACGACCGAACCGACCGGTATCGTGGCCATGGCAACGCCGTCATCCCGCACCATCACGAGATTGACATGATGAAAGAAGCCGGCTGCGGCTGCGTCACCCCTGATGCCGCCGCCGACCGTTGCGAGCGTCATGTACTCGATGCCATCCCGCTGACCATCGTGCTGGAGTTGGTGGACATGCCCGGCGATAACCGCGGTCACATTGCCCGCCTCGACAAGCATCGAGTGGACCTTCTCCCAGTCATCTCCATACCGACCGCCCCGCCACCGTGGATGGTGACAGAACACGAATACGTGCCGCTTGTCACCCGATGAATCGAGCATCGACTGCAGCCATGTTTTTTGCGCATCGCTCATCACCTGCGAAGCGGGTTTGGAGAACGTCCGAACACCGCTCACCGGATCGCCCTCGTCGGTGTACAGCACGATGAACCGGCACCCCTTGTGGTCGAAGGCGTACCACAGCGGGCCGAAGAAGGCTTCATAATCACTCTCGTGCTCTTCAGCGGGTCGACCCGGACCTCGCCAATAAATGTCGTGATTGCCCGCCACCGGGAACCACGGACAATTGAGTTCGGACATGACCGTGCGGTACTCGGTCATCTGACTGATCCAGGCCGACCGCGTGTTGTATCCCTGTACCAAGTCGCCCACGGTCATCACGAGATCGGGGTCGATGAGATTCGTATCAGACACTGCTTGCTGGAGGATCAGGATCCCCTCAGCGGGGCCGCCGGTGCGATCGCCATAGACCGCAAAGAGGAACGCGTCGTCCTCCATCGGCAGGTCGGGGCGAAGTGCTGGATCGCGGTCGGTCATGATGCCACGATCCCCAACAGGATCATCGATACCCGTTCCCGTCACGATCATTGCCAGTGCCGCCATTGTCAGAGTGCTCATAGTGTGATTGTGCCACAGAAGAAGCCCCGGCGGGGCCCCTCACTGGCTCCAGTTATGATGCCACGGCGATGATGTATGCCATTACCCGTCCCGTCAGCCGGTCCATTCAGGACTGTGAATTGACCCATCTTGACCGCTGCGAAATCAGGTATGAGCTCGCCCAGAGCCAGCACGAGGACTACGTAGCAGCCCTGCAGGGCTTGGGGGTCGCGATCATCGAAATCGATCCGCTGCACGAGCATGCCGACGCCGTCTTCGTCGAGGACATCATCGTCGTCCTCGACGAAATAGCGGTCCTGACCCGGCCCGGCGCCGAATCTCGCCGCGGCGAAGTCGACAGCATCATCGCGGCCATCGAGCCGCATCGTGAACTCGTCCGCATCGATCCACCCGGCACCCTTGAGGGCGGCGATGTGTGCGTCGCTGAGCGAACCGTCTTCGTAGGCGAGTCCACCCGCACCAATCGGGAGGGGTTCGACCAGTTGAAAGTCGCCCTGTCCCCACACGGCTACCACGTCGTGTCTGTCCCTGTACCCGGTGCCCTGCATCTCAAGACGGCTGCCACCTACCTCGGCGAGGGGCAGATGCTCGCCAATCCAGCATGGCTGGACGTATCGCACTTCACCGGCATGAACATCATCGAAGTACACCCCGACGAGCCAATGGCGGGCAATGCCATCCGAATTGGCGATTCGCTGCTCTTCTCCAGCCAGTTCCCGCACACCGCCGGCCGCCTCGAAGCCAGAGGATTCAAACTTGTGCTGGTTGACTCGACCGAACTGGCAAAGGCCGAGGGAAGTCTGACCTGCAAGAGCGTGGTGTTCACTTCCACTGCACCGTGAGTCCTGCGCCGCCTCTCCTCGGCGGCCCCCCTGATGTCGCCGCCACCGCGCGAACTACTTCAACCCGTATTCCTTCAACTTGCGATACAGCGTCCGCTCACCGATCCCGAGGATCTCGGCGGTCTGCTCGCGATTCGCGCCAGTCATGATGAGAGTCTGCCGGATCGCCTCCTTTTCGAGGCGATCGAGGCCGATTCCAGCGAGGCTTCCAAGGTGTACGTGCTCGTCGTCCTCGTGAAGGCGGATGTCGTCAGGCACGTCACGCACATCGACGTGCGGACCATCGGTCATCACAATCATTCGCTGGACCACGTTGAAAAGTTGCCGGACGTTGCCGGGCCAGTTGTACGAGAGCAGACGCATCATCGCTGGCTCGCTAAAGTCGGGGGCCGGACGATCCAACTCCGCCGCGTACTTTCCCGCAGCGTGATTGACGAGCATGGGGATGTCCTCGCGGCGTTCTCGCAGCGGAGGCAACGAAATCTCGGCGCCGTTGATTCGGAAGAAGAGATCCTCTCGGAATCCCTCGTCGTCAATCAGTTTCTTGAGATCACGGTTCGTCGCGCTGACAAACCGAACATCGACGTGCTGAGCCGCGTTGGTGCCAAGTCGAATCACCTCGCCGCTTTCGAGTACTCGCAGCAATTTGGACTGCATCGTCAGCGGCATGTCTCCGATCTCGTCGAGGAAGAGCGTGCCGTGGTCGGCATACTCGAAGACACCTTCTCGGTCTTTCTCGGCGCCGGTAAAGGCACCTCTGGAATGGCCGAACAGTTGATCTTCCAATAGGCTTTCGCTTTGTCCGGCGCAGTTGAAGGTCACGTACCGCTTGCCCGCACGCTTCGACTGATTGTGCAGGGCCTGCGCCACCAGTTCCTTGCCTGTTCCAGATTCTCCGGTAATGAGAACGGGAATCATGCTCGGGCCAACCTGCCGAATCATCGAGATCACCTTCCGAATCGCCGGCGACTCGCCGATGATGCCCTCGAAGCCGAAGGCTGACTCGACCCGATCCTGCAACTTGGTATTGGCACTTCGAAGCCGAACCGTCTCACAGGCCCGCTGTACCAGATTACGAAAAACATCGAGATCCAGCGGTTTCTCGATGAAGTCGTACGCGCCGCCCTGCAAGGCCGCCTTGGCGGTCGCGATATCGCCGTGGGCGGTCACCATGATGGCTTCGGCGTCCGGCTGGTGCGCTCGAACCGACGCAATGACGTTGAGGCCGGCGTCCTCGGTCTCCATGGACAAATCGGTGATCACCACATCAAAGTTGCCGTACTGCAACTCCTCCTCGGCCTTGGCAGCCGATGTCACAATGGTGCACACATGGCCCATTCGCCGCAATGCTTCGGCCATGGTGTCCGCGTGATCGGCCTCATCGTCCACGACAAGGATCTGGGCGTGAACAACATCGTGCAGGTCGCGTTGGCTCATGGACGCAGGATACGTCGAACACGCCGCGGACTCGATTCTCGACAGAACGTAGACTCCACCAATGCCCCCCCCCGCCCCCCAACCCCCATGCGTGCTGCCGCCAGATGGTGCTCGAATCTGGATGATCGGCATCGGCGGATGCGGAATGTGCGGGCTGGCAAGAATGCTGGCTGGCCGCGGGCTTTGCGTGGCGGGTTCCGACGGAACACCATCGGCCACGACTCGCTCGCTCACCGAGCAGGGCATCGCGGTGACCGCCGGGTCCGAGCCACTCCCCGCGGACATCGACTTGGTTATCGCCTCTGCCGCCGTGCCGCCGGACCATGCCCAGGTGCAGCAAGCCCGGAATCGAGGTATCCCTATTCGCACCTATGCCGAGGCCCTTGGCATGGTCCAAGCGGATCGACTTGGCGTGAGCATTGCTGGCACGCATGGCAAAAGCACGACCGCCGCCATGCTGGTCTGGATTCTGCTCGATACGGGCATGGACCCGGGCTACATCATCGGCGCGAACTGTGAGCAAATCGGCGGTGGCAGCCGAACCGGCGGCGACACCATCCCAGCCGGACCGCACGCTGGCGAGGGCGGCATCCTTATCACCGAAGCGTGTGAGTTCAATCGTTCCTTTCACCACCACCGGCCGACCATCGGCTTGATCAACAACGTCGAAGAGGATCACCTCGATATCTATGGCAGCCTCGATGCCATCATCGAGGCTTTCGCCGGATTTGCCCGCTTGCTCCCACCGGCCGAAGATGGCGGCAGCCTGCTCATCGCCCACGACGGGGCACGCCGGCAGGGAATCACACCCCCGCTGGATTGCCATGTGAGCACCTTCGGCTTTCATCCCGAGGCGGAGTACCAAGTGGCCTGGGATGCGGCGGTTCGGCGAGCGGGCATCCTGCGAGACGGTATGTGGGTCACACAGTGGACCAATGCCATGCCCGGCGCCCACAACGCGCTCAACTCGGCCGCTGCGGTCATTCTGGCGCATCAACTCGGCGTCGAGTGGGAGGAGGCCGCCGATGCCGCATCCCGCTTTCGCGGACTCGATCGCCGCATGGAGCGGCTGGGAACCCGCCAGGCCGACGGTGGCCTCGTCACGGTGTACAGCGACTACGGACATCACCCCACAGAGATTGAAAAGACCCTCCACGCCCTCAAGGCGGCCGAAGACCCAGCGCGGCTGGTCTGCGTCTTTCAGCCACATCAACACAGCCGCACACGGTTTCTGCTCGATCAGTTCGCCGAGTCGTTTGCCGCAGCCGATGAGGTCATCGTCCCCGAGATCTACTTCGTTCGGGACTCAGAAGCCGAGAAGAAGAAGGTGAACGCCATGGACCTCGTTGATCGGCTCCACACCCGCGGCGTCCGTGCGCGACACTGTGCCGACTTCTCGGAAATCGTCACCGTTCTTCGGTCCGATCTCCGGGCTGGAGACCTGCTGATCGTGATGGGCGCAGGACCCGTCTGGACGATCGGCCGCGATTTCATGGACCCCGCGAGATGAGTCTGTCCAGATCCTCGCTGCTTGGCGACCTCGACATCGACGTGACGCTCGACGCGCCCATCGGCGCCATGACGTGGTATGGCATCGGTGGCCGAGCCGATGTGCTGGCCTCTCCCAGAACAGAACAGGCCCTGACCGAATTGGTGAAGCGATGCCGAGCCAACGACACGCCCGTTCACGTCCTTGGCGGCGGTGCCAACCTTCTGATCGACGATGGTGGCATCGAAGGCATCGTCATCAAACTCGATCACGAGCACTTTCGCCGCGTGCGGTACACCGCCACCGGCGACATCACTGCCGCTGCAGCCGGCGCCGGCGCCGATCTCTTTCGGCTCGTGCAGGACACACGAAGACGCGGTCTTCATGGTTTCGAAATGATGGCGGGCATTCCTGGGACTGCTGGCGGGGCCGTTCGGATGAATGCCGGAGGTGCCTGGGGGCAGATAAGCGACTGCCTGCGAACCGTCACCCTGCTCTCGCTCAGTGGCGATTCACAGACCTTGAATGCGGCAGACCTGGGCTTCCGGTATCGCGGCAGCGACCTTCCAACGGGCATCATTACTGAATGCACGATTGAACTGCAAGAGGATGATCCAATCCGTGTACGGGATCGCGTGATCGAGATCTTCCAGCACAAGCGGTCCACGCAGCCCATGGCAGACCACAGCGCAGGCTGCACCTTTCGAAACCCTTCCGACCCCGAAACCGGTCGTCATCTCTCCGCTGGCGCGATCATCGACCACGCTGGCCTCAAGGGCACACGCGTGGGCGGTGCCGTCGTCAGCGAGCAGCACGCCAACTTCATCGTCACCGAGCCAGGAGCCAGCGCCACGGATGTGCGGCGTTTGATCGACGAGATTCGAGCGGCGGTGCTTGAGCGAACGGGTGTGCATCTCGAACCCGAGGTTGTCATCTGGAAGCGGGGCGACACCACGTGAGCGGCGATGCAATCGCGGTCTTGATGGGCGGTCCCGATGCCGAGCGGGAGATCAGCATCCAATCCGGTCGCGCCGTGGCAGCCGCGCTGAAGCGTGCGGGGTGGGCTGTCCACGAGCATGTGATCGACCGGCTGGACGAAGCGGCGCTTCGCTCGCTCGCCGGCGACATCGTCTTCCCAGCCCTGCACGGACCTTGGGGCGAAGGCGGCCCGCTGCAGACGCTCCTTGAGTCGGATGGCCGGCCCTTCGTTGGGTCCACCGCTTCCGTCGCGGCCCTCTGCATGGACAAAGCCGAAACGAAGTCCCTCGCCACGTCGCTTGGCATTGCGACACCAGCATGGTCGGTAGTACGCCAACCGCTGGGATGCCCACTGCCGCCACCGGTCGTGATCAAACCAATCGACGATGGCTCCAGCATCGATCTGCACCGCTGTGATACGCAGTCCGCTTCGGACCGAGCCGTCAACACGATGGTCGATACCCGCGGCGCGGCAATGGCAGAGCGGTGGATCACCGGGCGAGAACTCACGATCGGGCTCGTGTGCGGCGAGCCACTGCCGATCGTCGAGATCCTGCCGCATGACGGCGTGTACGATTACGCCGCCAAATACGATCGCGACGACACGCGGTACATCGTCGACCCGCCACTTGATCGTGTTCATACCGAGCGGATGATTGAATCGACTCGATTGCTCTGCGATCGGATCGGCCTTCGGCATGTGGGCAGAGTCGATTTCCTGCTCGACGAGGAGGCCCCGTGGCTGCTTGAAGTCAACACCATGCCCGGCTTCACGAGCCACTCGCTCCTGCCGATGGCCGCCAGCGCCCGCGGATGGGACATGCCCTCACTCTGCGATCGGCTGGTGCGATCATCTGGTGGTGAAGGTGCCTCCTGACCGATAGACCCTCGAAAGGAATCATGACGCCATGGCTCGCCCACACTCACGTTCACGCAAGAAGCCACCATCGCGGTGGCAGCCCCTGTTGGGGACGCTCCGCGAGGCCCCGCGCCTGCTCCGTGGCGATGCGGGTGGATGGTGTGTGCTGTTCCTCTTCGCGGCTGCTGTTGCCATCGCAGTCCCCTCATTGGATCGTGCCGTATCGGCCACAGCCCCCCGCCCGAGCGAAGTACGCTTCGCTGGCACGCCCGAATGGATCGGCGACTCGCTGATCGAGCATCTTGGACGCATCGCCACCCGACACCTCGATGAGCAGCGCACCACACAAGACCAACTTGTCGCCATGCACCACGCACTGGAAAATTCCGGGTGGTTCGACAGCATCCGTCAGGTTCGCCGTGCCGCCAATGGCGACATTGAGATCAGCGCCATCTTTCTCAATCCCGTCGCCATCGTCACCGACCATCACGGTGACGTCCTCGTTGACGACAGAGGTCGCCCCCTGCCCTCCGGCACACAGATATCCGATGAGGACTCTCAACTGCGAATCACCAACCCGGGACAGAACCGACCGACGCGACCCCGCCATGCCTGGCAGGGCGATGATGTCACAGCCGCGCTGCGGCTTCTGTCCGTCCTGAATGACCGCGACTGGACGAACCAGATTTCCGCGATCGACTTATCCGACTTCAATCGCAATGGCAGCCTTGTACTGCTCACAAAGCACAGCCGGATCATCTGGGGTTCGCCGCCTGGCGAGGAGACCCCTCTCGAGGCCCTGACAGATCGCAAGTTGCTGCGGCTTGAGGATGGATTCCAAACCACCGGCCGAATCGACCAGCATCACCGTGGCGTCTTGGATCTCCGCGATGCCTCGCACTACGTGAGTCGCTGACTTGCACAAGGCGTAGCCACCGGCCACCATGCCCCCATGCACTGGATCTGGCCCACATTCCTGCTCGTTGCCCATGTCGGATTGATCCTCTGGTTGGTGACGGTCATTCTGCTTCGACGCTGCGGAACCAGCGACACGAGGCTGGCATGGATTGTGTTCATCGTGCTGGCCCCCTTCGTCGGCGCGGTGGCATACCTGTTTCTCGGCGGCGCTCGCATCGCTGGAAAGCGGCGGCGACGGCACGCCAACATCCATTCCAACTACGCTGCAACCCGCGGTGATCACACCCAGTACATGCAGGATTCTCAAGCGACCATTCCTGCGCCCTATGATCGAATCTTCTCCCTTGCCGGCGCCGTCAGCGAAACCGACGTACTCGGCGGCAACGAACTCGACCTCATCGGGGGACCCGATGAATTCGCCGATCGCTTCGAGCGGGCAATCGACGATGCTCAAGACACCATTCACATCTTGAGTTATATCTACCTGGATGATCGAGTCGGTCGCCAAGTCGGCGAAGCCCTCATTCGGGCCACTGCCCGCGGTGTCGCGGTCCGCCTGCAAGTCGATTCCGTTGGATCCCGTGACTTCCTCGGATCAGACTTGCGTCGCAGAATCGAGGCGGGCGGGGTCCATGTCGCCGAAATGCTTCCAGCCAAGGTGCTTCGAGTTGTGTTCTCTCGCATGGACATTCGCAACCACCGCAAACTCGCCATCTTCGACAACGAGATTGGATGGGTCGGTAGCCGAAACATCGCATCGCCAGCCTTCGCGCCAAAGGCCAAGTTCGCGCCCTGGGTCGATTGCATGGCGACCGTGCGCGGACCGGTCGTGCATGATCTGCAACGTCTGTTCCTCGAGGACTGGGAAGTCACAACCGGCGAGTCGCACGATGAACACCTTCAATCCACGCCCGCGAACGTCGATGGGACCGCCTGCTGCCAAATCGTCGGAACAGGCCCGAACTTCAATAATGAAGCGCTCGCTCAGGTACTCCATGCCTGCTTCCACGCAGCGAAGGATGAACTGGTACTCACGACGCCCTATTACGTCCCGGACACGGCCACCGAGGCGGCCCTTCGGGCCGCGGCGCTCCGCGGCGTCCACACGACCTTGATCGTTCCGGCCCGCAATGATTCGCACTTGGTTGGGCTGGCCAGCCGCAGCCACTACGCCAGCCTTCTCCGGGCGGGCGTCGATATTCAGGAGTACCAAGCAGGGCTCCTGCACGCCAAGACCATGACCATCGATCACGATCTCTTCATGATCGGATCGGCCAACCTCGACCGTCGTTCACTCGAACTCAACTTCGAGGTCAGCATGTTCGGATGGTGCCCCCAGTTCGCCAGTCGCCTGCATTTCCTCCAGATGTCCTATCTCAACCAGTGCCAGCCGGTTGATTCGACCCGGTGGCTCAATCAGCCAGCTCCTTCTCGGCTCCTCTACAACATGGCGGGGCTGCTGAGTCCGCTGCTCTAAAAGGGCCACGAGGGGGACCAGAGTCCGGTTTTGCCGGTTTTGAGGGATCCGCCGGCCTGCACAGGCCGAAAGAGGACTTGGAACGCGCGGCAACAGAGGGTATCCTGTGGCTCACAGGCTACGTCCTCGCAAGGACTTACGCCGCCACGAGGGAAGAGATCGAGATCCGCATGTCATGTGTTTCACGCTATCGGGGTTGGTTTGCCGCCATTGGGCTGCTCGCCCCTGTCCCCATGGCGCTGGGTACGAACGCGGTCGTCACGATCGGCGGAATGAGCCATGAGTTGGTGTCCGGTGACCTGCCGAGCATGTTCGGTGAGCCCGGGGCCTTCATCACGGCCGAGGATCTCGCCGCCCTCAATGACACACTTCTCGATGATGGCATCGACACGGTCGGCCACGTGTCTCTCTTGCTGGCCGAGACGTCTCGGGGGGCATCGCTCATCGCCCTCTTCGATGGGATCGACGGCAGCGCTCCAGGAACTCCGCCAACCTCCCTGCTCGGCGTTCAGATGACATGGCAGGGGTTGGATACGAGCCTGGTCAACCTCGACGCGGGAGGCTCTTGGACGGTTTCACCAACCGGCGATGCGTTGGTGGGTGCCGGAGCCTTCCAGTGGGAACAAGGCCTGAGTTTCGAGGCGCTTGCGCTGACCGACCTGATCAACATGCAAGCCGTGGAAATGCAATTGTTCGATCTTGGTCTGTACAACATGGACGAACAGGTGCTGCAACTCATCACCTTCGGAAACTCCAATTCGTGGGAAGTCGAAAGCACCGCGGCGTTCTCCGATACACATGAGATCATCGTCGATGCCACGATCGTCATTCCCGCCCCGGCGGCACTTGCGGTGTTGGCACTGGCCGGACTTGGTTCGCGACGCCGCCGCTAGCACGGACCCCACGCAGATATCACGGCAAGCAGGTCGTTGACATCGACGATGCCGTCGCCGTTGACATCGGATGGTCCGCCGCCGGACTGCCCCCAGTCACCCAGTACTGCAAGCGCATCGTCCACCCCCACATCACCCGAGCCATCGACATCTGCCGGGCACGGATTGCCTGGATCACAGGCATCCGGCGACTCGCAGTTCGCTCCAGCGGGCCCCCAATCTCCACCAAAGGCCAGACAGTCTGCCTCTTCAATGTCGTCAAAGCAGCTGCCGCCGTCGGTGCAGCACCAACTCGTCGGCGCCGGGCAGTCCTCGGTGTCGCACAGCGTGCCGTCACCGCGGAACGTGCCGCCTGCGACCCCGCACTCATCCGGCGCGAGCGCATCGAGGCAGGATCCATCAGGAAGACAGCACGCACCTTCCGGGAAGCATATGTACGTGCCGCAGTCCTCACCGAAATGCCATACGCCGCCGAAACTGACGCACACCTCGGCCTCCGAGTCCACGCAATTCCCGCTCGCTTCAAGACAACAGGCGCCTGTCGGTTGTGGGCAGGTCACATCGTCGCAGAGCGTGTCATCGCCGGAATACGACCCGCCTTGCAGCAGGCAGGCATCTTCGGAGTTGGTCTCGCAGGAACCATCATCGAGACAACACGCGCCAGCAGTGGGCGCACAGCCGAAGGGTGTGTAGGTCGATCGAAGCACCCAATCGCCGCTGGGTGTGCAGATGCCGGGGATCTGCTGGAACGTGTTCCAGCCAGTACCACAGACGCAAAACGGTCCGGTCACCATGTCGATCCAGTTTCCGGTGGGCGAGTCCAGACCGCCGACATCGGTCGTCGGAAACGCGTTGGCGGTCGTTGGTGGCGAACTGATGCACGGGTTGCCTGGTTGATTGTGGTGGATGACCCGGAACGCAACCGAGTAGGTATGGGTGCCGTCGTCATCGATGTAAATCTGCTCGGGATCCTCTGGATCGATCATGAACTGAATGATGGTCCCCGATGTGCCCGGCGGCATGGTGAGGTGCGGAAGAATCAGATCGTCCGACTGAAACGCCGCAAGCATCACGCCACTTCCGGGTGTGCCTTGCCAGATTTCGACGCCCCACTCAGTGGTTGTGGACTGCGTGGCCCCAGATGTGGCGAACATGATCTCCGCCATATCGAATCGCAGCGGGAACCGATCGATGGGCAGAATCCAAGCAGCAGCAGCAGCCTCGTCTTCGGCGAATCCGGCCTGCACGACGTACTGGCCCGGCCCAAAGTCCGAGTCTGTCAGGGAGGCGACTTCGGGCGGGCATTCCCCCCGGAAGTGCGATACGGTTGAGGTGCCCAGCGAGGGCGACACGACGATCCGCATCAGGCCGATGGACTCGAGTCGAACCTGCTCCCCGTCGGCCGCATCGAAGCCGCTTGCGGCGCTCACCAAGACGCCAAAGCTCACCGCAGCCATGCTCAGCATTCTCATCTCATGCTCCTCAAACCAGTCCCACAAGGACCAGTATGACATGACTGCAGGGCCAGTCAATGCTGAAATGTGGTTGGGTACCATGCCCCCATGGCCGATGAACGCAGAATGAGCCGCCGCGATCTCTTCCGCGGCAAGGTGCTTCAGCCCCTGCGAGAAGCCGCCCAGCGGGGCGCAGCAGCGGGCAGGGCCGTCGCCAAACAGGATCTCTCGCTTTCTCTGCTTCAGCGGCCGCCGGGGGCCGTCGCCGAAGGGCAGTTCCTTGCCTCCTGTACACGCTGCGGCGACTGCGTGACCGCCTGCCCGCCCAGAGCGATCCGCTGGGCCCCACCCGAAGCGGGCGAGACACGCGCCGGCACGCCGTTCATCGACCCCATTCGCCAGCCCTGCGTCATGTGTACCGATACGCCGTGCATCACCGCGTGCGAGCCAGGAGTGCTTCGCGAGGAACTGCCCCGAGCCATGGCCAGAGCAACCGTTGACAAACTGGCGTGTCTGGCATGGCGTGGTCAGCCGTGCCGGCTGTGCGTCGATCAGTGTCCGGTGGATGGTGCCATCGGCCTCGATGACGCACACCGCCCCACCATCGATCGGGACGCCTGCACCGGCTGCGGTGTCTGCGTGCAGGTCTGCCCCGCCCCCCGCAATGCCATCAACCATCAAGCACTCTCAAACCGCCCGTTTTGGCGAGGGTGAGTGGCCCCTGATACGGTGCAATCAATGACAATCCGGCACGCGTCAATCCCACTTGCCTTGCTGCTCGCACTCGGCGGCTGCGCCCCCACCGCGACCTGGCGATGCCGCACCCATCAGGTCAATGAAGAGAACGATCTGATCCGCCTCTCGATTCAACTCGACCGTCGGTTCGGAGCCTCGGGGCACTATGAAACAGTGTCCTCACCGACCATCCTCTTTCGCCGTGGCCAGGCAGCCTCGATGGTGATCCAGGGCGAGGACTTCCACTTCGACCTGATGATCCCTCCCCAACAGGGGGCCACGGATCTTCGCGTCACGGTCAATGGCACGCCTATCGAAGTGGTCCAGGATCCCACAACCACCTCCACAGACCCCGGGAAGCAGGATTCCGAAGAAACGGGTTGACGCAGGACGGTTTGCTCGCGACACTCGGCGTGAGACGTCCCGGCCCGAGCCGGGACGATCGTTTTTGCCCCCCCCGGATGGAGCCACGACGATGGAATACATCACCGAAGACGATAAAGCCCGGCTCGAGACCGAACTGGCCGAGCGACTTGCCGCCGACTCCGAAATCACACAGCGCATCGCCACCGCCCGTGAAATGGGCGACCTCAAGGAGAACGCGGAATACCACGCCGCCCGCGAGGACAAGGCGATGAATCAGGCGAAGATCGAGATGATTGAGACCAAACTGGCAAGCGCTGTGGTCACGGACAACTCTTCCACACCCGAGGGGCTCGTCTTCATCGGCAACACCGTCAAACTGCGAGACACCGAAACCGACGAAGACGAACTCTACAAACTGGTCGGCGAGTCCTCGGGCCGATTCGACATGGAGTACGTGGAAGTGACAAGCGGCTCCAACCTTGGCCAGTCGCTCTTCAAGGCCAAGGTGGGCGAGACAATCAGTGTCGATCTGCCCCGAGGCGAACGCACCTTCGAAATCGTCGAAATCGTCGAGTGAGCCGAGGCTTCGCCGCGAGCGGAGCGGACCCCCGCGCTTCTTCTCCCCCGCAGTACCGCGCTTCTTCTCCCCCGCACGCGGGGAAGGGGGTCGGCGCAGCGACAGAGGGGGGTGCCGCTTCCTCTCTCAGCCTTCGTAGTATCCGAGCACCAGCAGCACATCGTTGACGCCGACGTCGCCGTCGCCGTCGAGATCCGCCGGACAGGGTGCATCGCACGGCCCCCAGTTTGACACGATGAGAAGCACATCGTTGACGGTGACGTGTCCGTCGCCGTCGACATCGCCCGGCACGGTCGTTCCGACGACCTCAAAGGTGCCGCTAACGCTGCCGCCGACATTGCCGTCGCTATCGCGTCCGAGTACTCGAATCACACCTTCTATTGTGGACACATCGGGAACCGTCCAGTTGAATGCACCGTCGTCGGCCGTCGCGGATGCCACCGTGGTCCAGGACTGTCCGCCATTACTGGAGAACTCGATGTCGACATTGACAACATCGAATTCATCATCATCGGAAATCCACTGAACCCCGACGACATCACCCGGATCATACACACCGCCGAGCGGCGCACGAACACAGGTCGTCGGGTTGACGCCGCCTGCGTGTGCGGGCAGATGCATGCAGATGCAGTGCATGACACCTGCCGAGTAGGCGAGACTGTCACAGACGATCTGCACGACCTGTCGATCGGGCAGTGCCGCCTGCACGGCTGCGAGGGCTTGGTTGTCATACGTATCCGATATATCGTTGTACTTCGGGAGCAGCACCAGGCCATTGCAGAGCACCATGTTGGTGTAGGTGTAGTGCGTCCACCCACTGGTGAACGCCGGCGTTCGATACACCGCCCAGCCCAACGAGGCGTAGTAGGCCGCCGCCCCATCACAGATCTGATCCTGTGTGCTGCCCGAGGCCTGCGGCCAGTCGCTGATCACGATTGCCTCATCATCGACGATCTGCATCCACATGTCGATGTGCTGTGTGGAGTCGACCGATGTCGGAAAGGCATCGTGGATAAAGGTCTCGACATTCTGATACTCCCGCCAGACACCGACAATCTCGGCCTGGCTCATGCCGCTGTTTTCGTTGAGAATCAACTCCGTGGCGGCTGCCGTCCCGATGGAATTGAGGTGGTAGTTGCCGCCCCCGTGTACCAGGTCGTGCTCGTAGTAGGCGTGGTTGACGGTGTTCTTGAAGTACGAGGAGTAGTCGTCGTCGTTGGGTCGAGGTCTGTTGTAGATGTGATCCACGATCGCGCGGCACTCACCCTCGAAGATGTACCGCGGCCCGTAGTCACGAATCCAAATCGTGTCGGTGTTGCGGACAACCGTATGTACGCGGCTCATATCGGCCCCGTACGAGTTGAGCGTGGAGTTGACCGTATTGGCTT
>CAYYGU010000010.1:0-14182 GCA_964471525.1 uncultured Isosphaeraceae bacterium
CTGCTCGGGGGACGACGGCGGAGGCGATGCTCGCCGATGTACTGCGGCGAGATGAGGCTCCGGTTTGGGTGGAGAGGGCCGATACTTGACCCCAATCGACAAATCGGGGAAGTTGTCACGGTGATTTGGGGCAAGGCCCGATATCATCGGGGTTCACCTTGTAGCCCCTCGGAACCCATCAGAGAATGAGTGACCACGCCAATCACGATCAACTTCGCAGCCTGCTCCGGGCGGCGGGTCCGTACCCGTTGGAGGCGTATCAGTTCGTGCAGGAGGGACTCTCCTTCACCGCTCAGCAGGTTCATCTCGACCCCGAGTGTTTCGGTGAGTTGGATCGGCACGTGACCGGCCAGGAGCTCTGTATGGGCCTGCGGGAGTACGCGATTCAGCGGTATGGGCTTCTTGCTCGCACTGTGCTGGAATGCTGGAGGGTGCAGCGGACCGAAGATTTTGGTCGCATGGTCTTCGCCATGATCGAGGCTGGACTGCTCAAGCAGCAGCCCGACGACACGATCGAGGACTTCACCAGCGTGTACGACTTCCGCGAAGCATTTGATCCGCGTGATATCGAGCAAGCGATCGGTGCCCAGCAATCAACCTGACTCGTGGCATGGGATGAGGGTCGCCGCATGAGCCAAGGACCGCCGGAACGACCATTCAGCGAGTTGCATCTCTGGGAAATACGCAGCGTTCGCGATGTGCTGATCGTGCTGCTGTGCCTTGGGTTGTTCTGGCTGGGATATGCGATGCGGGACGTCACGATTCCGCTGCTCGTGGCCCTGCTCCTTGCCTACTTGTTCGAGCCGGCGATTGCCTGGGCTGCGAGAACCCGCTGGATTCCATTCGGTCGGATTGGCGCCGTGTCACTGCTGCTCACGGCGATCACGCTGGTCGTGATCGTGGGCCTGGCCCTGCTCGTACCACGGGTCGTGAGCCAAGCGACCGATCTTGTTGAGGATGTTCAGAGCGGGTTGGTGCGTCAACGCCTGACAAGTTTTGTCGAAGACTACGTGCCAGAGGAATACCGCACCGATGCCATGGCGCTGGTCGCGGGGTTGCCATCCGGCCACGAAGTCGCAGAAGGATCGACAACTCAGCCAGCGGCAGCGACTGCCTCGCAGGTTGCGAACTCAATCAAGGGAACGACTGTGACGGATCTCGCTGACAAGGCAACGGAGGCGGCGAGCGGGACCTCCTTTGACCTCGTCGGCTTCGCCAGTTCCACCGGCAAGATGGCGTGGGCGGCGGTCGCCAAGGCCATTGGCATCGGGATGCTTCTCTTTCTGATTCCCTTCTACTTCTTCTTCTTCAGCGTGTCCTATCCGAGGGTCGTCGCCTTCTTCGATGGGTTGCTGCCGGAGCGAGGCCGAAGCACCGTTGTGCCCTTGCTTGAGCGGATGGACGCCGCCGTTGCGGGTTTCGTCCGGGGGCGAATCGTCATCGCCATCATCATGGCGGTTCTGTATGCAGTCGGATGGATGTATGTTGGCGTTCCCTATTCCATCCTGCTGGCCGTTGTCGTGGGCGCGTTCAGTCTCGTTCCCTTCCTCGGGCTCGTGGGAATCCCGGTGGCGATCAGTCTGCTGGCGCTTGCGCAGTTTGATCTCCCGGAAGCACAGCGGATGACGTGGTGGGGCGTGCTTCTCTGGCCGACACTGGTGTTTGCCGTGGTCAATGCCCTCGACGGATGGGTACTGACACCGCTCATTGCAGGGAAGGCGACCAATCTCGACCCCGTCACCATCTTCGTTGCAGTGCTTGCAGGTGGCTCCGTGATGGGCGCGTACGGCATGCTGCTGGCAATTCCGGTGGCGGCCTGCATCAAGATCTTGCTCTCGGATCAGGTCATCCCGAAACTCAAGGAACTCGGCGAGAGACCTCCGGCGCACGAGGCCTGAGTTCAGCGGCGTTTCTTGCGCCGCTTGAACCCGGGCTTGGCCGCCTTGGTCTTGGTCGAACCGCGGCCACCGAGCATTCCCATGTCCGGCATTCCACCTGCCGTCATGGCCTTGGCAGCCTTCATGCCACCGCCCATTCCGGCCATCTGGGTCGACATCTTCTTGACCATCTCAAATTGTTTGATCAACTTGTTGACGTCGGGGCCGCTTGATCCCGAACCGCTCGCAACGCGGCGGATGCGGGACTTGTTCATGATCGACACATTGTGACGCTCGTCCGCGGTCATCGAGCCGGCCATGCACTCGATGCGATCGAACTGCCCATCGTCAAGATCGACACCCTTGAGCATCTTGCCAACGCCCGGAAGCATGCCGAGGAGTTGCTTCATGCTTCCCATTCGGCGAATGGAACGAAGTTGCTTGATGAAGTCGTCCATCGTGAACTGGCCCTTGGCCATCTTCTCGGCAAGTGCCTCTGCCTCTGCTTCATCAACCTCGTCGCGGGCCTTCTCGACGAGCGACACCACATCGCCCATACCGAGAATGCGGCCGGCCATCCGCTCCGGGTGAAAAGCCTCAAGATCCTCCATCCGCTCGCCCGTGCCGATGAATCGGATGGGCGCGCCCGTGACTCGTTTGACCGACAAGGCCGCGCCGCCGCGAGTGTCGCTGTCGAGCTTGGTGAGGATGACACCATCGATTGGAAGGTGCTCATGGAAGGTCGCCGCCGATTGCACCGCATCCTGCCCAGCCATCGCATCGACGGCGAGCAAGACATGATGGGGCTGCACGGCGAACTGCACCGATTGCAATTCCTTCATCAGCGGTTCGTCGATGTGCAGGCGGCCTGCGGTGTCCACCAGCAGTACGTCGTACCGTTCACTTCTGGCCACGCGAACGGCCCGTTGGCATACTTCGACAGCCACGCCCACCGCTTCACCGTAGGCGGCGCACTTTTCCGGTTCCCCGTAGAACCCAACTTTGGCCTGCCCCTTGGCTTCGCTGGCAACCTGTTCAACGCCGATACGGAGTTGCTCGACCGCGGCTGGCCGCTGCAAATCAGCCGCGACAACCAGCACGCTCCGCCCATTCTTTCGCAACCACGCCGCGAGCTTTCCGCAGGTCGTTGTCTTGCCCGTTCCTTGCAGACCGCAGACCATGATGACCGTTGGCCCTGGGTCGGCGGCGATGAGGTGCTCATCGACCGGTCCCATGAGATCGACCAATGCGCGGTGAACGATCTCGACCATCTGCTCGCCCGGCCGGACACTCTTGAGCACTTCCTCGCCGAGGGCCTCGGATTGGACCTCGTCACAGAAGGCATCGACGACCTCGAGGCTGACGTCCGCATCGAGCAGGGCGGTTCGCACTTCAGCCATGGTCTCGCGGACATTGGCTTCGCGAATGCGGCCCTGTCCCGAGAGGCGACGGACGGCGCCGGTCAGGCGATCGGAGAGATTCTCAAGCATGGATCACCCAAGGTACCTCGCCGCTGCCCATCAGTCGAGCCACGCGAGCAGCCGATCGGCATCCCACGTATTGACGCACTGCTCGGCGGTCAACGCGCCGCGTCGTCCAGTCAGGACGCCGTACCCCATGAAGTCGAAGTGTGCAGCGGCGTGGGCGTCGGTGTTGATCGAGATGAGGGCGCCGCATTCCAAAGCGATGCGGACATGGCGGTCCCGCAGGTCCAGCCGCTTCGGGTTGGCGTTGATCTCCAGGGCCGTGCCGTACTCGGCGGCGGCGGTGGCGACCGCCCGCATGTCCGGCTCCAGTCCGGGGCGGCGGCCGATCATCCGGCCTGTCGGGTGGCCCAGTACATGGACATGTGGGTGCGACACCGCCGCAATGAGCCGCGCCGTGGCGTCCTCCGGTGGTTGCCGCAGGGCGGCGTGGGGGGAGACGACCACGATGTCGAGCATTCTCAGCACATCTTCGTCGTAGTCGAGGCTGCCATCGGCGTGAATGTCGACCTCGGAGCCTGCCAGCAGGCGAATGCCGGGCGTGGCGGCGTCGACTTCCCGGATCGCAGCGATATGTTCCATCAAGCGATCGACGCTCAGTCCGTTGGCCTGCACGCTTGAGCGCGAGTGGTCCGTGATTGCGAGCGTGTGGTAGCCCCGCTGCATCGCCTGTTCGGCCATCGAGGCGATGGAAAGGTGTCCGTCGCTTGCGGTGGTGTGCGTGTGCAGATCGGAGACGATGTCTGCATGCGTGAGAAGATTCGGCCGCAGCGTGTCGATCGCCTCCCATTCTTCTCGCAGCTCGGGCGGATGAACCGGAAGATTCAGCGCGGTGTAGATGTCTTCCTCGGTCGCCGCGGCGATCGGTGCGATGCCGCGGTGCTGCGGTGGCTCCTGCTCGCCGTCATCTGGAAACAGTCCGTACTCATTCAACCTCAGCGAGCGGCTCTGGGCGAGATGTCGCAGCGCGACGTTGTGCTCTTTGGAACCTGTGAAGTACAGTCGGGCTGCGCCAATGGCCGCGGCGTTGATGATTCGCAGGTCGACCTGAATGCCGTCGCGGAGCCTGACCGAGGCCTTGGTATCGCCTGATGCGAGCACCTTGGTCACACCGGTCGCCTGCGTGAAGGTCTTGAGGAGCGGGGCGGGGTCATCGCAGGTCGCGAGCAAATCGATATCGCCGATGGTCTCGCATCCTCGCCGCAGCGAACCGGCATATTCGATGGTGTTGACACCGGGAAGGCCGCCAAGTTCTTCCAAAAGCAGTTCGGCCAGCGGCAGGGCGACTCCGATGGAGGTTCGTTCCGCCGCGTGTTGGGCAAACTCAAGAGAGTCCTTGATGTTGGCGATGGTCTTGGCGCCCATCCGCGGCAGCGACGCAAGCGTGCCGTCTTCGATGCCGCGTGCGAGACCTGCGCGGTCCACGATGTCGGTTTCCCGCCAGAGCCGCCCGACCGTCTTGGGGCCGAGTCCTGAGATATCGAGAAGTCCGATCAGCCCGGCAGGGATGTCGCTGCGGAGCGCTTCAAGTTCATCGATCCTGCCCGTGTCGCACCACTGGCGAATCTTCTCGGCGCTGCTCTTGCCAATGCCGTCCTGAGACTCAAGCACTCCAGGCTCTGCAGCCGCCCCCCGAAGATCACCTTCGAAGTCCTGCAGCACGCGGGCAACCTTCTTCGTGGCGCTCACGCGGAAGGCGTTGGCCCCGCTGATCTCCAGCAAAGCCGCGATGGTCTCGAACTCCTTGGCGAGTTGCCGCTGATCACTCATCCCACGTCTCCCAGACCAAGCCACCTGCCATGGGCCTTGAGCAATCGCTTTCGAAGCAGTGAGTGCTCGGGCTGCGTGAGCAGCGGATCCCGTTCGATCCACGCTGCGGCATCTCGTCGAGCAAGCGCGAGGAGTTCCATGTCTCGGGGGAGGGCGGCGATTCGAAACGGGGGGAGACCGGACTGCCGAGCGCCGAACAACTCACCTGGGCCGCGAATGGCAAGGTCACGCTCGGCGATTTGAAATCCATCGGTTGTGTCAACCATGGCGGCGATGCGTTGCCGTCCCTCATCGGTGGCAGGCTCTGCGATCAGGACGCATCGTCCGGCCTGCCCGCCTCGGCCGACTCGTCCTCGAAGTTGATGCAGTTGCGCCAGCCCGAATCGATGGGCGTCTTCGATGACCATGACCGTTGCTTCGGGGACATCCACACCGACCTCGATGACGGTCGTTGCCACGAGGACATCGATATCGCCATTGCAGAACCTCGCCATGACATCATCCCGGTCCTTCTGAATGAGCCTGCCATGCATGGCCTCTACACGGCAATGACGCAGCGGACCCTCGGCGAGCATGCTTCGGTGGGTGTGCAGATCGGTCAGCCCTGCTTCAGATTCATCGATGACCGGTACAACGACGAAGGCCCGCGCTCCCTGCCGAACACGGGTGGCAATGTCCTCGTAGACGCCGGCCGCCGCGGAACGATCGATGGCGACGGTATGGACCGGCACGCGGCCCGGCGGCATCTCATCGATGATCGACACGTCGAGGTCACCGAAGATGGTCAATGAGAGCGTCCGGGGGATGGGGGTCGCCGTCATCACCAGTTGATGTGGGCTTCGCGTTGGATCGGCAGCCTTGTCACGCAGCGATGCCCGTTGTTGTACGCCGAATCGATGCTGCTCATCGGTAACGGCCATGGCAAGATCACGAAAGACGACATCTTCGGTCAGAACTGCATGCGTGCCGACGACGATGTCGACGTCGCCAACGGCGATGGACTGTACCAACGCACGCCGCGCCGTGGCCCCGAGTGATCCGGTCAGCAGACCGAGTCGCAGCGGCGCATTCTGGAGAAACTGCCTGAGTGTTCGCTCGTGTTGTTCGGCGAGCAGTTCGGTGGGCGCGATCATTGCGGCCTGTTTGCCGTGCGCGACGGCCTGCAGCATTGCCGCGAGGGCGACGATGGTCTTTCCGCTGCCGACGTCGCCTTGCAGAAGGCGATTCATCGGGATGGACTCACTGAGGTCCAGGCCGATCTCGGCCATGACCCGTTGCTGCGCCGTGGTGGGTGTGAATGGGATCCTCGCCGCGATCCGCTCGGTCACATCGGTCGTGAGCGGAAGCGGCACGGCGTGCAGGTGCGTCCGCCGATGGAAGCGTTTCATCATGACGCCGAGTTGAAGCATGAGCAGTTCGTCGAGAATCAATCGCCTGCGGGCCGAATCGATCTGCTCTTCCAGTTGCGGGCGGTGCAGGTGCGTGTAGGCGGTGGCAAGCGTTGGCAGGCCGTGGCTGTGGCGATAGGACTCTGGTAGGTGGTCGTCGAGCAGGGCGGTGGCCCGATCGAGGTTGGCCCTGATGACGGCGGCGATGCGATCCGACGGCAATTCCTCTGAGGCCGGATACACGGCGATCAGTTCCGCTTCGGCTTCGTCGGTTGCTGGGGCGATGAGTGGGGCGTCGTCGCCGATTCGCCGCCACTGCGGGTTGGCGATTTGGATCCGCGACTTGTACACCCGCGGACGACCGGTCGCCTGTACCTTCATGCCCGGATGCAGCTTCCGCTGGACCCATGGCTGGTTGAAGAACACCAGATCGATCTCGCCCGAGTCATCCTCGATCACTGCTTCGACTTTTCCACTACGTCCAAACCCTCGCTCCACCGAGACCACCTCGCCGCGGACCTCCATCTGATCGGGTGTATCGCCATCCGCGGCCGCTGCGACCTGCCCGATCGATTGCCATGGGCGTGAGCGGCGATACCGGGTCGGCATGTGCAGAAGCAGATCCGCGACGCACCGAATGCCGAGCCGGCCCATCGCGGCGACCGTATTGGGTTCGGCACCCGGAAGGTCGGCGATCGGGGTCGTGAGTGTCATCGTGTCCATGGTCATGCCGCGCCAAGTATCCCCGATTCACACCGTCGGTGCGATTCGTGGTACACAGCGGGTATGAGCCAATTGCCGCTGGACTGGTCACCCGAGACACCTGACACCACGCCGCCACTGAGCGTGAGCGAACTCGGCAAGAGGATTTCTGCCGCCCTTGCTGGCGGGGTGCCTGATCCGGTGTGTGTTGTTGGTGAAATCGGCTCATTCAACGAGCGGAACGGACACTGGTATTTCAATCTGAAGGATGCGTCATCGCTCGTGCAGTGTGTGTGCTGGGCCTCTGATGCTCGCCGGGTGGTCCACACCCCAGCCATTGGCGATGCGGTTGAGGTCCGCGGGAGCGTGGTCCACTGGTCGCCGCAGGGGCGGACGCAGTTGCGTATCCGGGCGATTGCATTGGCCGGAGAGGGCGATCAGCGGGCGGCCTTTCGCAAACTCTGCGGGGAACTGCGAACGCTGGGGTGGTTTGCTGATGAACTCAAGAAACCGCTTCCACCGTACCCCCGCCGCATGGCGGTGCTGACCAGCGGTGCCGGTGCGGCCCTGCATGATGTGCGGGCGACCGGAGCGGCGAGGTGGCCGGCCTGCGGATTGGTGCTGGTCGATGTCCCGGTCCAAGGGGCCGGAGCTGCCGAGCGGATTGCCGCCGCAATTGCCTCGACCGATGCGTCGGCACGGAAGTCGGGTATCGAAGCCATCATCCTGACCCGCGGTGGCGGATCGGCCGAAGATCTGCAGGCCTTCAACGAGCGATGTGTCGCCGAAGCCATTCACTCGGCCCGTACGCCAATCGTTGCTGCCATCGGACACGAATCGGATACAAGTATTGCCGAGTTGGTTGCGGACCGCCGCGCCTCAACACCAACCCAAGCGGCGATGCTGCTTCTTCCGGAGCGGGTTGATGAATCGCAGCGGGTTGACCTGCTCAGCGCCTCGCTTGGTGTGCGGGTCGGCCGGCTGATTCAGACGCGATCCGAAGGTCTCCAGCGCGGCGATCGAGGGTCGGTCGCCGCCATGCGGCGGCGAATGGATCTGACTCGGCATCGGCTGCTTCGAACCGAGTCAGCCCTGCTGGAAAGGCGGCCTCATGCCCTGGTGGCGGGCAGGCGGGCGGCGGTCGAGGGGCTCGCCGCCCGGCTGCAAGAGGCGATCTTGGCTCGGCAGTTCGCTGGTGTGCGGCGGCTGGAAGCCCTTCGCGTCGATGTCGCGGCGCGGCAGTCTCTCACCCGAGCCCAAGCCCTGCTGGAGGAGCGGCGAGGTGTGTTGGAAGCGGTCGGTCCCGAGGCAGTGCTGGCACGCGGGTACTCGGTCACGACCGATGCTCAGGGGCGAATCATTCGAGACGCCGAGGAGGCGAGCCTCGGGGCCGAGATTCACTCGCGGCTTGCTGCGGGGACGATTCGATCACTCGTGACCGATGCCGGTGGCGAGTGAGGCGGTTGCCACCTACCCTGCACCCACCATGCCCGAGACACCAACCGACCCCGCGGACCTCCGCTTCGAAGAAGCGATCGCCGAATTGGAATCGATTATCGAGCAGATCGACACCGGCAAGATTGGTCTTGAGGAGGCCATGGTCGCGCATCGCCGCGGGCGGGCCTTGGTCGCTCGGTGCCGCTCGGTTCTCGACGCAGTCGAACAGGAACTCGACTCCACCGAAACCGACTCGCCTGCGGACGCATCCTGACCCGTGCTTCTGCTCGGTGATTGGTCGCAGACGCTTCTGGCACAGGGCCCATGGATCGCCTTTGTGTGTGTGCTTGGCGCATGTGTTGGGAGCTTTGTCAACGTGGTCAACTGGCGGATGCCACTGGGCATGTCGCTTTCGCAGCCACCGAGCAGATGCCCCGTGTGTGGCGGGCGGCTGCGGTTCTTCCGCGAAAACCTGCCGATTCTGGGGTGGGTCCTTCTGAGAGGGAAGTGCCGGTACTGCCGCGCCCCGATCAGTCCGGTCTATCCGATCGTTGAAGTCGCCACTGCGGTGGTCTTCGTTGCTTTGTACCTCTGTCTGTTCATGAGTACTCCATCGCAATCATGGTGGTGGGAGGTTGGCGGGCGGTGGTGGTCAACCCAGCAGTTTGTGCTGGGCTGGCCGGCCTACCTCGCCGTGGCTTTTCTGTTCACCGGCCTCTTCTCGATGACCGTGATCGATGCGCGGACGTTCATGATTCCGCTGTCGATACCCGTGTTCGTGACGTGCGCCGCGGTGTTGCTGTGGTTCGTTCAGGCGCTGATCGCTCGGCACAGCGGTCCTTCCGGGCTGGGATGGCCGATCCCGGCGACGGGGTGGGGCGGAACCGGCGTGGCCATCGGGGGCATGCTCGGAATCGCGCTGGCGGTGGTTCTGCAGCGACTTGGTGTTGTCCGGCAGAGTTTCCACGATTACGAGCAGTATGTTGCCGAAGGCGATGTGCTGGCCGAGTACCCGCATGCCCGACGAGAGATGGCGGTCGAACTGGTGTTTCTTGCTCCTGTGATTGGGGGCATCGTGGTGGGGTGGCTGGTGTTGGGGGCCATCGATGGCGTGCCGCCTCGGTGGCTTCAGGCGGTCGGCGGATCGCTGCTGGGCTACCTCGTGGGGGGTGGGATCGTGTGGGCCGTGCGGTTTTTCGGCACGCTGGCCTTCGGCCGCGAGGCCATGGGATTGGGCGATGTTCACCTACTGGCCGCCGTAGGGGCCGTTTTTGGCTGGTTTCTGCCGATCATCATCTTCTTCATCGCGCCCTTCCTCGGACTGGCCTGGACGGTGGCAGCCACCTTGGGCAACCGCTTCCGAGGTGGCGTCAAGCGGGAGTTGCCATATGGACCGCACCTTGCAGCGGCAACCGTGTTGGTGTTTCTCGGCCAGCCGGTTCTGATTGATGCTTGGCGCCTGCTCATGCCAACGGTCGACATGCCTGTGGGGGGGTTGGCCGACCCTGTGGACAACTCAGATCATTGGACAGGAACCGTCAAACCGGTTTCAATGCCTTCGGATGCTCTTTGGTGTCCTGAATACCGAAGGAACGACAGAACGTGAACTCGTTGCGGAAAGGAAACCCAACCATGCGACTGACCATGCCACTGCTTCTCGCCTGTGCGGCTGCCACTTTGACCTCGGTGGGCTGTGACAGTGAGGCGGAACAGAACCGCCTGACGCTGCTTGAGCAGGAGAACATCGAACTTCGAACACAGCTCGACGAGCGAAACAAGGCGCTCGACGCGGCCAATGGCGAACTGCGGCAGGCCAACGACAATCTTCGCTCGCAGGCAGAGGACTTTGCGACGCAAGCCGAGGATTGGCAGACGCAAAGCGCAGGCAGTTTCGACAATATCGAAGGTGTCAGTGCGACCTATGGCCCCAACGATGTCACGATTGCGGTCGAGGGCGATGTGCTCTTTGATTCCGGACGGACATCGCTCAAGACTGCCGCAAAGAACTCACTGAACCGCGTGGCAGAGATCCTGCGAGCCCAGTACCCCGGCAACTCGATTATCGTCGCCGGCCACACCGATACCGATCCAATCCGCAAGAGCGGCCACAAGAGCAATTACCACCTCGGGTTCGAGCGTGGCTGGGCCGTACGGAATTACCTCAAGAGCAAGGGACTCGACGCTGGTGATATCGCCGTGATGAGTTACGGTCCGGACCGTCCCATGTCGTCCTCGAAGCAGAGCCGCCGCGTCGAGATTGTCGTCGCGCAGTAGTTCGGCAGGCTGCCCCCGCATTCCAAGGCCCGGTGTGATCGCTCACGCCGGGTCTTGTGGATTCCGATCTTCTGGCAGGCAGCGCAGTGGGAATGGAGTACCTTCCCGGCATGAGCGCTCCGCACACCAGGAAGGGAACCCCCATGCTGGCGCTTGGGGCGATCGGCGTGGTGTTTGGAGACATCGGAACCAGCCCGTTGTACGCTCTGCGAGCGACCTTGCAGATCGCCGGTGGGGAGCAGACTGTCGAGGCTCATGTCATGGGCGCGCTGTCCTTGATGGTTTGGGCGCTCGTGATCATCATTGGCATCAAGTACATCGCGGTGGTCATGCGGGCGGAGAATGGCGGCGAGGGTGGCTTGCTGGCGCTGCTGGCCCTGGCCTCATCTGACGAAGGCCAGACGCCGCGCGGGGGGGGGCGGATCCTGTTCTGGATCGCCTTGGTGGGCGCTGCCTTGCTGTACGGCGATGGCATCATCACGCCAGCAATCAGCGTGCTGAGTTCCATGGGCGGGCTGGTCCCCGCCGAAGCCAAGACCCACCCACATTGGATTCTGGTGGCCTCGGCCTTCATTGTGCTGGGCATTTTCATGATGCAGCGGCTCGGGAGCGGCACACTTGGGTGGCTGCTTGGGCCAATCATGCTCGGCTGGTTCATTCTGATTGCCGTACTGGGTGTGCAGCAGATCATTGTGATGCCAGCGGTTTTGGAGGCGATCTCGCCGCTTCATGCGGTGTCGTTGATCTCGGCATCGCCGATGACGGCATTCCTGATGCTTGGCGGAATCGTGTTGTGCGTGACCGGTGGCGAAGCGCTCTACGCGGACATGGGCCACTTTGGCCGGCGGGCGATCACGTTGGCGTGGTGGGGTGTCGTCTGCCCGAGTCTGTTGCTGGCCTACTTCGGGCAGGGGGCCGCCATCCTCATTTCTGCCGAGGCTGCTGAGAATCCTTTCTTCGCACTCGCCCCGGGCGCCATGCGGGTGCCGATGGTGGTGATTGCGACTCTGGCCGCGATCATCGCTTCGCAGGCCATCATCAGCGGCGTATTCTCCATGACGCGGCAACTCATGCAGCGGGGGCTGCTTCCGCCGCTGCGAGTGATTCATACGTCCGATGTCGAGGGGCAGATCTATTTGCCCGGCATCAATCTGCTGATGGCGAGTGCCTGCATTCTGGTCGTGCTGCTGTTTGGATCCGCCGAGTCGCTCGCCGCGGCCTACGGCCTTGCGGTGACGGGCGTCATGGTGCTCACGACGGTGTTGTTCGGCGTTGTCGCGAGCAGTCGGTGGCGGTGGTCATGGTGGTATCTCGGGCCGCTCTTGCTTGTGCTGCTGTCCATCGAGTTGACGATGCTGGGTTCGAACATCTTGAAAATACCATCGGGTGGCTGGGTGCCCTTGCTGGTGGCGGTCTTTGTGTTGGCGATCGTCGCGATATGGAAGCGGGGCATCCATCTCATCAACCGCGGTAGACTTGAGGATGGACTCCCGCTGGAACGATTCATCGGGTCGCTCGCTGACAATGCAGTGGCGCGATGCCCTGGCACCGGGGTGTTCTTCGGAGGGGATCGAGGCATCACGCCAGTCACGATTCGCAAACTGCAGCGTCACACGCCAGTGCTCCCCGAGACGATCGTCATTGTGCATCTCCATGCTTCCCGCGTGCCGAGGGTTTCCCACCAACACCGACTTCGCCTCGAGGCACGCGAGCATGGCGTGTGGACGGCAGTGGTGCGATTCGGCTATCTCCAGAAGGCCGATCTTCCCGGCATTCTGCGAGATGCAGCGGAGCGAGGCGTCTCGGTCGATCTGAAGTCAACGACCTATTGGGTCCGCCGCGATCAGGTGGCCACCGCAACCGAACACCACGGCATGGCCCGCTGGCGGGTCGCCATATTCGCGTTCCTTCTTCGCAACGCGACGGTCCTCCCCGACCTGCTCGATCTCCCGCCACGCCGAACCGTCGAGATCGGCATGCGGGCGCCCCTGTAGAACCCCGTTGGGGCCCTGCGGTCTGACGCCAGGCCACGGTGAATCAGGCATCGTTCTACGGCGCGAGAAGTGGGCCGACGCCTTCTTCCCGGATCTGTTCGACCATGAGTTTCATGGATTCGGACAGGCGGCCAAGTTGCTTGGCGGTTTCGTCAAGGTTGTTGTAGAGATCTGCGTTGGTCAGGAGTTGCCCCGCCGTGCCTTCACCCTCGCGGAGGGTGGTCATGATCGTGCTGGCTTGGTGCAGGGCATCGGACAATGCGCGGCCGGCACCGGCGACTTCGTCGGCGACGCTGGCGGAGTGTGAGTCGAGGTTGCTCACCAGCGTGTCGAATGATTCGATGGCCGTGACGGCTCGATCCACAGCGGCAAGCGCCATATGCAGCACCTCGCCCGCCTCGGCGCGGAGTTCTGGATCTTCCAGCCACGATGCCGCGGCCGCCAGAACGGTATCGGCTCGCTGCACGACCCCCGGGAGGGTGGCAGGTTCGCCCGGCACAGGCGGGCCGAGGAGTTCGCTCAGCCCCTTGCCAACAGGCGCCCACGCCTCACCGAGGTTGGTGATCGCAACAAGGGTGGGGCCGACCCGCTCATCGATGGCTGCGGTCAGGTCCCGCACCGTGCTGGAGCGGATCCCGCCGGTGAGTTCGGCAGTCCCGTCCACGGGCAGTGTCTCGCCTGTGCGAGGGGTCGGTGATTCGAGAGAGAGATTCGCCGCGCCGGTCAACAGTGAGGCGGTTGTGAGCGGTGTGACACCAGCAGGAATCACGATGCCTTCGTCGATTCGGGCGGTGATGCGGACAGGCCAGGTCCCATCTGGATCGAGCGCGACCGCTTCGATGCTGCCGATCGGTACGCCGTCGAGCGACACCCGGCTGCTATCGGTAATCCCGGCGGTGTCGGGGACCAGCAGCGAGAGCCGCCATGTTCTGGTGGTGTCAATTTCGCCGAAGAGCCCCAGCAGGACGATCAAGGAGATGACCGCAAGAATGGCGCACAGCCCAATCAATGCATCACGATTCCGCTCACTCATGCGGCGACCTCCGAATCGATGGCCCGCAACTCATCCGCCGTGGCGTGTCCATCGAGGAAACTGCGAACGACGGGATCGTCGCTCTGGGAAAACACCTCGGGAGGGCCAGCGAGATGCATGCGACCATGACGCAGCAAGAGCATCTGATCGGCAATCTTGAAGGCAAGCGGAATGTCATGGGTGACGACCACGCTGGTTGGTTGGAGTTCCTGCTGCAGCATCT
>CAYYGU010000010.1:14282-26245 GCA_964471525.1 uncultured Isosphaeraceae bacterium
GGAATGTCATGGGTGACGACCACGCTGGTTGGTTGGAGTTCCTGCTGCAGCATCTGAATGAGTTTGGCGACCACATCGCTGCGAATTGGATCCAGGCCTGTCGTCGGTTCGTCGTACAGGAGGCACTCCGGCCGCAGCACGATTGCCCGGGCGAGCGCGACGCGCTTCCGCTGCCCGCCGGAGAGTTCGGCCGGAAGCCGATCAATCAGCGAATCGACTCCAAGCAGCGCGAGGGTGTCGCGGACGCGGGTCAGTCTCGCCGCCGTGTCCATCTGCGTATGTTCTCGAAGCGGGAAGGCCACATTCTCCAGCACCGTCATCGAGTCGAAGAGCGCGCCTTGCTGGAACAAAAAGCCGACGCGTCGTCGGACCTCAAATAGGTCTCGCTCGCTCATCAAATCGACGCGATCGCCGGCACACAGAATCTCGCCCTGCTCTGGCCGCAGCAGCCCGATCATGAGTTTGAGCATCACACTCTTTCCAGCCCCGCTGGGTCCGAGGATCACGGTTGTCTTGCCGGTGGGGACCCTGAGGTCCAGTTGGTCCAGCACGGGCGGACCGCCAAAGGCCTTGCTCACCGCGTCGAAGACGATGAGGGGGTTCGTTGCTGGAGCGTCGGGAGGGCCTTCCATGGCGTGCCACCGTATCATCCGCAGACCGTGTTCACTTGCTCCCAGACCAGCGAATTCATGCTTCACGGCAGCACGCTCCGGATTGGATGCGTGGGGGAGCGTGCCCATGGGCTTTGCTGACCGGGACTACATGCGGCCAGCGAGTGGCACTGGGCAGCGGGGGCGGATTGGACGACCTCCGCAGGGAATGGGCGGGGAGAAACCTTGGATTCGAACCGTCAACGGTTGGTTGATTCTGTTGTGTGTCGCGGTCTTCGTGATCGATGGCTTCCTCGCGCCCTTTGGAGGGGCTGTTGAAACGGGGCGATATTGGGTGCTGCAGCCCGACGGGGCGTGGGCCGAGGCGATCGGGACTCCCTTCTTCGCCGGAGAAGATCGCCCCGAGGGAACACGACTGGGCGATCAACTCGTGGTTGAAAAGGGCATCGTCCGCTTCCAAGATGGATCGGAGCGCAGCGGCCAGACCATTGTCGGCCTGCCCGTCTATGGGAAGGAGGGCGAGCTGCGCGGCCTCGCCGAGGGCCGCATCGCCCGCCCGCTGGAACGCGCCATGCACTTTTCGACCAAGAAGGTCATTGGCGGCGCCGAGTTGTGGCGGCTGGTGGGATTCCAATTCCTGCACGCCGATCTCTTCCACTTGCTCTTCAACATGATCGCGTTGTACTTCTTCGGGCCGCTGATTGAGCGGGTGCTCGGCGGCAAGCGGTATCTCGCGTTCTACCTGCTGTGCGGCGTTGCTGGCGGATTGATGTATCTCATCCTCAATCTCGCCGGATACGTGTGGGTCGGGTCGATGGGACTTCCAGCGGTACCCGGGCTGCTCTTCAATGCCACCGGTACGCCTCTGATCGGCGCGTCGGCGGGCGTGTTTGGCGTCTTGGTCGGCGGCGCCTTCCTGGCGCCCAACGTGATGGTACTCGTGTTTTTCATCATCCCGATGCGGCTCGCCACGCTGGCCTGGGTACTCATCATCATCTCGGTGGTGTCGATCTTCTTCGGAACCGACAATGCCGGCGGCGAGGCGGCGCATCTCGGCGGCGCGATCGCTGGCTTCGGCTTTATCCGGCATCCCGACCGCCTGCACCGCTTCTTTGATTGGCTTGGACGATTTGATCCGACCTCGCGCCACTTCCGAACCAAGCCGGCCACCGCCGATGGCGCACCGCGAACCGACGAGATCGACCGCATCCTCGCCAAGATCTCCCGCAGTGGATTGCAGAGCCTGTCCACACGCGAGAAGAAACTGCTTCAGGAGGCATCTCGCCGCGATGGCGATGCCCGCTCGTGAGTGGTCCGCTCCGATTTGAGATCACCGCGACGTCCGATTCATGCGATGCGCGCGTCGGGCGGGTCACGGTTCCGCATGGTTCATTCGATACCCCCGCATTTATGCCGGTGGGAACCCGAGGGAGCGTCAAGGGGTTGCTGCCAGCGCAGGTGGCCGCGACCGGTTCGCAGATCATCCTGAACAACGCGTGGCATCTGATGCTTCGACCCGGCGATGAACTCATCGCCTCGCTCGGCGGTGCCCACGCCTTCATGCAATGGGACGGCCCAATCCTCACCGACTCAGGTGGCTTTCAGGCGTGGTCGCTGGCCGATACATCCTTGCTCGGCGATGACGGCATCGTCTTCAAGTCGATCATCGACGGCTCGAAGATTGAACTGACACCCGAGCGGTCCATGCAGGTGCAGAACAACCTCGGTGCCGACATCATCATGGCCTTCGATGATTGCCCACCCTCGGTGGATGCCTCCATCCGCGTCCGCGAGCAGCGACCGGAGTTGGCAGCGGCGCATGAGCAGCAGGTTGGGCGGGATCATCGTCAGCGGCTTGTTGAGGCGGTTGACCGAACCACCCGCTGGCTCGAGCGGTGCGTAGCAGCCCATGCTCGGCAGGGCGAGCAGGCCCTCTTCGGGATCGTGCAGGGCGGACCAGACGAGGCCCTCCGCCGCCGCTCGGCCGAGCAGGTGACGGGTCTGGACCTTCCCGGATACGCCATCGGCGGTGTGGCCGTGGGGGAATCGACCGAGATTCTTCACGAGACCGTCCACATGACAGCCCCGATGCTGCCATCCGATCGACCCCGGTATCTCATGGGTGTTGGCTACGAGCGGGATCTTGTGGCTGCCGTGCGGGCCGGGGTAGACATGTTCGACTGCGTGCTGCCAACCCGGAACGGCCGCAGCGGGGGGATCTTCACGGCTGCTGGCCGCTTGCAGATCCGCAATGCCCGGTTCCGAGCAGACCAGTCGGTGCTGGAGCCGGGGTGCGACTGTCAGGCCTGCGGCGGGGGGTTCAGCCGGGCCTATCTGCGGCACCTGTTCGCCTCGGGCGAGATGCTCGGTCCCATCCTGCTGAGTCTGCACAACATCCGGCACTTCCAACGGCTCATGGTGGACATCAGGCGGGCCATCAGGGATGATGCGTGGTCTTCGCTGGCCCGAGCGTGGCCGGTGCTGAGCGACCCCCCTCAGGGCGGCGGCGGTTCACCCGCTCCGCCTGATTTGACTGGGCACGACGCCCACGTTTGGAGTACGGATTCATGATGATGACTGGACACACGCTGCGCTGGATTTCGCTGGGTCAGCAAGGGACGACCGACCCGTCGGCCCCGCCGCCTGCGATGGCAAGCGGTTCTCAGCATACAGCCCCCGGCGTCGAGACCAATGCGGACGGCATCGTGCAGGAGGGGAGTGGCGAGCAGCCGGTCGGGCCGTTCGGGGACAACTTCTTTCTCGTGCTGGTATTTGTCATGATCGCTGTTGTCGGATTCTCGATGCTCAGCGGCCGCAAGCAAAAGAAGCAGAAGGCTGCGATGATGGCCGCCATCGGCAAGAACGACACCGTGCAGACCATCGGCGGCATCATTGGCCGCGTGGTTGAACTCAAGCCCGATTCGGCCTTACTCGAGGTCGATCGAAACTCCAACAGCCGCATCACCGTCTCACGGGCTGCGCTTCAGCAGGTTGTCGAGCCGGCAGGTGCTGGAAGCGATGACAAGAGCACGGACGACTGAATCAGGGTCTGACCCCTACGCGAGTACACCGCACCCATGCAGAACGCATTCTGGAAGATATTCATCATCGTTGTCGTCATCGGCGGTTGCCTGTGGGCAGTCAATCCGCCGGAGGATCGCATCCGACTGGGTCGTGACCTCAGTGGCGGCGTCAGCCTCGTCTATTCGGTCCGCATGCCCGAGGGCGCGGACCGCGCGGCGCTGCTTGACCAGACCATTCGTGTGCTCTCTGAGCGGGTGAACCCGCAGGGCGTGCTTGACATCGCCATGACGCCACTCGGCAGCAACCGCATCGAAGTGGTCATGCCGCTTCCCAACGAGGAAGTCAAACGCCTCGCAGATGCCTACCGCGGCCGTCTTGACAGTTTCGTCGCGGCCACGGAGATCAAACGATCAGCCCTAGAGCGTGCGCTGGCCGATGGCACTGCGGTTCAGACATTCGGCGGCGGAAGCCTGCGTGGTCAATTGGTATCCGACCTGCAGACCGCGCACGATACAGCGGTCGCAGTACGCGCCAATCTCGCGGCCGCCACAGCATCGGGCGACGAGGGTGCCATCAACGCCGCCCGGCAAGCAATCGCGGATGCCGAAGTCGAGTCCGAGGCGCTTGAAGAAGAACTGCTCGACTTGAGCCTTGACCGCAGCCGCCTCATGCGGGTGATGGAACTGCCTGATAGCCACGAGGTTGTCCGCGGTGAAGATGGGGATATTCTCGTTGGTGAAGATGGCCGGGCCGTTGTTGAGCCTTCGCCTCGGGAAGTGGCGTTGGAGGAGTTGGCCAGTGAGTATCCCGGCGCTGCCGATGGCCTTGCAGAGGTCGTCGCGGCGTGGAAGGAGTACCAGAGCCGCCGCACGGGTTTGGATGACCCCAAGGATCTCGAACGCCTGCTTCAGGGTGCTGGCGTGCTGGACTTCCATATTGCCGCCTCTGGCGAGACGGCCGAGGGTGTCGACATCGATCAGATGCGAGCCCAACTTGCAGAGGTCGGTCCGGACAACACCGATTCGATCGTGGCGAAATGGTTCCCCATTCACGATCTGCAGCAGTGGATCGATTCGCCGGAGGCTTTGAAGGCACTCGAGGCGGACCCGATCAACTACTTCCGAAGCCCGTACAACCTCGTCGCAGCCGAGCGGGATGGGCAGTACTACGTGCTGCTCTACACGCAGCCGGGCAAGGCCATGAGCCACCGAGCCGATTCGGCATGGTCCATCGAGAGTACTGGCCGCACGGTCGATCAACTTGGTCGTCCCGCGATCAGTTTCCGGCTCGACCCCTCCGGCGGCGCGCTGATGAGCCGCATGAGCCAGCCGCACGTGGGCGAGCCCATGGCGATCGTGCTCGACGGCAAGGTCTATTCGGCACCAAATCTCAACGAGACCATTTCCGGAAGCGGTGTGATCAGCGGCTCGTTCTCGCCCGAGGAACTCGGTTATCTCCAGCGGGTGCTCGCGGCAGGATCGCTTGAGGCGAGGCTCTCTCCAGAGCCGATCGCCGTGAGCGTGCTGGGACCATCGCTGGGTGCCGACAATCTGAGCCGCGGTCTTGAGGCCTTTCTCTGGGCGGTCTTGGTGGTCGGCGTGTTCATGTTCGTGTGGTACTTCTTCGCTGGTTGCATCGCCGACGCGGCCTTGATCTTCAACGGCATCATCATCTTCGGTGTGATGGCGATGATGCAGGGGACGTTTACGCTGCCGGGCTTGGCTGGTGTGGTCTTGACGATGGGCATGGCGGTGGACGCCAACGTCCTGATCTACGAACGAATCCGCGAAGAGATGAACGCCGGAGCCCGCGATCTGCGAGAAGCAGTTCGTACCGCCTACCGGCAGGTATCACCGACGATCTTTGATGCGAATATCACGAACCTCATCGTGTGCGCTGTGCTTCTTCTGATGGAGCCGACCACCGAGGTCAAGGGCTTTGCCCTCACACTGAGCATCGGCATCATTGCGACGCTCTTTACGACGCTCTTCGTCACGCGATTCCTCTTTGATGTGTTTCTGTACTGGTTCAAGGGCAAGCATCTTCCGGTGCTTCCGCAAGTCGTACCGACGATTGCTCGCCTGCTGCATCCGAGCCTTGATTGGGTTGGTCTGCGTGGTTTCTTCTGGACCTTGAGCGGTTTGGCGATCACAGGATCAATCGTCCTGTTCTACAGCCGCGGGGCGGACATGTTCGACACCGAGTTCCGCGGCGGCATGGCCGTCACGATGACGACGGGTATGGATGGAGACTCGCAGATTCATCTGCCGAGCACCGGCGAGGGCTCCGTGACCGCTCGCGTTCATGCAATCGGCGAAAACGCGGGTCGCGGTGACTCGCTCCAAGAGCGTGTTCTGCGTGAACTCATGCGGGCCAAGATTCTGACCGTTGGCGACACGACGCGGCAAGACGGCAGCCGCACGCATGGTAATTCCTTCCAAGTCAAGGTGGCCTCGCCCACAGGGCTGGACAGCGAAGAGGGTATTCAGCCAATCGTCGAAGCGGCCCTGCTGGCCGAATTCGGCGAGCAACTGGATATCTCGCCTGCCAGAACCTTCATCGGCAGTGGTGGTGGTGACTGGGCTACGCGGACCTCGCAAATCGACGCCGATTCGGCGGGCGAAGTGTTGGGCCTCGGTACCTCGATCGCTGACATCTCGGACTATCGCGGCGGCATTCTGGTGCTTGGCGAAGAGATCAGCCCACCCATCACGCTCGATGAGGTCGAGCAGCGGATCGATCGCATCCGTCAGGACCCCGACTTCCGCGACACCGTAGGTCGTGATGTGCTGGTCGCGGGCGTGGAGCCTGCCGGTGACGACACATGGTCATCGGTGGCCGTTGCGGTGCTGGACCCTGAACTGAATTATCTCCGCCACGAGGCTGGCCTCGTTGACGAGCGGCTCGCTCAGCGAGAATGGGAACTCTTCGCCGAGGCCTTGGGGCGGCAAAGCAGCTTTGAGCAGGTCAGCAGTTTCGCGCCAGCCGTTGCCGCAACGCGAACGGCCAACGCCATCGGCGCGGTCATCCTCTCGCTTGCTGGCATTCTGTTCTACATTTGGGTGCGATTCGGATCGCTTCGGTACTCGGTGGCGGCGATCGCCGCCCTGTGTCACGACGTCATCATCGTTGTGGGCTTCCTCGCGCTCAGCGGCGCGATTGCCGGGCAGGCCTGGGCCTCCGGCGGGCTGCTTATTGAGGAGTTCCAGATTGATACGGGCATCGTGGCGGCACTCTTGACGGTGATCGGCTACTCGCTCAATGACACAATCGTCATCCTCGACCGTATCCGCGAGAATCGTGGGAAGCGGCCGGTGCCGAGCCGGGAATGCGTGAACCGTTCGATCAACCAGACCTTCAGCCGGACCTTCCTGACGTCGATTACGACGCTTATCGCAGTGCTGATTATCTACGTCTTCGGCGGCGAGGGTTTGCATGGATTCGCCTTCGCCTTGGTCATCGGCGTACTCGTCGGCACCTACTCATCGGTGGCGATTGCCTCGCCGCTGGTCTTCCGACGTGGCGACCGACCCAGCACCAGCCCGGTCGATGATGAGCAGACGCAGGTCTTGCGTGCGGATTCGCCGGCAGTCTGACTCCGATGCTCACGCTGTCGGCGTCCAGCGGCCGATGTCTTTCAGTGGTGCCCAGTTTGGTGAGGTGCTGTACGGAGGCCATGAGTCATGTCGATCGGTGGAAAGTTCATTCTTCTTGGAGCTGCGGTGGCAGTCGTGTTGTTGGTGGTGATCTACGGCGGGGGACCAGCACCTGCAGAGGGCTCGCCGCCCGTTGCGGTTGTGGTGGAAGCGGCCCCGGCTGCTGCAGTGACGGTGGCGAAGAAGCCGCCGCCCCCGGCCAAGGCCAGCACACGGGTCGTGTCAACCACGCCGGTGAAGCCTGAAGTCAAGCGGAGACTGGTGGAACCCACGATTCAGATGGGAAAGCCGCTCTCGGCAGACCTCGTGGCAAAGGCAGCCGCAGCCTCCTCTCCGGCGGCTCCGAGGGTCATCACGCCGCCGGCGAAGAAACCCGCATCGAAGCCCACCGATGTGAAAGTCAGATCAGGCGACACACTGACGTCCATCGCCGAGCGGACCCTCGGTGATGGGACGGAGTGGCGACGCTTCGTCGCGGCCAACCCTGGGATCGATGCAGATCGTCTTCGGGTCGGCCAGGTCCTGAAGATCCCTGCCGCCGTCGTGGTGAAACCGAAATCGAAACCCGTTCCCATTCCGATGGCGTCTCGAACGCATCGGGTCGGTGATGGCGACACGCTGAGTTCGATTGCCTCGGACTACTACGGCAACTCGCAGCGGTGGAGTGACATCTTCGAGGCGAATCGCACGGCGCTCGGCGGCAACCCTGATCGCTTACGGGTGGATGTCGTGTTGGTCATTCCGTAAGGGCAATTCGCCCAACCTCCTCTAGATCGCTCCTGTATTGACACGCATTCGTTCGACGCTCAGGCTGCCGATGACGGCGCTGGAGACGAGCGGGGCAATCGGAGAATCGCGGAGCACAAAGCGGAGTGCTGCTGCTGGCTCGAGGTGACCGCTTCCAAGCACCTTCTTGAGAAGCAGGCCGATGTCCCCCTCGGCCGCTTCGATCATGACAGCCTCGTGTGAGCGATCTTCAATGGTGTACTGGCACATGAGGACATCGGCCCAGTCCATGGCTGCTCTGGCGCCTTCCGGCGTCTTCCCTGAGAAGCCGATGGCGCGGGTCAGGCCCTGCTGGCGAAGATCCTCCAAGGTTTCGACGAGATCGGTCTCTTGCTGAATGCTCAGATCGCGCCCATCCGAGTGGACCAGCACCACATCGACATGGTCGGTGCGAAGCCTCCGAAGGCTCTCGTGCAGGCTGGCCCGGGCGGCGGCGCCGCTGAAGTCGTGCTGGCTCTGACCGGCGGTGAAGGTCTCGCCGACTTTCGTGCACAGCACGACATCGTCCCGCCGACCTGCCAGGGCGGAACCAAGACGCGACTCTGCCAATCCGTATGCGGGTGCCGTGTCGATGAGGGTGATGCCAAGGTCGATCATGCCATGCACGATGGCGATTGCTTCTTCTTCACTGGGCAGCTCAAAGGCCTCTGGAAACTTCACCGAGGTGTTGCGACCGATCTTGACGGTTCCCCAGCCGATGTGGGAAACGCTCAGGCTGGTATGTCCGAGTGGACGCTGTTCCATTGTTCGACCTCCCTCCACGGGGGGGCGGCCGCTGCGGGCCGCTCATACTGCTCGGGGACGGGCATCTGCTCGCCGCTGGCCGGCACCTTGCCAGCGTACGCATCGGCCAGAACCGGCGCGAGCGCCATCTTGGTCGGCCAGCCGGTGAGGACACATCCCTCCTCTACGATGGCCGGTGTGTCTGGCCGGCCGCCATCGCCGGTGCACCGCTCGGCTCGTGGTGCTTCATAGGTTGCCCACTCGATGCCTGTCATCGAAAGCGTGGGCAGGGCGATTGCGATCGCCTCGGCGGTCCGTTCAATCGTGGCGGCTGGGCTGGCGGTGGCGCCCCACTCTGCGGCCTCACCACCGATCTGCCAGATACGTCCGGCGGCATCGTCCGCGGTTGTAATCGTGAGCCACGGCTTGGTCCCCCGGATGCAGTGGCCGTTCAGCACCGGCAACTCGCCTCGGGCCATCACCATGCGGAGCGGTCGGATCTGCATTCGATCGGGCGTGAGCCCAGCGAGCCTTCGGAGTTCATCGTTGCCGCCGCCAGCGAGCAGGCACAGGCGGCGGCAGCTGATCTCGATCGCTCCGACCGAGGTGTCGACTCGAGCGGTGGCGGCATGCGCATCGCGATCGATTGAGCAGATTGAACCGCGGATGATTCGATCGTGGTGCATCGCTCCAAGCACCGACATCAGCCGATCCGGCTCCAGTACCGGTTCGGCCACTCGCAGCACGCGGCTGCGAACTCCATCGAGGGCCTGCGGGATGCTGTCGCTGGGCCAGGCTTCGGGGCCGCTTCGAAGGGCCAGTTTCGCGCCGAGCAGCCCGATCAACGAGGCCGCCGAGCCGGTGGACCAGATCGCGCACGCCTCTGCCCGCATGGTGACAGCCGAAAGATCGGGATCTGTGTCGCCAGCCAGCATCGCTCGCCACCGATCGGGCATCGCGCTGACCGCCTTGGCAGCCTCGCTGGCGGAACCACCAAGCGCATACTTCAGACCCCCGTGGATGATCCCTTGGCTCCACACCGTTTGCCCATGCCCGAGTGCCGTCTGTTCGATGAGCCATGCGTGTACGCCGCTGCGATGCAGGGCGTCAAGGGTCAGCAGTCCGGCCACGCCGCCGCCGACAACCAACGCATCGAGTTCGAATCGCGTACCCGCCATGGGAGTGCCATGGTCCGCCGCGAGGCGTGATGCGTCAAGCAGGGGCGGCCCCCATGGTTGGTAGAATGAGCGTTTCTCAGCGTGGGAGCATACGCGTCATGAGACATACGGCAGTACTGATTCCAGGCGACGGCATTGGACCCGAGGTGTCAGACGCGGCACGATTTGTGCTCAAGGAGGCCGGGGCCGATATCGAGTGGGTGGTGCGGCAGGCCGGCGTGGCGGCCATTGCCGAGGGGGCACAGGAGACGCTTCCGGGTGATACCGTCGATGCCGTGCAGCAGCACCGCGTGGCACTGAAGGGTCCCTGTACGACGCCGATTGGGGAGGGGTTTACCTCGGTCAACGTGGCCCTTCGTAAGCGACTGAACCTGTTTGGGGCGGTGCGACCGGTGCGGAGTTTGGAAGGCGTGCCGACACGATTCAGCGACCCCGGGGTGGACATCGTGATCGTTCGTGAGAATACGGAAGGCCTGTATGCAGGCATCGAGAATGAGGTGACGCCGGGCGTCGTGACGAGCCTCAAGGTCGTGACCGAAGATGCGAGCCGTCGCATCGCTCGCTTTGCCCTTGATTACGCCGTGAGCCGGGGTCGCCGCAAAGTGACCGTACTGCACAAGGCCAACATCATGAAACTCGGCGACGGACTGTTCATTCAATGCTGCCGCGACGAGGCATCGCGGTATGAGGGGCGTGTCGACTATGAAGAGGTCATCATCGATGCGGGCAGTATGCGAATTGTGCAGCGACCGGAAGAGTTCGACGTGCTGCTGTGCGAGAACCTCTACGGCGATGTGATGAGCGATCTGTGCGCGGGTCTGGTTGGTGGTCTTGGCGTCACGCCGGGCGCGAATTTCGGCGGTGACCACTTCGCAGTATTTGAGGCGGTTCATGGGTCGGCCCCGGATATCGCCGGCGAGGGGATTGCCAATCCGCTGGCGTTGATCATGAGCGGTGTCATGCTGCTCCGGCACTTGGCCGCGGCGACCGGGGACGAGCGGTGCGATCATGTGGCGGATCGCATCCGCGATGCGTACAACACGGCGCTCCTGCGTGGTGAGAAGACCAGAGACCTGGGCGGATCGCTTGGAACCCGAGAATTCGCCGAGGCCATCGTGAGACACGTGCAGGTGGAGGTCTGAGATGAGCACCAGCAACTGGGAACTTCCGGGCAGTGAGGGTCTTCCCATTCGCGGAACGACGCATCTTCCGGAAGGCGATCCACGGGCGGTCGTCATCATCGTCCACGGATTCAAGGGCTACAAGGACTATGGGATGTTCCCATGGCTTGCGGCGATGCTTTGCGAGTCCGGCCATATCGTCCACCGTGTCAATCTGTCTCATTCGGGCATGGATCACGGGCATGGCGAGTTTGACGATTCGGTCTTCGTCCGCGATACATGGAGCCGCGGCGTCGAGGACATCACGCTGCTGCTTGATGCAATCGACCGCGGCGTGCTGGCTGGGCAGGGCTGCGGAGCGGTGCTGCTTGGACACAGTCGCGGGGGCGCGACCTGCTTGCTTGCTGCGGGGCGACACGGATTCGAGGAGTCCTATGGTCGCGTGGTGGGACTCGTGTCGCTCTGCAGCCCCTCGGCGCTCGGCCGAATCACCGATGAGAGCGCCGAATCCATGCTGAGCGAAGGCTCGCTGCCAACGCCCTCCTCCAGAACCGGCCAAATGCTGCATATTGGAGCTGGGTGGTTGCAGGAGCAACTCGACGATCCTGAGGGCCATGATCTTCTCGGGCAGGTCGAGAAAATTGCGATCCCGGTGGGTGCGCTGCACGGCGGCGATGATCAGACCGTTCCCCCCATGGATGCCGTCACCATCGCGCATGCCAACCCATCTCGCGTTCGCGTCCACATCGTGGACGGGGGCGATCATGTCTTCAATACGCCGAATCCCTTTGACCCAGACGGCGAGCCGTCGCCCCAACTGGCCGAGGCCGCGGCGATGATGGGCGAGTGGATCGACTCCTGGGT
>CAYYGU010000011.1:0-2110 GCA_964471525.1 uncultured Isosphaeraceae bacterium
AGCCGGGTGAGGGGGTTCTCTCTCCTGCTCTCCTGATCGCCTGCTCTCGCGGCGAAGCCGCCGCTTCGGGTCACCTCAGAGTTGGGGAGGAGCGTGGGAGTGCTTCTGGCCGGTGATGCACACTGCAAACGCAATCACCGATGCCACCGTCATCCGCCAGGGGAATGCCAGGGGCTTGACATCCTCGCCCATCCACAGCATCCAGACCGACGGATCCAATGCCACAACAACCAGCAGACCAACGACCAAGGCGGCGGCTGCAGAAGTGGGGGAGCCTCGTCTGGTGAGCAGGGCCGTTGCAAAGACGCCGAGCAGGCCCGCATAGGCGAAGACCATGATGCCAAGCGCAAAATCGATGAGGGTCTGGCCCGATGCCGATTGCCAGAAGGCGGCGCCGATCGCGAAACAGGCGAGCAGCATGGCCCAGATTGCGATGATGCTGCGAGTGAGACGCGTTTCGTCGGTCGCGGTCTGCGGTGGCTTGCCGCACCGCGCGCGGAGGGGGCGGATCCAATCTGCAATCGTCGAAGAAGCCATCGCGTTGAGAACGCTGTCCAGGCTGCTCATCGCCGCCGCGAAGAGTCCAGCCACCATCAGCCCTCGCAGACCCATCGGCATGTCTCGCAGGATGAATCTCAGAAAGATCGCGCGATCATCTTGGTCAGGCATGTCCGGAAGGATGGGGCCGTGGACCTGCACCTCCACCCAGAGCAGCAGGCCGACCACAAGGAACAGAAGTACCACAGGCCAGCCGAGCAGGTTCGAGAGAATCACGGCCCACGTTGCCTTGCCGGGCGTTGGGCAGGTGAGCATCCGCTGCGTGAGATCCTGGTCGGTCCCGAATGCGGCCACCATGAAGAGCGTGACACCGATGAGTGAGGCCCACGCCGTATACGACCTGCTGTGGTCGGTCGACCAATCCACGACCTTGAGTTTGTCGCCGCCATCTGCTTCCGTGAGCCGGTCCACAATGTCGCTGATCGGCAGGTCGATGCGGTTGAGCAAGACGAAGACCGCGAGCAGCACCGTCCCGACCACGACGCACGCCTGCAACACATCGGTCCATATCACCGCGCGTATTCCGCCGAGCATCGTGTAGGCGGCGGCGGCGACCGTCACCAGCAGGATCGCCACAATCAGCGGCCAGCCTTCCGCAGAACCAAAGGCAATCAGCGCAAACGGAATCGCCGTGATGAACAACCTCGCCCCGCTGGCAAGCAGCCGCCCAAACATGAACATCCCGCTCGCGGCCCCTTGTGTCCCGGCGCCGAATCGTCGACCGAGGTATCCGTAAATGCTCGGCGTCCCCGCGGCGTAGAAGGCCGGCAGGAAGAAGAACCCGACGATGAACACTGCGATCAGGCCGCCGATATTGCTCGCCAGATAGGTGAGGTCGCCGCCGTAGGACTGCTGGGGACCGCCCACGAAGGTCGCGGCCGAGAGGGCGGTTGCCAAGACCGAAACCGCCACCGCCCATGAGGGCATGGACCGGCCTGCAAGGAAGAAGTCGTCCCCGTGTTCTCTGCGTTTCCCTGCCCAGATGCCAATCCACAGGACGGCGGCCATGTAGACCGCAAGGACGGCCCAGTCGATCAGCGAGAACATCGCTCGGAGGCTAGCAGAGTTCTACTTCTCCTTGACCGGAATCGGATGGTTCGAGCGGATCCGATATCCAATGTCCTCAAGAATCACTTTCACTGGCTGAGTGAGCGTGACCTGCGTCGGGGCGGCGGGGGTGATCTGGGTCGCGGCGGCGAGGGCCGAGAAGGTCAGCAGGCCCCCGAGCAGGAGGATCCAGCGGCCTTGGCGTCGAGCGGTGCGTTCGAGGACTTCAATTCGGTGGGTGTCCAGCATTGGCTGTGTGGTTTGGTGGGTGTCCAGCATGTGGGGGCTCCTAGGGATTCAAGGTGGTGGGTGTCCAGTATTGGCGCGTATTGGCGGGGTTTGGTGGGGGCGGGGTTTGGTGGGTGTCCAGCATTGGAGCGAGTATTGGCGGGGTTTGGTGGGTGTCCAGCATTGGAGCGCAATTCGGTGGGTGTCCAGTATTGGAGTGCGGTGGGTGTCCAGTATTGGCGAGTATTGGCGGGGTTTGGTGGGTGTCCAGTATTGG
>CAYYGU010000011.1:2210-8749 GCA_964471525.1 uncultured Isosphaeraceae bacterium
TGGTGGGTGTCCAGTATTGGAGCGATTCGGTGGGTGTCCAGTATTTGGCGACGTCCCTTGTACACCGGATGGCTTGGCAGGGGGGGCGAATCCGGCTACACTCCGCGATTCCCGCCCGCTCAGGGGCCCTTTCTCTTGCAGGAGTCCTCCCGTGTACGCCATCGTCGAAGACAGTGGAACCCAGATCAAGCTCACCCCCGGCGCGATTCTTGATGTCGATCTTCGTCAAGATGAGGCCGCCGAGGGCAGCACGATCACCTTTGATCGCGTCTTGGCCCTCAAGGGCGACGGGGACGATCCGGCGAAGCTCGGGACGCCCTATCTCGATGGTGCCACCGTTACGGCGGAAGTCATCGGAGAGATCAAGGGCGACAAGATCGACGTGATCAAGTTCAAGCGACGGAAGAACTACCGCCGCAAGGCAGGACATCGACAGCGACTGCTGCGGATCCGGGTCGGCGACATCACTGCCAAGAAGAAAGCCCCCGCAAAAAAGAAGAAGGCGCCGGCCAAGAAGGACGCGGCCACTGCTTCCGAGAGCTGAACCTCAACGCAGACGCACTTCGCTCGCCGAATGGCGACCGGAGGCAACAGAGACAACTCACTCCACCGGGCAGGGGGCAAGGCGACTCAACTGCCGCTCACGTCTATACCAGCAGAACTGCGAACGGAGATGGTTCGGCCGATCGCGTTGGTGACGCGGTGGTCGATGCCCGCTCCGCCGGGCAGGGGGCAAGGCGATTCAGCTGCCGCTCACCTTCACGCCAGAAGAACTGCGAACGTAGATGGTTCGGCCGATCGCGTTGGTGACGAGTTGGTCGATGCCGTCAGCGAGGCGATGACCGGCCATGTCATCGCAGGTTCCGGTGAAGACAGCCGAAAGTTTGGCAGGCGAGAGCAGGTCGATGAAGCCCTCGGTTGATTCGGCGAGCACCAGTCCAGAAGGTTCGACTCGAAGCGACATCTGCCCGTCTTCGTGGCCGCCGATCGGATATCCAAAGCCTCCGCCCTCGTATACGCCCAGTTCGCCATTGGAAATCACGATGTAGCGAAGTGAGAGATTCGTCGCGGCAGGATCGATTGGCGTCTCGCCAGCACGGGGAGGAAAGAGCATCTCGATATGCAGAACCTGTCCGGTCTCGATCATGCCGGTTTCGATTTGCTCGTACGAGAGATCGGTCATCCAGAGCGACGTGTGTACATAGGGGTCGCTGGTACACACCGCCGTGGTGATGTCCATACTCATCCGGCCGGCATCCCCGCCGACTCTCGCAATCTGTACGGATGGGACGAAGTCGCCGACCCAGTGCCTGGCATGATCGATGTACGCGCAGGAACTCAAACAGATCAAGCCCGCCAGAACGCTCAACCGAAAGGGGTGTGCCATGCCGCCGATTCTACGGTGGGGACGGATACCATGCTGGCATGAGCGGTGAACAATCGAGTCAGGCACGCACGGCATGGTCGGTCGAGGATCTCCGGCAGAATCCTCACCAAACCACCGACAAGGCTCGACGGGTCGAGTCGATGTTCGCCAGTATCGCCGCTCGGTATGACCTCAATAATCGTGTGCATTCCCTGTGGCGAGATCAGGCGTGGCGGCGGCGGGCGGCCACCTTGGCCCGCGTTGGACCGCGGGATGATGTGCTGGACATTGCCTGCGGAACCGGCGATCTGACCGAGGAGTTGGCTCGCCGTCGCCCCCGATCGATACTTGGGATGGACTTCACCGAGGCCATGCTCAGAATCGCGCAGCGGAAGGCAAAGGCTCAGTCTCGCCGCGACGGCAGACCCACGCCAACCTTCCGATGGGGCGATGCGATGGCGATTGACCTGCCGGACGCATCGATGGATGTCGTCACCATTGCCTTCGGGCTGCGAAATGTGGGAAGCCCAGAGACGGCGGTGGGGGAGTTTGCCCGCATTCTTCGCCCCGGTGGTCGGCTGGTGATCCTTGAGTTCAGCACGCCGCGGAATCCGGTGGTGCGGCTCCTCAACACCGCCTACACGCGCCATATCATGCCGGTGACGGCCGCCCTGCTCTCAGGTGATCGCTCAGGTGCGTATCGCTATCTACCGAGGTCTGTGAGTACATTTGCAGACCCAGCGGCGATTGCCTTGATGATCGAGCGGGGGGGGTTCACGGTGCAGCAGCAGATCGCACAGTCACTTGGCGTCTGCACGATTACGGCAGCCACGCGATAGACGAAACTCACACCGATCCGAGGCGCGTTCCGGGCTTAAGCGGAATGCGTATTCGATGCGATACACCGTCCGGCGTATGGTGCAGGGTCACATCGCCTCGCAACTCGCCCTCGATCAGGCCGCGAATCAGTTGGGTTCCGGTGCCGGCAACGGCATCGCTGTTCGGAGGAGGCCCACCGGTTTCCCGCCAATCGATGACGATGATCTCTCCCTCGGCACCTTCGCCGATATCCCACTGGACTTGAAGCCACCCGGCTCCAGAACCGAGGCTCCCGTGCTCCATGGCGTTGGCAAACATCTCTTGCAGGACCATCGCCAGCGGCGTGGCCTCCGCGGCACTCACGTCGATGTCGGGACCGACCAGCTTGATTCGCTCGCCGAGTTCCAAGGGGCTGAGCCGTGAAAGAAGATCAAGCAGCGAAACCGGTGACCAGTTCCGCTCGGAGAGCAACCCGTGAATCGCAGCCATGGCCTCGATACGCCGTTCGATTCGCTTGGCGAATACCGGTACGCTCGGCTCCTGCGCCCGCGACAGCGATACCAATGCCGAGAGCGAGGCGAGATTGTTTCGGATGCGATGGTTGAGTTCACGCAGCATCAGGCACTGAAGCGAATTGGTACGCTGCAACTCCTGGCTGATCCGCTCGTTCTGCACCCGCTCGGTGTGCATCCGATCGCCAATTCGATCGAGACTGCGTGCGAGTGTTCCGAAATCGCCATGCCCGCCTACGGGAATCACGACATCGGTCTTGCCATCGGCCAGTTGGGCAGCCCGCCGCTCCAACTGCCGGATTGGACGTCCAACGAGGCGACCAATCACGACCACCAGAAAGACACCCATCAGCACAAAAACGGCGCCAAGGCTCATCAAGGCGCCGAGTGTTCCCCAAAGCCGCGGGGTGGTTGACGCTGAAGGCGACAGCGCCACCAGCAGTGTGCGCCCCGCATCAGAGGACACTCGCACAACATCGTCAGGATGAACCCCCGTAGGCAGCGGCGCGTTCGAGGTTGCCAGCCGCAGCATCGCCACATCGGGGCTCGCCGCGGCGATCTGCCTGAGAATCGCGGCGGCACCGGGGCGATCCTCCACGCCTGCGATCATCGAGATCGCGATCCTGCCGATTTGGTCGGCCTCCCGAACCTCCTGGCCACGCAGTCGGTACTCGCCGACCCGCCACAACAGCACGGCTGCAAGCAGCACCACGAACACAAGCCAGATCAAGGTGGCGCTCAGTACGCCGACCTGCATGAGCCCGGGGGGAACCGGCTCAGAGGTGATCTCGGAGTGCTCACTGTCGGCTGGCATCCCGGAAGCCTACCCCGTGAGCGGGCAGAAGCCAGAGTTTGACATAAGAGTCATTATCGGCGGGATGGCGGAGCCAGCTCGCGGATGGTGGATTCGATCCGCCGCACGGCCTGCGGAGCGGTCGCGGCCTGAAGATGCTCGTGAATCGCCGCCCGCATGGCGGGCTCATCCTCACTGGGCATTCCCGGCGAGCAGCCAATACAGCCGGAAGGAACGAGTTCTGGATAGCTCAGGCGATTTGGGAGCCACGGGAGACATCCTGCAAGCAGCGCCTCGCACACGCCGATGCCGAAAAACTCATGCCGCGCGGTTGAGAGTACCCAGTCAGCGGCGATCAGCCAGGCTTCGTACTCATCGCGGCTGGCATGGCCGGCGTGGATGACGCGATCACCGGCCACGCGAAGCAGTTCTCGCATGGCTGGCGGTTGGTGCTCGAACTGTTGTCCCAGCAGCACCCATCCAAGTTGGTCGGCTTCGCCACGCGCCTGCTCGATCGCAAGGAGTTCATCCGGCCCCTTGTCGTGCTCCCACCGGTGCGGCCACGCGATGAGGGTGAGGCCCCGCTGCGTGGCCTCAGATGCCTTATGTAAAACTGCTGCATCCACGGCCGTTGGCACTTCGACCGGCGGCCAGACCACCTGCGAACGCGTATCAATGTCTACAAGGACATCGCGGCGAACCGCCCCCTTCGCCGCTCGGAGCATGTCACGCGCCCCGTGCCTGAATGAGTCATGGTTCCATGTGCTGTTCCAGAGGACCCGATTGGCGGCGAGCATCGATGTGATGTTGGTGGCAATGGCGTGCGCGTCCCGCGCGTCTCCATTGCCGGTGGCGGCCGGATAGGCGGCCTGATTCTCGTGCATGAAGAGGATGCGAGGAAGCGAGGCCAGCCTCGGCGGCAACATCGCCACCAGTTCGGCAAGCGAAATGAGCGAGGTCGCGAAGATGGCGTCCCACTCCCCTCCTGCACGTTCCGCATCGCCTGCCAGAGAAGCCAAGTCCGCAGCACCAAGCCGCAGCCGCCACCGCCAGTTGGCCGGGGGCAGCGTGAGCCAATGCCACTCCAGCGAGCCGTGCCGCTGAATTGATTCTCGAACGGCTCGGTGCGATCCGCCGTCCCAGCCCTCGAAGGCGAGGACGCGAAGCGGCTTGCCTGTACCATCAGCGACCATGAAGTCCGTTGAAGTCACCGACATGCCCGATGTGCCTCCGATTCTGGCGCCGTTGTGCGCCGTGTTCAGACGGTACCTCAAATCATGCTCGCTCCGCTACACCTCTGAACGGGCCGATGTCCTTGCGGCGGTCATGGACATGGACGGGCTCTTTGACGCCGATTCGCTGCTGATGGAGGTGCGGGGCCAGGGCAAGAACCTCTCGAAAGCAACCGTGTACCGCACGCTTCGGCTGCTTCAGGACGCGGGCATCGTGACGCCGTTCATGTTGCTCGATGCCAAAGTGACGCATTACCAACTTGTGTATGGGAGGGATCCCTCAGATTACATGGTGTGCGTGCAAACCGGCGAACTGGTTCCGCTGCAGTGCGATCAGGTCGTGCAATTCCGGGAGCGTCTCGCCGAAGAAATGGGATGGACGACCGTCGGCCACCGCTTTGTGATCTATGGTGTGTCGCCGGCGGCAGCCAATGAAGACAAGCGATCCGAATCGTCCCAGTGAATCAAGGCCGTTCGCCCGCTGCTCGTGTGCCATAACCGCACGTCCAGATGGGGGCGTGAATCGAGCAACGCCCCGATGCGATCTGCCCACTCCACACAGACGATGGTGTCCGCCGCACCGGCCCATTCATCCCACCCAAGGTCCAGCAGTTCGTCACTGCCTCTGAGGCGGTAGGCATCGACGTGCAGCAGCCGCCCCCCCTGCGGCCGAGGATGTTCATGGATGATGCCAAATGTCGGGCTGGACATGTCAGTGACACCCAGCGCGTGGCCGAGTGCCGTGACCAGGGTCGTCTTGCCAGCGCCAAGTTCGCCGCGAAGCGCCACGACATCGCCGCCGACAAGAAGACCACCGATTGCGGCGCCACACAGTTGGTGCGACGCGAGATTGGGGAGTTCCACCTCAAGTTCGTTCATTGGCCGTGGTCCCATCCGCATTCGGACGCATCGACGGCGGGCCCGACGGCATCGACCAGCATGACGCGATGCGCCTCGGCGGTCGGCAACGCATTGAACCGGCCGATAGTCGTCAGTTGGCACGGCGGCGCGGTCCCCGGAACGGTCGGCGGTATCACCGTGTCTGCGGCGACGGCCATGAGCAGTTCGTAATCTTCTCCATCCCCCATCGCCGCTGCCACGCTCGCACGGTCGCGAAGCGGAAGCAGGTCGGAATCAATCTGAACCTGAAGACCAGCAGCATCGGCAAGCCGGCCAGCATCACGGCCCAGGCCGTCGCTGATGTCGATCATGGCATGCAGGTGTTTGCCGAACACTTCTTGCAGCCTCGCCGCTTCCGAAATGCGGGGGCAGAACTCCAGATGATGTCCCCCCCCATCTTCCCGGAGCGAACCGCCAAGTTGACCCGTCACGACGAGCAGATCCCCTTCGCGTGCGCCGCTCCGTTGCACTGGGCCGGACGCACGTGGCGTTGCCAGGACAGTGACCGAGACCGTCAACGGATGATCGGTGAGCCTGTGAATCGCCACATCGCCGCCGACCACCGGCGCGTGGAAGGCCTCCGCTGTTTCGTGCAGCCCCTTGCACAACGCCGTGATGTCGTCGTCTAGAGCACCCGGCGGCAGCACCACGGAGGCGAGGCTTGCAAGCGGGTGCCCCGCCATCGCCGCCACATCGCTCAGGGCTCGCCGCATTGCCTTGCCTCCGATACGGTCCCATGAGACCCGATCCGCCAAGACATGCAGTCCATCAATGACCTGATCGACCCCCACGAGCAACGAACCGCCCCCCTCCCCCACCAGAACCTGAGCCAGATCATCGCCAGGACCCATAAGAACCCGCGGATCCGCTGTGAGGACCCGTTCCCTGATGACCGCCAGTACGTCGGATTCATTCAC
>CAYYGU010000011.1:8849-13103 GCA_964471525.1 uncultured Isosphaeraceae bacterium
GATCCGCTGTGAGGACCCGTTCCCTGATGACCGCCAGTACGTCGGATTCATTCACGCTGGACATGGTACGCATCGGTTCGCATGGCGGAGGCTCACCCCCCCCGCCGCCTGTATCCGCTCGTCTGTCCACCGAGATGAACTCCGCGACCCCGCTCAGTGGCTGGAATCCGCGTTCGGTGCCATCACATGTATTCAAAGGAACCGATTCGGATCGCGGGCGTATGAATTGGCAGAGCGAAACAGACTGCCTTCTCTTTCTCATATCCTTTCTCCCCGCACCGCCGCCCGACCCTTCCCAGGATCCGGCGGCGGTTGCTGTATGGGGGGGCTATGGATGGGGGGGGCTATGACGCAGCCGAAGCCTGCCTCAACAACGCGGCGCATCGTTCGGTCGCCCCCTGCTGCGCCTCAATGACCTGTTGCCCATTCCGAACCAGAGTGGCTGCCGCGTCAGCATCCGCTAGGAGCTGGCGAAGCGTGGCACGAAGTTCCTCGCGGCTGCACTGAATCAGACCGTCGCCTGCCACGAGGCGGTCCACGGTGTCCTTGAAATCCGACACAGCCGGTCCGATGACGGTGGCAGCACCACGCGCGATCGGCTCGACCGGATCGGATCCATGCAAGTCGCCGAAACTTCGCCCAACAACCACGACATCTGCAAACCCATAGGCCCAACTCAGTTCCCCAAGGGTGTCGAGCAGGAATCGCGAGGCGCCGGCTTTGCCAGGGGTTCCGGATGAGCGGCGAGTACAGGGCGAAAGCGCCTCGGCAGCATCGTCCCACCATTCAGGGCGACGCGGTGCGCAGACCAACTGAACGCCATCTGGACACGCCTCCCGGAGCAGGGCCTCTTCGCCAGGAGCGGTTGAGCCACCCACGACGACCGGCATTGTTCGATCGACTCCCATGTCCTCTGCCAAATGCTGGGTGCCAGCCGAGTCGTCTTCGGAGAACTGGACACTGTCCCACTTGAGATTCCCGGCAACGTGGACCCGCTCAGCCGCGACCCCGAGGTCCACGAACCGATCGGCAATCTCACTGGTCTGCGCCCCGACCGCTTCAACCCGACGAAACATCGGTTGCACGAACCACCGAATCCATCGATACCGGCGGTGACTTCGCGCAGAGAGCCGGCCGCTCACCACAACGGTCGGGATACCTCGAGCTTTGCACAGTGCGGTGGCATTGGGCCAGACTTCCAACTCCACCAGCCCTACAACCGTGGGTTGAACTCGCTTGAGGAATCGTTTGACCGCCCACGAGAAATCCAGCGGCCACCTGAGGACCGTATGCCGATCACCATAGAGTTCCTTGGCGCGAGCGACTCCCGTGTCCGTTGTGGAGGCGATGACCACATCCGTATCGACCGCGAGCGCCGCGACCAAGCCACGCAGGGCGCCGACTTCACCCACCGAGACAGCATGAAGCAGGATGCGGCCGTTCTGTGATGGTGGCGGAAGTACGGCGCCGTGGCCGAATCGCCCCCGCCAATCGGTGCGGTGACGGCCGCGGGCAACCATGCGAGGCACCCACCACAGGGCCGTTGCGGCGGCGAAGAGTATCAGCACCATGTCCACGATCCGTGTCATGGCGGGAATTGTATGGTTCGATTCCATGCCGCCTTGGATCCCCTTGCAACCGGACCCCCCAGGGCTGCGAATCAATGCAGTACACGCCATTTCGGGCATAGATTCTGGCGGATTGGATCCCGCTGATCGCCCGTTGTCGGCACTCAGATCGGATACGGTGTCGCATCAGTACCATGACGAACATGTTGGAACTCCATGTCATCAGTCGCAAGACGGGACAGGTCGTCAGCGCATTTGCTATTGGCGACAACGCTGAGATCCTCATTGGCCGGGATGCCGATTGCGATGTGCGAATCTCCGCCCCCTCAGTATCGCGGGAGCACTGCGTGATTGAGCAAGTGGACGGCGAGTATTACCTTCGGGATTTGGAGTCAAGCGGGGGCACGCTGCTCGATGGCGAGCCGATCGACGAAGTTCGCCTCGAACACGGACTCGAGGTTGAGGTCGGACCAACACTCTTGCGATTTGTGGACGAGTAGAACCCGGCGTCGAACGGCTGCGATCAGAATCCGCCGCCGCCGCCTCCCGGTCTGCCGCCCCGACCGCCACCCCCGCGGCGACCGTCGCCACTGAGTTCGCGGATGAGTTCCTTCAATTCTGCAAGCATGAGCTCCAACTGGACCCGATCGGTCGGAAGCCTTTCGATTTGCATCCGGGTTTTCACGGCCTTGTTGACGCGAATAGCAGACATATACGATTGGAGTGACTTGACTGCGGACTGAAACTGCCACAGGGCGGGCCCCGCCATCATTCGCTCGTATTTCATGAACGCGGATCTGGCTTTATCAGCTGCAGCAGACCACTTCGCTCGGTGCTTCTCCACTTTCACGCTGGCGTCCCCGACGATGTGGTAGCGGCGATGTCCGAGCGAGGCCAAGATGTCCTGCACGAAGGTCTCGGACTCAGCAGTTCCATCGGCGACGAGCAACTGCTCGGCCTTACGGCCGTCAAGCGTGATCGTCGGCGGGTTCTGCAGGAACTCCATCGTAATCTTCCGCGGTCGTTCAGTACGCTCATCGACAGGGACATCCCCACCCCCGTGGTCGTGCCAGATCGCCTCGCGGCCACGCCACGTGGACGAGGCTATCTTCTCCGGCACGACGAAAGCCTGCACAAAGGCACGCCGCTCAGGTGTATCCCACCCCCCGAACTGCACCAGACCTCGCACATCCCCCATTATGATGCTGAGGTACTTGCCGTACATCTGCGAATCACCGGCGACATCGGCGGCATATCGCGCCCACACGATGACCGCGCCGCCAAAGTCGGCATCGGGATCCATGTAGAGATCTTCCCACGACAATGCCAACAGCGACGCTGCGCTCATCGCATCCTCGACATAGCACACCTGTTGAATCTCCGGCAACTCTTGGAAGAAGGCTTCACGAATCTCCGCCATTGGTTTCAACTGAACGGTGGAAATGTCCTCCCAGCCAGGTCGCCCCGACTGATTCATGATGTCGACGACCTCATCATCGATATCCTTCCAATCATGGCTGTCGATCTTGATGATGACCATGTCGGGGTCTTCAGCCTTGATGTCCTCAATGATCGGCTCGTACAGTTCCGGAAGAATGTCCGTGCCGACCTGCCCCCGCATCGGAACGATGTACACGGAGAGGCTGTCCTCGGCATCTGATTCCTGCACCAGCGTCGGATAGCGGCTCTCTGCCGGGGCAGGCGCGTCGACCGCTGCCGCGGAGCAGGTCGCCAGACACATCGAAAGAATCACAGTCATGTCATTGCGCATGGCTTCACTCCGTCATACCCATTCACCGCTCAGTATAGGCCAAGATCGCGGCTCGCAGGTATGCACCACCCACGACGGAGACCGCTCAACGGCCTGACAACTCGCGTCCAAGTTGGATCGCTTCGTCAAGCGTGTGAATGCGCCCTTCTAATTGAGCATCGTAGACCTGCTCAAGCACTTCGCCGAAGCGAATGCCGGGTGGCATGCCGTCGGCGACCAAGGTGTCGCCATCGAGCAATCTGGCGGGACTCAGACCCGATGTGGCCAGCATGTCGATGTCGCGGCGAATCGTCGCGGCCCGCTCGGGGTCGACCGCTTCAATCATGCTGAGGGCCGCGGCGGACCAGGGCGATGATGCGAGTCGCTTCCGGGGGGCAACCCCCATCGCCTCCCACTCCTGGAACATGCGGTGCGACCTCAGGCAGGACCGCATGCCATCACGATGTTCATTCGAGAGCAGGAGGCTCTCTCGCCAGATGCGCACGCCACGCTCCAAGTCAGTGGAATCACCCCGATCAAGCGACCATGCCGCCAGCAGGGCTGGAAGTTCTGCGCCAGCATGTCCAGCGGACTCAAGGCGCGAGAAGGAAGCGTCTGCTGCCGACGTTCCAAACACGGCGGCGCCCAGCCCCAGTCGCTCGAAGAGCGCAACGCCCTCCACGTGGCGGGGGCAGTGCAGCAACCTTCGAACTTCCTCGCCGATCCGCTCCCGGGAAACGCCTGAGAGTTCGCCCGCGTGCGCCGCGATGGCGGTTTCGGTGGCCGATTCGAGTTGCACGCCGAGGCACGCCACGAAGCGGACCGCTCGAAGCATTCGAAGGTGATCTTCCGCAAAGCGGTCGGCGGGGGCACCGATCGCCCGGAGGATTCCCGCGTCGAGATCGGCGCGACCATCCACGAAGTCATGTACCTCGC
>CAYYGU010000011.1:13203-22912 GCA_964471525.1 uncultured Isosphaeraceae bacterium
CGGAGGATTCCCGCGTCGAGATCGGCGCGACCATCCACGAAGTCATGTACCTCGCCGGTTGTTGGATCGCGGAACAGCCCGTTGATCGTGAAATCGCGTCGCATGGCGTCGTGCCTGGCATCTGTGAACCGAACGCTGTCGGGACGGCGATGGTCAGAGTACGCCCCCTCCTCGCGGAATGTCGCCACTTCGATGGTCAGCCCGTGCCTGCGTACGAGCATGACTCCAAAGGAAGCGCCGACCGATATGGCGCGAGGGAAGACCTCCAGAACCTGCTCCGGCGTGGCGTCGGTGGCGATGTCGTAGTCCTTGGGCTGGAGTCCGAGCAATTCGTCGCGGACGCAGCCGCCTGCGAACCACGCTGTGAATCCTTCGGATTGCAGTGAAGCCGCCACACCCGCTGCGATGGTCCGTGCATCGGGAACGCTCATGACGCCGTACCCTTGTGAGTGTAGAACAGTACCTGATGATGACGCCGGTACTCGCGGACCTCCGGTCCTGCAAGCGTTGAAACCTCGTGGGACACGGCGTGTGCATCCAGCGGGGTCCGAAGGACAACCATTCCATTCGGTGCAAGCATGTCCGCCGTGTGGGCGATGTGGTCAAGCACGCGTCTGCGGCTGGCCTCGTCCTGCATCATTGCAAACGGCGGGTCGACAAATACGACATCGAGCGGTCGCGGCGCCCGAAGCAGACTGACCGAACCGAGCGCGTCACCGCGGAGGGTGTCTGCAACCGCCTCGCAGCCGAGATCCGCTACGTTCTTTTCCAGCAGCGTGTAGATACGCCGGTCCTGCTCGACCATCAACACTTCAGCAGCGCCGCGGCTGATGGCCTCCAGTCCCATGGTCCCGACACCTGCAAAGAGATCCAGTACTCGAGCGTCTTCCCAGTGGCCGCGGAGAATATTGAAAACCGACTCCTTCACCCGCTGCGAATAGGGTCTGGTCGTACCCGCATCGGGCGGCGTGCGAAGACGCCGGGATCTATAGTGCCCGCCAATGATCTGCAACATTCCCGAAGGATCGGCCCCAGACGCCGCCCCGTCAATGAGGACGGCATGAGCGAACGATTTGATGCCCTCCCCACGGCCCTTCGCAGGCAGGGTTCCTTGGCCATGTGCGGGACTGTGCCAACGCTGCTGATTCAGCCCGAGGCATACGATGCTCAACCAGATTCGCCCCCCCTTCTGCTCTGGATCCATGGCCGAACCGCCTTCAAGGAACTGGATCCGGGCAGATACCTGCGGCTGATGCGACGAGGCATTGCCATCTGCGCTATGGACTTGCCGGGGCACGGCGAGCGGCTTGATCTGCGGCTCCATGAGCCGGCCCACATCATCGAGGCGATCCTGGAAACGGTCGAAGAAATCGACGCCGTCTCCGAATTCGCCGCGGAGCGACTTGGGGCAGACCCGACTCGGATTGCCATCGGAGGCATGTCCGCCGGGGGCATGGCGGTGATCGCTCGGCTCTGCCGTCCTCACTCGTATGCAGCGGGCGTGTTGGAGGCGACCAGCGGCAACTGGTCGGAGTTGCCCATGGCCGAGGAAGTTGACCGGGCCACCATGACGCTGATCCGAGAGGCGAACCCCATGCAGCATCTTGGCAGTTGGCGTCCCATCCCGCTTCTGGCACTCCACGCACGCCACGATTCTTGGATTCCGTACGAGGGGCAGCGGCGTTTCCTTGACGCGGTCGAGGCGGGAGGACCGCCGGCACTGGTGAGCCGAGTGACATACGATCGGACGGGCGCACCGGGCGAGCACGCCGGGTTCGGCTCGATGTCGGCCGATGCCAAAGAACGGCTTGCCGCCTTTTTGACCGAAGTTCTCCTTTGCAAACCCACGACGGGAGCATCCTGCCCATGAGTTCGAACATCGCCACCGGCCCCGATTCGAATGGATGGTTCGGTCGCTTCGGTGGCCGCTTTGTTCCCGAAACGCTCGTTGCCGCCCTGGACCAGTTGAGTGTGGCATGGGCGGAGGCCTCCGAGGATCCAGTCTTTCAGACCGAACTCACGGCGCTTCTGCACCACTATGTGGGACGCCCGACACCGCTCACCGACACGCCCCGACTCAGCGCCCATGCTGGCGGCGCTGCGATCTGGCTCAAACGTGAAGACCTCGCGCATACCGGCGCGCACAAGATCAACAACACCATTGGACAGGTTCTCCTTGCGAGAAAAATGGGGAAGAGTCGCGTGATCGCCGAGACCGGCGCGGGCCAGCATGGCGTCGCAACTGCAACGGCATGCGCCAGATTTGGCCTCGACTGCGAGGTGTACATGGGCGCCGAAGATGTCCGGCGTCAGGCCCTCAATGTCTTTCGAATGCGAATGCTCGGCGCGGTCGTCCACGAAGTGGAGGATGGAAGCCGCACCCTCAAAGATGCAACCAACGCTGCCATGCGAGACTGGATGGGCTCGGTCGAATCAACGCACTATGTCCTTGGTTCGGTCGTCGGCCCCCATCCCTTCCCACTGATCGTCCGCTCACTCCAAGCCGTCATCGGGCGTGAAGCCCGATCGCAGTGCCTTGAGCGAATCGGCCGCCTTCCCGATCAGATCGTGGCCTGCGTCGGCGGGGGCTCCAATGCGGCGGGCATCTTCTACCCATTCCTCGATGACGCCGAGGTTGCATTGGTGGGCGTTGAGGCAGGCGGATCAGGGCTTGAGATCGGACATCACGCCGCAAGCCTGGGCTGCGGCACGCCTGGTGTGTTGCACGGCGCCCGAAGTTATGTGCTTCAGGATTCCGATGGACAGACCGCCGATGTCCACTCGTGCTCGGCGGGGCTTGATTATCCCGGCGTCGGTCCGGAGCATTCGTGGTGGAAGGAACTTGGCCGAGCCACCTATGAGAGCGTCAGCGATGACGAGGCCCTCGAGGCCTTTCAACTGCTCTGCTCGCTTGAGGGCATCTTGCCTGCGCTTGAGTCATCGCACGCGATTGCTGCTGCGATGCGGATTGCCAGCACCCTCGATTCGGACCGCGTCGTCCTGGTCAACCTCTCTGGACGCGGCGATAAGGACGTCGTGGAGGCGCGGTCATTGCTTGAGGCGGGTCAGTAAGCACCGCTTCGTGCGGTGGTCCGCCTGATGTCAACCATCACCGGACGATGATCCGATGGCGACCAGTCGGGCCTGCGGTCGGTCTTCCAATTCCACCCCGCCGGAGGGCTTGGAGTTTCGATGACCCTGGCGGTGCCGGGAACAATTCGTGGCAGGAGTTCATCGCTCATCATCACGTAATCGATGGTGCGGCCTGACTCGTGCGTCGGAATGGATCGGCCATGCATCACATCGCTCATCCCTGCCTCGAGGTAGGTCTGAACCGAGCAGTCCTTCGTCATGGCGTTGAAATCCCCGGCCAGGATCACCGGGATTCCATCACGCGACGCTCGCCATGCCGCAATCGCCTTGACGGTATGGCAGGCCTCCGCCTCTCGCCGCCACGTATTGGCCTTCCCGCCGCCTGCCTTGTGGTGCATGACGAACAGTGCGAGCCGATCGTCGCCACACTGCAGCACGAGCCGCAGCGGCGGCCGTCGAAATGGGATGTCATCCGCTCCAGGTGTCCGCTCGGCCTCACAGCACTCGGCGGCGTCTGGTCCCATCCAGATGCCCGTTTCCACCGAGGACTCCACAATGGGGATGCGGCTGAGTACCGAACATTCGACGCCTCGGTGGTATCCGGCGTCGATTGACGCCAGATGGGTGTAGCCCATGCCTGCCAGGAAGGTATCCCGAAACCACCGCAGGCAGACCAGCGACTCGACTTCTTGCAAGGCCACGACATCGGCGTCGATGCGTTGCAGCGTCGCCGCGATCGACCGGCAACGCCCCATCGGCGTTGCCATCCGAAGATCCTCCCAGCGATCACTCAGCAGCGGATCATCCTGATGATCGAAGAGGTTCAGTACGTTCCACGAGACGATCCGCAGCGTCCCATCGACCCGCGGGGGCGGCTGCGCGGGCGAGTCTCCGCAGGCGTGCGTGACGGCAAGAAACAGCGTGATCACGACGAAGCGGCAGCGGCACATGCGGCGGAGCGTATGGGCTCAACCGAGTGCCTCCGGGGAACGCTGCCGTTTTTCTACGCGGTGTGTCGCCGCCTACCGACCGCCAGCGCGGCTTCTCAGGTCGATCACCCGACCACCGGCCATCTGACCAGAGGTGTCCTCGGTACCGTCTGAGGTTTCGGCAAGGATCTGCGCGTGAAGCAGCAGGACCGCCAATTCCAACTGAGGGTCATATCCGTCGTCGATCAGGCGATCGATATCGGGAGGCCCAATGTCGGCGGGGTTCAGATCTTGATCTGCGACAACCACATCATCCTCGGGCTCGGGCAACTTCAAGGCTGACACCGCCTGCTCGGCGCGAATCCGCAGTCGCTCGGACGCATCCCAATCATCGACCGACATCTTGACGATCAGATCCGGCACGACGCCCCAGTCGCTTGCGCCCGGTCGCTTGTGAACCAGTCGGCCAGGCGACACGCCATCGGCCGAGGGAAGGCGGTAATACTGATTGGTCACTTTGAGCCGGGCTTCTGGTCCCACCGGATGCACGGTCTGCACACTGCCCTTGCCAAAGCTCCGCTCGCCAAGCACGATCGCGGCCTCGTGCGCTTGCAGGCAGCCAGCGACGATTTCACTGGCACTAGCAGAGCCTCGGTTGACCAGTACCACGGTCGGCACACCACCGAGATAGCACTCCACGGAGCGAGCGGGAAACCGGAACGTCAGGCGGCCATTGCGATCTTCGCCCGTGACGAGATCACCCTTTGGCACGAACAGATTGCTTACAAACGCGGCCAAATCGAGCAGGCCGCCGGGGTTGTACCGAAGGTCAAGCACCAAACCGTTGATAGGCTCGCTGCGGCGCATCGAGGAGATCGCTCGGAGCAGATCGCCCTTGGTCTCTTGATCGAAGCCGGTGAGTCGAATGTACCCGATGCGTTCGTCGGGATCGATCATCCAGTCCCACTCAGAGCGGCCATCGAGACCGACACCGTTCTTCCGCCACCCCTTGACCGTAGGCATGCGAATGACGCCGCGAAGAATGGGGACTTTGACAAGCCCATCCTCGCCGTCGCGGCGAAGCCCGAGTACGACCCTCGTATCGGCTGGGCCGGTGATGTTGCGGACGGCATCATGGACCGTCCACCCGGCCGTTGAATGTCCATCGACGGTCGCAATGATGTCATCGGCCTTGACGCCAGCATAGAAGGCAGGCTTGCCTTCAAGCGGGGTCACGACTTGGATTTCGCCGAGCAGCGTTTCCTTGATTTGCACGCCAACGCCGACGAACTTGCCTCGCATTTGTCGCTGGAACTGCTCGAATTCGTAGGGCCAAATCACTTGGCTGAATCGATCCAATTCGTCCATCGCCCCGTCGGTGAATTCACGCCAGAGGACCCCTTCCGGAATGGAGATCGTATCGGCGTTGGCAGCCTGAATTCGCTGCATGGTTCGCTCAAGAGACACATGCCCGCCGGGGACTTCCAATGATGCCTCCGTCGCATCCAGCGCCGCCATCCAAGCGGCAACGAGATCCTCATCGCCAAGAGAGTCGAAGGTCGGAGCCAACATGCCGCCATCGGTCAGAACGCGAACCGCGGCAATGCCACCCTTGAGAAGCGGCGCGACGCCGATCGACTCGACATGCTCTGACAGAGCGATTTCTATCGCCAAGGCCGCCGTCTTGACATCGGCATCACGAACCTCGTCGAGCCACCGCGTATCGAGCCTGGGGCTGTACTCATCCTTGACTTCGTCACCACGCGCTCGGTGAAACACCACATATCGACGATGAAACTCCTCAAATCGGTAGCGGCGAAGCAGTTTCATCTGGTCGGACACGGTTTCGTAGGCGGCCGTCAATCGGTCCCACGCGTCGTGCATGCCTGTGTCTTCGTACACCGCGCGCAAGCGAAGCAAGCCCTGCTGCGCAGAGAAGAGTTGTCCTTCGGTTCGCCACGTGGCGATTGCAGCCTCGGCATCCTCAAGAACACGCTTGACCTCACCATCCTGCAGCGGGTCGGCAAAACTCGTCGAGAGCGTCTGCATCTCAAGCAGCAATCGCAACGCCTCCAACGGGTCATTGTCTGCGTGGGCCTTGAGCATCTCAGCCCGGGCCTTGTCCATCCGCTCGCGGGCATAGTCGGCGTCCTCACGCTCGTGCATCTGCCACAGCCCGACGTCCGCAAGAAAGGCGTTGCGGGCCGCTGGGGCGATGCCGGCCGAGGCCGGTTCGCTCAGCAAGGCTTCGACCTCCGCCCGATCGCCTTCGATCGCTGCGATCCACACATCATCGGCCCACACCCGAGCTTCCGGGGATGCTGGCCGGGCAGCAAGGCCACTGGCCGTCCCTCCGAGCATGAGAATCAGCAGTGCCAGGCGGGTGGGTGTCAATCGTGGCGTCATCTGAGGTGTGTCCTGTGCTGAGTATCGGACGTACGGGCGGCGAGCTCACAGCGATGCTCCCTGAAAGAGAATCGGTCGGTTCGGTGGATCAATTCACCAAACCCTGCAACTGGCGTCTCATGCCCATTCCTCGTCCCTACGACCCTGTGAGGCCATTGTTCGACCCTTCTATACTCGGTGAGTGCCACAGACGCCACCCTCCCCCGTCCAAGTCTCCGCCCTCCTGACTGTCATCTGCCTCGGCGGCCTGGTTCTGATTGTGATGGTGGCGGTGGCATTTCGAAGGCGGGGAACGCATCAATCCCGCGACCGATCGGGTCGACAAGGCCCCGACCCGTGGGTCGAGGCAGGGAGGCGACTGAGCGAGGACGAGGATCAGTCCCGCTGATCGCTGGCCTGCTTCCGCAGGGCGTCCACGCGATCCCGGGGGGCCGAGAGCATCTCTGCCTGCGCAATGCATCCCGCCGCAGCAGAACGATCGCCCGCAGCCAAGTGGCACCGGGCAGCCCGGAGGGCGAACACCCACGCATCTGTGCGGTGCGCGTTGGCGGAAAAGCAGATCGCCCATGCATCGGCTGAACGGTCAGGCCGCCCAAGCAGTTCCCAGCACTCGGCCAGTTCGCCCGCGGTGGCCTCATCGCCGCGGGCAGCGATTGGCAGCGCCAGCAGCACTTCCACGCCCCGTGCCGGGTTTCCAAGCGTGCGATACATCTTGGCCTGCACCACCCGAAGTGCGGGCGAGGGCTCGCCACAGGACAAGGCTGTCGCCATCGCCGCCAGTGCTGCCTCCTCCTGCCCGTTGGATGCTTCAAGAAGCGCAATTGAGGCGTGGGCTTCTGCGATGGTCGGATCGAGGGCGATGGCCCGGCCGAGCAGTCGCCCGGCCTCGGCCGGGTCGGACTCGAACACCAATTGGGCGAGAAAAAGCGGCGGCCGGGGGTCGTCGGGATCCAATTCCATCGCCCTTCTGAACCAGTCGGTGGCTTGCCCATGTTCACCAGCCATGAAGGCGGCGCTGGCGGCGCTTTGATGCAGGCCCGCAAGCGACGGCGCCGCTGCGGTCGCCGCTCGATAGGCATCGACCGAAGACGCGAGGGCCTCGCCAGCACGGTCCATGAGCCCATCCTTGCGTGCCTGCATCGCATCAAAGAGCCGGATTCTTGCGGTGACATCGTGGACGCGCCAATCGGCCGGCGTTGATTCAAGAAGGTGAGTGACCACCCTGGCAGCCTCCGCAGATTGACCATGGGAGAGGAGCAGTTCTGCCTGCTCCAGCTGCGTCTCAATCGCCGCCGGAGCTGGCGCGACTACCATCTCGGAGGAATCATCGCATCGGGCGAGCATGCCGCAAAGGCCCACGAGCACGATCGAATTGACCAATCGCATCGGTATCATGATTCCATGTCCACGGTGCACTCCAACGCGTCACTCCCCCGCTCCTACACGCCCGCCGAATCGGAACCAGCGATTCGCGCTGCATGGCAGGAGGCAGGACTCGGCCACGTCGAGCCACCCGAGCCGGGGGTTGCATGTTATTCGATCGTGATTCCACCGCCCAACGTGACAGCCGCCCTGCATCTTGGACACGCCCTGAACAACACCCTTCAGGACATTCTCGTGCGGTATCACCGCATGCGGGGGCCGACCACGCTGTGGCTACCCGGTACCGATCACGCGGGAATCGCCACGCAGACCGTCGTGGAGAAGCGTCTGATGCAGTCCGGAAAGCGACGGACCGACATGAGCCGGGAGGATTTCGTCGCCCTGACGCAGGAATGGAAGGACGAGTACGAGCAGGTCATCTTGGGCCAGCTTCAAGAACTCGGCGCCAGTTGTGATTGGGAGCGTACACGCTTCACAATGGACCCCATGTGCGCCGCCGCTGTTCGGCACGCCTTCTTCTGTCTGTTTCAAGATGGCTTGATCGAGCGAGGCAAGCGGCTGGTGAACTGGGATCCTGTCACGCAGACCGCACTGGCCGACGACGAAGTAGAGATGGAAGAGGTCGCTGGGCACATGTGGTATCTGCGATATCCACTCGAGGACGGAAGCGGCCATGTGACGGTCGCGACCACACGTCCAGAGACAATGCTCGGCGATACCGCGGTCGCGATGAACCCGAACGATCCCCGCGCTACCGAACTTCGCGGCACGTTCGTCACCCTTCCCATTGTTGGGCGGCGCATCCCAATCGTCGAGGACGACTACGTCATCATGGCTGGCGATGGCGATGACCCCAAGGCGGAGTACGCCACGGGCTTCCTCAAGGTCACACCCGCGCACGATCCGAACGACTGGGACATCGGCCAGCGGCACGATCTCGATGTCATCAACATCATGGGACCGGATGGTTCGATATCAGACCGGCACGGCTGGGATGACCCGTCTGAGGACTGCCGCCCGTTCATCGGCTTGAGCCGAGAGGACGCCCGCGAAGCGGTGGTCCAGTGGTTCCAGGAAGCAGGGCTTCTTGAGTCTATCCGTGACTACTCCCACAGCGTGGGCCACTCCTACCGATCACATGTTCCCATTGAGCCGTGGCTCAGCGACCAGTGGTATGTGCGTGTCACCGATGATCGACTGCGAGGCGAGGCGCTCCGCGCGCTGTCGCCAGCCCAGATGGACGGCGAAGCGCCCGAGCGGTTGACCGGCGAGCAAGCAGGCGATGGCGTCATCACCTTTACGCCCCCCCGCTACGCCCGCACGTACCAGCACTGGCACGAGAATCTCCGCGACTGGTGCATCAGCCGGCAACTCTGGTGGGGCCATCGCATTCCGGTGTGGACGCTGGAATGCCCCCTCGCGGATGGCTTGCCGGAGGCGCCGCTCTCCCCTCCACCCGCTGGATGCGACCTGCCCATGTGCGATGCGCAGGACGATGACCTCTGCGTCCGCCTCAGCGCCGACCCGATCGAGGGAATCGTCCGCATCTTCGCCTGTGTCAATCGCAACCGCGATGATCTTGAACAGCAACTCGAAGCCGCTGGCTTCACCCAAGACCCCGACGTGCTGGACACATGGTTCTCGTCGGCCCTTTGGCCGATGAGCACCATGGGCTGGCCCGATACCTCGGCATTCCCGGAAACCGAAGGCCTGCTCGATGCCTTCAACCCCACCGATGTGCTGTGCACCGCCCGCGGGATCATCACGCTGTGGGTCAGCCGCATGGTGATGTTCAACCGGTACTTCTTGAACGGGCGGCTGCCCTTCCGTGATGTCTACATTCACCCAATGGTGCAGGACGGCCACGGCCAGAAGATGAGCAAGTCGCTGGGCAACGG
>CAYYGU010000011.1:23012-25816 GCA_964471525.1 uncultured Isosphaeraceae bacterium
CGTCTGATCCACCCGCTGTGCCCGTTTGTGACCGAAGCCATCTGGCCGCACGTCTGCTCGCTTGGCGAGCGGGGCGTGCCGGGGCTGGGTCTTCCAGATTCGGAACTGCTGGCGATGGCCGCCTGGCCGGAGGTGACCGACGCGCTGCGAGATGCCGACGCCGAAGCGGATACCGAACGGTTGCAGGCTCTGGTGGCCTCCATCCGCCGCGCCCGCTCGGACAATGATGTCCCTGCCAAGGCATCCATCACCCTGCTGTCGCCTCCGGGCTTGCTTGAACTCGCAACCGCATCCGCCGCGGTACTTGAGAGCATGTGCCGGGTGGAGTCTGTCGAGGCACGCCCCGATGAGCGGCCCCCCGCTGCGCTTGCCTTTGCCATGGATGGCGAAGAAGTGCTGCTCGCCTTGGCTGGATCCATCGACATCGAGGCAGAACGCACGCGGCTCCAAGCAAAGGCAGATGACCTGAAGAAGCGGGTGCTGTCCATGCAGGGGCGATTGAGCAACGAGGCCTATGTTCAGAAAGCGCCGCCGCACCTCGTCGAAGAAACACGCGGTCAACTGCAGCAGGCCGAGGCCGACCTCGAAGCCACAACCGCCGCCATCGAGTCGCTCGGATGAGGTGGCTGTCTCTTGCAAGCGTGCTCGCTCTGGCGGTGTGCAGCTGCGCCCCAAGGGCCCCCCGCGACATTCTTCTGGGGAGCATCGACCAGACGCCGCCACCCCTTTGCGGCCAAGCAGCCATGATCGAGCCATGGACATGCATGGGTTTCGACGGTCTTTGCATCCGAACAACTCGTTGGGATATCTGCACAACGATCATGCAGCCAACGCTGCACGCGCGGCTTCCCGTCGCGATGGAGTCGGGGCTCGCAGCGATGCGAGCCTTGTTCGACACCGAGTCGTTCACGCTTCCTGAACCCACCCAAACGATGACCACCTGCCTCATGAGCGATCGGCGGCAGTGGTCCAACCTCTCCAAGGTCATCCTGCCTGCCCATGCCAATGCGATGCAAGGCCTTGGCCGCGGCGGCTTCACTTCACAGGGCGTTGCACTGCTCTACGACATCGATCACCGCAGCCACTGCCGCGACACGATGGCCCTGGCGCTGCACGAAGGGTGGCATCAATACGCGCAGACCGCGCTTCCGGGGACACTGCCTCACTGGGTCGATGAGGGGCTCGCGACCATCATGGAAGGCTTCCGTCTGCTGCCCGATCGGGTCGTGATCGACCATGCTTCCAATCGGCAGCGGCAACGCCGCGCGTGGTGGATGCTTCGCCGTGGTCGCATGCAGCCCCTCCATGAATTCGCAACCGACGATCCGCACGCAGCCATGGATCGCGGGCAGTCGGCGCTGCTGGATTATTACGGACAGGCGTGGGCGGTCATGCGGTTCATGCTGGCGGACCCACTTCGTGCTGGCCGCGTCAGAGACATCTTGGCTGCGGCCGCAGCCGGCCGCCGAAGCCAGAATGCCGAACTCCATGATCCGGCATTGGACGCCGAATTCCGCCAGTGGTGCTCGGAATCCCTCCGCCCCGGCTGGTGGCGATGACCCTCTATACTGGCCGGGCTCGCCAACGCTTCTCATGCCGCCAATGACGAAAACCAAAGAACCACCTCAGATCCGTACTGCGACCGATCAGGACATCCCTGTTCTGCGGGAGCTCTTTGAGAATGGCGTTTTCGAGAGTCAGGTACACGACAACGACACCGGGGCCGACATCGAGCAGTTACAGGACGCGTACTTCAGCGACGCAGCGCAAGGCGGGTTCTGGGTTGCGACGCGGGACGAAGTCATCGCCGGGATGATCGGCGTGCAACGGCTCGACGACTCGGTCGCGGAGATGCGTCGGCTTCGCGTTCGCCCCCAGTTCCGCAGGCAGGGCATCGCCACGGCGCTCATGACCCATGCGATTCGGTTCTGCCGAGCCAACGACTACCTCAAGGTTGTTCTCGATGTGCGTGTCGAGCGGCAACCTGCGATTCAACTCTTCGAGAAATGCGGCTTCTACCTCGCCCGCGCCCGCGAGCAGGACGGGCGACGGACGCTGGACTTCTTCGTGGATTTGTACTCGGATCCTCGGTAGTTGCAGGCAAGACGGGCGTAGCAGACCGTGAATCTCGGTGCGGTTATCGCTTAGGGCGACACGCACACACCCCAATGCACCAGCAGTTCCAACAGATCCCCCACGTCCACCATCCCGCTTCCGTCGAAATCGGCCGCCGGATCGATGGTTCCCCATGCGGCGAGGAGGAGTTCCAGGTCGGGTTGCCCCACCGAACCACCCCCAGCAAGCGCCCATTGACATGATCCGCCTTCGCACAGCGAGTCGAGCGTCGTGGCGCCCGTGTCTCCAGGGTCAAGATAGGGAGACAACTCGGCCCAAGAGGCCGCGATCGACTTCCCGTACCAGTCTGGATCCGACGGCGCACTGCAGAAGGACGACCCACAGCACAACTGCCCGATGATCTGATGCTCGCCGTTGAAGAGCGGCGAGCCGGACGAGCCCTGCTCGGTGACTCCCTCCGCCCAATTCACTTCCCAGTAGGTCTCGGAATAGGCAGGATCGGAATCATGTGTGACGGAGGACGGAATGGAGATGCGTTTCTCCGCCGTGTTCGGATGGTGAATTCCCGAGCCGATGGTTGGAAGCGAGGTGCTTCGCGACCATCCAGCAAACGAAACGCCGTAACTCGCCTGCGGGCTCGCGATCAGTTCTAGGAGGGTGTAATCGGTTGTTGAACTCGTCGCTCGCAGGGTCGTGCCGCTGCTTGACTCGGCGAGTCCCCCGTCGCC
>CAYYGU010000012.1:0-3548 GCA_964471525.1 uncultured Isosphaeraceae bacterium
CGCCGTCGATCACGACGGTGTGTCCTGCATTGGCGCCGCCGTTGTAACGGACGATGACATCGTGCTCGGCGGCGAGCAGATCGACAATTTTGCCTTTGCCTTCGTCGCCCCATTGCAGGCCGACAACAGCGGTCGCGGAAGGGTTCATGCTCGGAATGGTAAGGGAATGGGACGAGCCAGCGACGAGTCAGTGGTTGTCTCGCTCGATGCTCATGGCAGTCGATCCATCAGCCGTGGCTCGTGTGATGGAGACGCGGAAGGTGACCGGTCCGATGCGGACTTCGTCGGCGTCGGAAAGATCGGCCTTGCTGATCGGTTCGCCGTTGAGCAGCGTTTCGCAGCGGGGGTCGTGGCTCAGAAGGACCGCCCGCCTGTTCTCAATCGCAATCTCGCAGTGCTGGGCCGAAACACTGGGCATGGCAATCCGCAGGTCGCAGCGGCCGTCTCGGCCAATCACGGTACGGCCGTCCTCGATCGGGAAGATCCGATCGGAATCGGTGCCGGTCCGCATAATCAAGGCCAACTTCATGGGCTTGCCCTCGTAGGATGTACGCTCGAGATGGGAAACCCGGAAAGGGTCATCGCAGGACACCTCGCATGCCACACCTGAACGTGTTCGATGGTACCACGCCCACCGGGGATTCCTCATCAGAACCTCCAACCGCCAGTGATGTCCTCAGCTATTCGGAGCGCACAGGTTGTGTCGTGCAAGGGATTTACGTGCATGTGCCTTTTTGTGTCCACAGGTGTCACTACTGCGATTTCTTCACGATCGCGGGGCGTGATGACGAGCGTGGCGACTTCGTCGACCGGCTTCTGGGCGAGGCCGCGGCGGTGCTGCCACGATTGCCCAGCGGGATCGAGACGATCTTCATCGGCGGCGGCACGCCGACCCACCTTCCCACGGGCGATCTGCAGCGTCTGCTTGTCGGTCTGGGGGAGCTGCTGGCAGCCGGGGCGCCTCCGCTGCGGGAATGGACCATCGAGGCCAATCCAGACACGATCACGCCGCAGATCGCGGCGGTCCTCGCTGGCTCGGGTGTCACGCGGGTCAGTCTTGGGGCGCAGTCCTTTGATCCGGTTTCGCTCGCTACCTTGGAGCGGCAGCACGAGCCCAGAAATGTGGGATTCGCCGTCGACCATCTGCGAGCGGCGGGCATCGAAGACGTGTCGCTCGACCTCATTTTCGGTATTCCCGGCCAGGCAGCCCCGCTGGACGTGTGGAAGCGTGATCTCGATCACGCCATTGCGGTGCGGCCGACCCACCTGAGTTGCTACGGACTGACCTACGAGGCTGGCACGCCGCTGCGTCGGCGGCTCGACCGCGGTCAGGTCGCCCGGGTGAGCGAGGACACGGAGGCGGCGTTGTATGAGCACACGCTCACGCATCTGGCCGCGGCTGGTTTCGAACACTACGAGATCAGCAACTGGGCGCTCCCGGGGAATCGCTGCAAGCACAACCTCGGGTATTGGCGGAATGCCAACTGGTGGCCGCTTGGTCCCGGAGGCTCGGGGCACGTGGATGGCAGGCGCTGGAGAAACGTCCCTCGTCTCGGGCCGTGGTTCTTGGCAGACGGCCTGCCGGCCATCGACTCATACGAGCACCGGAGTCGAGACGATCGGCTCGGCGAAGCGTTGATGCTGGGGCTTCGGCTGAGCGAAGGAGTGCCCAGGGAGCTGGTCGATGAGGCGATGGCAGCTCCTGATCGTGGCTCGGGCCGCGGCGCAGCACTTGAGCGGCATCAGGCGGATGGTTTGATCGCCTGGCGGGAAGATCGCCTTGCGCTGACCCACCGGGGCCGCTTGCTGGCCGACACCGTGATTGGCGACCTCCTTTGAGCGATATCCTTCAGGTCGCCATCGGGCTTCCCCGATAAGGAATGGGCCTCCCCGCACACCTATGGACCGTGTTACCACTTTTTGCCGCCTGAGATCCGCCCTGGCGCCTGCCATCCGGCCGGTTCTTCAGTATGTGCCACCGGTCCGGTGGTTGGCCCTCAAGATGCTCGCTCGCCGTCAGCCAGCCGAAGTGGAAGTGGGCGGGCTGACCTTCGAGGTACACCCCGCAGATTTCGGCGTGACCTTCGAAATCGCCTCGACCGGCGACTATGAACCCGTGACCAGATCCGCCTGCATCGAGGCGCTCACGCCGGGCATGACCTTCATCGATATTGGTGCCCACGTCGGGCTGTTCACCGTGCCAGCGGCGATGGCCGTGGGGCCGGGGGGCCGGGTCATCGCCTTCGAGCCTGATCCGGATAATCGCCGCCTGCTCGAGCGGAATATCGCACGCCATGAACTTGACACTGTGCAGGTTGTTCCTGCAGCGGTGTCGGACCGGGGTGGCGACATCACGCTGAAACAATCGCCATTCAACACAGGCGACCACCGCATCGATGCTCGAAGCGGCGCCCGCGGCGTGCAGGTGCAGATGGTGTCGCTCGACCAGTGGCTGAGCGAGCACGATCACACGGCCGACGTCATCAAGATGGATGTGCAAGGGGCCGAGCCGTTGGTGCTTCGTGGCATGCAGTCGCTCCTCGACGGCGACCGTCCGCTGCAACTCCTGCTGGAGTTTGCCCCGTCCATGCTCCGCGCCTCCGGAGCGGATCCCCGCTCGGTGCTGCTGGGGCTGGAAGGTGCAGGATTCAGCATGAAGATCATCGACGAACGCAGCGGCGTTTCGGCGGGCGCGAGTGTCGATGGCATCATGCGGGCTTGTCCTGCACGATCCTATGTCAATGTGCACTGCGTGCGAGGTGATCATTGATGCAGTTGAGGGTGGACACCGTCCGTTCCGATCGCACCTGGGGCATGCTCAGCGTGCTGTGTGTCATCGTGTTCGCCTTTGCAATCCGATGGGGTACCAACATCACCGTTCGCGGTCCGATCTTCGACGAGCGATGGATTACCCGCCCGATTGCCGACCTGATTCGCAACGGCTGGAGCGTTGAGCGGGCCATCGACTTTCAAGAGACCAAGGGACCGGCGCTGATCTGGCCCTACGCCGCTGGCGGCGCTTTGTTGATCGACGACCCCAACGAAGTGGCTGGCCCGGATGCCCCCGCTGGCGGCAAGCGTGGTCGCGCGCCAGAAGCGTGGGAGGCTCCGATCCCAGGCGGGCCGGTTCCAGCGGCGCCGCAGATGCTGCAGTCCCTCCGGCTCATCTCCATTCTGTTCTTTGTGTTGGCGGTCGTTCCGCTGCTTATGCTCGCCTCGGCCTGTGGCATCCGCGGGCCGCCGCTCTTGCTTGTGGCCCTGTTGTATGCGCTGCTGCCGCAACTTGGCGTACTCGGCCAGTTGGTCATGGGCGAAGTGTCTTTCGTGTTCATTGCGATGGTGATGCTGCTCGTGGTCGTATGGGGGTGCGGCGTGGGCAATGGCACGCGGCATCCGGTGGCCGGGCCGGTGCTGTACGCGATCCTGCTGGCGATCCTGCTGCACAGCCGCGTCCACGCAGCCCCCTTCGCGGTGGCGGTGGCGATTGCAACCTTTCAGCGTGAATCATGGCGGAGCTGGCCGTGGTGGGTGGCATCGCTCGCCGGCGG
>CAYYGU010000012.1:3648-10900 GCA_964471525.1 uncultured Isosphaeraceae bacterium
TTCAGCGTGAATCATGGCGGAGCTGGCCGTGGTGGGTGGCATCGCTCGCCGGCGGGCTGCTGCGACTTCCGCTTTGGATCCGGTGGGGCGGGCCGGTCAGCAGCGACTTTCAGCAGTTGCACGGCGTGGGGCTGCGGCTTGAGAGTTTGACCTATCTCGCCGCAGCAATGGTGCTGCCACTTGGGATCTTCTTGCTGGCGTGGTGCATACAGCGACGTGGGGGGCGTGGGGGGCGTTGGTGGTGGCTTCCTCTTGCTGGCATGGCGATCGGGCTGGTGTTGGCGTTGGTGGCCCCGGTTGACTTCAGCTTGCCGGAGGGGCTGGATCTTGGCCTGCTTCAGGATCGGTATCAGGGAACCGCTGCAACCGCCGCAGGAACTCTCGGCGGAACGGGCTGGGGCAGAGCTGTGATCTTCGGCATGATGGCCATGGTCGGCCTCGGCGGTCTTGGCGCTTTGCTGCTCGCCTCCTTTGCGCGGTCCGCTCGGCGGGCTGATGGGCTGGTGCTTCGCCTGCAAGCCTGGGTCATCGTGTTCGGCTGGCTCATGTACGCCTTGACGCGGGGATTTGTATTCGACCGCTACTTGTTGGTCTGGTGCGTCATGCTCCCGATTGTGTGGGTGCTGCTGCTTCCTCGGCTGCTGATCGTCGTACAGGTGGTTCCGCTGGCGATGGCCTTGGCATGGTTCATCTACACCTGGCTGTATTGAGGTGCCGCCGCCGCGTCACGACAGCACGCCCCTCCGGGCCGCGGTCGACCTCACTCGGGCACAATAATCTTCGGGGCCTCAGCCTGAGTCCCGCCGCCCTCTACCGGCACAGCAGCCTGCTGCGCGAGCAATTGTGTGATCTGCACAAACCGGCTTCGAAGTTCGGTCAGCACCGCCTCGAGTTCCTTGGCCTCGTCCTTATCCAGATTCCCCGAGGTTTTTTCCTCGATCATCGCGAGGAGATCGATGGCGAACTTGGCGCCTTCCAGATCAATCATCACGCCTTTGCCGGACTTATCCGGCATGGCGCCCAGCCCCATGATGGCCTGTGACGCCAGCAGTCCGATGAGCCCCTTGAAGTCCGCCGGCGGCAACTCGCCACGCCCCGGCGTGGGATTGTCGGCCTTGGCCGTTTCGGCTTCGGCGAGGCGTTCTTTCTCCGCTTGGGCTTCGGCCTTCCAGTCGGAATCCACGTGAATCTTCGGGGTGTCGTCAGTACTCATGGAACGCTCCTTTGGGGATATGCGGCGGTTTGGCCGAGCCAAGCAGTATAGGTGCCAGCCCGCGGTATGATGGCCGCCGATGAGTACCCGCGCCTGGACGATGCTGGCCGCCGTTTCGCTGCACTGTTCGCTCGTCGGATGCGGCGACGTGGCAGGGGGTGGACCATCGCTGGCCTTGGCGGACTTCTCCAACACAGAATACGTCTCGCAGCAGCGGCCAGGCCTGGCTGCGACGGAGTTGGTCCTTGTCGAGGCGGGGTTGAATCCACCCCAAGGACCGAAGATCACGCCACAGCCATCGTCCGATTTTTCAACCTTCTTTGAGGTGGAGGGTCAGCCCGGCCGCCCCGTGATCATTGATGGTCTGATTGGTCAGGTCAATGGCCAGCCGATCTATGCCGACGAGGTCCTCGGCCCGCTGATGGATCGCCTTCGGGCCAATTATGACGACATGCCACACGAAACTTTTCAGCAGCACATGTTTGAACTCATCGAAGTGGAACTTCAGGGGTATGTAGAAAACGAACTCATCGTTGCCGAGTCGCGCGCCGAATTGAGTTCCGAAGAGCAGACGGGCCTGCTGGCGTTTATGGACAGAATCAGAGAGGACGCCGTCCGGAAGCGGGGCGGCGTGAGGCATGAGGCCGAGCGTCGCCTGCTCGAAGAGGAAGGGAAGACGATCGATGAGTACATCGATTCGGAACGACAGAAGTTGCTCATTTCCGAATTGCTCCGCGACAAGATTGCGTCGAAGACGCTGGTGTCGTGGCGAGACATCGAGCGGGCCTACCGTGCCGGGATTCGGGAGTTCCAGCCACCAGCGACGGTGACGCTCGGGCGGATTCGATTGAAAACCGCTGGGAACGAAGAACGCATTCAAAGCATCAGCGAAGCGCTGGCCGCGGGTGAACCATTTGGTGATGTGGCCGCTCAGGCCGGCATGGCGGACCATGGTTTGTGGCAGACACTCGAAATGCCCGCAAGCGGTATCACAGGCGTGTCGCTTGCTTCGTTCTATACCCCGCATCTTGAAGAGATTCAAAATGGCGGAACATCTCCTGCCTTTGAGGAAAGGGGGCGGACGTATTGGATTCACCTTCTTGAGATCACACGCCCGCCCGCTCGCACACTCGACGATCCGGATGTACAGAGAATGCTGCAGAAACAACTCATGATGGCGCGAAGTCAACGCGCAGAGTGGCAATACGTCCACAATATGCTTCAGCGAGGCATTCACGATGAGATCGATCTCATGGTTGTTCGCGCGTATAAGATTGCGAGCTCTCGGTTCCCGCAGCGATAGGGATCGCATTCGCAGACGAGCGACGTGGCGACGCGGAGAGCGTGCCGTTCGATGGCATCTGAGGATGCGTGGATGGCGCGTGCTCGGTCAGAATGTACGGGTTGGCTCGGATGAACTCGATCTCGTTCTCGTCCATCCTCGCGCATCGATCATCGCCATCGTCGAAGTCAAGGCGACGAGGGGGGGCCGGCCGATTGCCGATCGTGTCGATGAACACAAACAGCGTCGTATTGCCCGGGCAGCCGAGCGGCTCCCCCGGCACTGGATGTACGGACGGGCTATGCGATTTGATGTGGCGACCGTGCGCGTCGGCAGGTGGCGATGTCGCGTCACGCACGCTCCGTCGGCCTTCGCTGATCCTCGCCGCTGAAAGCAGGGCTTGGAACTTGTCTTCGGAATCGGAGGGAGTACAGTGGTCACATGCGCTATGCACTCATGATCGCCATCGTGTCCGCAACCGCCATGGCCGAGTCGCCCGGTATGGAGCGGCTGTACTACGACGGGCTTGACGAGCAAGGCAACCTCGTTGGCGGTGTTCTCCAAGTACCGATGCCGATACTGCATCATGGGGACCTTCGAAGTCTCGGCACGTCCGAGACAATCTGGGGCAGCGGTCCCTCATCGAATCGCATCGACATCGCCATCGTGGGCGATGGATACACGGCCGGTGAGTTGGGTCTGTTCGGCAGTCAGGCTCAGGCCGTTACGAATGCCTTGTTCGACCAGGAGCCTTTCGCGTCATACGGCGGCCTGTTTCTTGTACACCGTGTCGATGTCGTGTCCAACGAGTCCGGCGTTGACAACGATCCGAACGAAGGTATTGACCGCGACACCGCCATGGACATGGCGTTCTGGTGCAGTGGTATCGAGCGACTGTTGTGCATCAATATTTCAAAGGCCGTTGGCTTCGCCTCGGCAGCGCCAGGCCACGAACAGATTCTCGCGCTGGCGAACTCCACGAAGTACGGTGGGGCGGGGTACGCGAGTTCCAATCTTGGCACCGTCTCGGGTGGAAACGGCGCAGCCTTCGAAGTTGCAATTCACGAGTTGGGGCACAGTTTCGGCGATCTCGCCGACGAGTACGACTACGGCGGTGGAACCGACTATCCCTATGGCGAACCGTCTGCGGCCAACGTCTCGACCCTGACGGCCGAGGAAATGGCCGCCGCCGGAACCAAGTGGGCCAATTGGCTCGGCTTCAACGATCCGCAGTGGGACGGATTGGTCGATACCTATGAAGGTGCCGCCTACTACACCAATGGCATCTACCGCCCGACGTGGAACTCCAAGATGCGAGCCCTCGATCGTCCCTTCAACCCGCCATCGGTGGAGGCCTTCATTCTGGAGATGTATGCCATCGTGGATCCGCTCGATGAGTGGACGCCGACCGGGACGGTGCTCGACGGTTCAGAGACCGTACTTGCCCAACCGGTACAGCCCGGCGGACACACGCTGACGGTGACATGGCTGCTCGATGGCACCGTCATTTCTGGAGAGAACGGTCCCACGATCGACCTCTCGACGATCGCGATTCCCCCTGGCCCGCATTCGCTCGCCGTGATCGTTCAGGACAACACCGCGTGGGTTCGCGACGAGGCGGCACGGAATGCGCTGATGACACGGGCGCTGAGCTGGCAGATGGATGTCGTTCAGCCATGCCTTGGCGACCTCGACGGAAGTGGCGATGTGGCTGTTGACGATTTGCTCGCCGTGGTGAGCGCCTTTGGAACCAACAACCCCTCGGGCGACGCCAATGGTGACGGCACGGTCAATACCGATGATATTCTGGCGATCCTGTCGGCTTGGGGTGCCTGCCCCTAGCGGTCGTGGGAGTCAGCCTTCTGCCAGTACGCGTGGTCCGGGTGTTTGTGGTGGCGGCGATCCGGTGAGCGCCGCAGCGATCCGCGGGCCATGGCCGTGGCTGGTTTCGATGTAGGCCTTGAAACGCTGCTGCGTCCCCGCGACCGCGGTGCCAGCGACAAAGACGCCGGGAATGTTGGTTTCCATTGTGTCCGGATCGAAGGCTGGTGCATGCTGCGGCCCTTCGCATCGAACGCCGAACATCCGAAAGAGCGTGTCGTCCTGTTCGTACCCGATCTGAAGCAGCACATCATCGACTTCGACGCCGAAGGTTTCGCCCGAATCTCGTCGCTGAAGCACGACACGCCCTGGCTCGATCGCCACGGGTCGCGTTGCCATCAGTCCCGAGATACGGCCCTCCTCAATGAGTGCAGCAACCTCGGGCCGCAGCCAATACTTCACTCGCTCGCTGATCGCTTCGCCGCGGTAGGACAGTGAGACTTCGGCATGGGCCCGCCAGCACCGCAGGGCCGACTCGACCGCCGAGTTCTTCCCGCCGATAATGAGCACTCGCCGGCCGAAGAAGCGGTGTGGATCCCCCAATGCGGATGACACATGTCCCAGATCTTCCCCGGGAATCCCCAACTGCCGGGGGCGGTGCGTGCCGCCGCAGGCGATGACGATCTTGGCTACCTGAACGCGATGCTCAAGCCCCGATGGCTCCACAAGCGTGAGTACGAATCCGTCATCCACCGCCTCGGCCGCAACAACCCGATGAAAAGTGCGGACCGCCAGCCCTCGGGTCACCACGACACTGCGGAGATAGGCCAAGTACTCCTCGCCCGTGATTTTCTCCTGCGTCGGCGTCTGGCAGTCCATGTCCGCGATTGCCAGCCGCTCGGGTGAACTGAAGAACCGCGTCGCAGGCGGAAAAAGCCGTGAAATGGTGTGCCCGACTCCGCCGGCATCGACGTTGACTGCAGCGATGCCCGCACCGCGTAGGCAGTACGCGACCTCCAGTCCGATGGGGCCAGCCCCAATGACAAGCGTTTCGATGCGTTCCATGCGCTCAGTCTATCACTGTCGAAGACGACCGAGAACGTCGTCCTGATGGTGAGGCCAACCGCTGCATTGATTACTGATTCGATCGTTCCGCCCATCGTGCCACAAACGCATCATACTGCTCAGGTGTGTCAATCCCAGGATGCGCCGCGTCGACTTGGGCGACTGCAATGCGGTATCCGTGCTCTAGGAATCTGAGTTGCTCCAGCCGCTCGGAACGTTCCGCTGGAGTTGGAGTGAGTGAGGCGTATCGCGCCAACACACTCGCTCGGTAGGCATAGATTCCGATGTGTCGAAGCCACAGAGGCGACGTCTCGCTGACACTTGCGGGAATGAGGCTGCGGCTGAAGTACAGGGCCTGCCCATTGAGTCCAACGACAACCTTGACGAGATTCGGATCTCGTGGGTCGTCGTCTGGGCGGATTGGTGTGGCAACCGTGCCAACGTCTGCGGTTTCGTCATTGAGTAACGCGGTGACGGCCGCGTCCAGTGTGCCTGCTTCGATCTCAGGCTCGTCGCCTTGCACATTGAGGATGACGGCGGCATCGAGCTCCTTGGCAACTTCGGCAATTCGGCTCGACCCGTTGGGATGCCCTTGGGATGTCATGACATGCTCGACGTTGGCGGCAGCACACACTTCGGCAATCTCAGCATCTTCGGAAGCGACGAGAACCCGTTCGACGATATCGGCGCTCGCGACGGCATCCACGACATGCAGAATCAGCGGCATGCCCGTCTGACTGGCGATCGCCTTTCCGGGGAATCGGGTCGAGCCCATCCGAGTAGGGATGATGGCGATCACATCTGGCATGGGAGACTCATCCCAGGGATCGCACAAGCGCATCGATTGCACGGCGCCGCTCGCGGATATCTCGATAGGTGATGTCCTGCCGAGCAATCCCGGAGCAGATGTCGAGTGCCTCCCTCGCGTGTTCCTCTGACTGTTCGGCTTCGGCCAGATCGGTGAGCGAGGCCATGAGATCGTATCGGATCTCCAATTCGCGATCCGACTCGGTGGCGTCGATCTTGGCAAGCACGTCTTTGAACTCGCCGATCGCCTCGGCGTGCCAGCCTTCAGCAGCGAAACATCGTCCAAGCATATGACCAGCCCTCGCCCGCAGCCGCGGCTCATCCTTGGACTTCTGGAAGCATCCCATGGCAGTCTCGATGTCCCCCTGCCGAAATGCGACTTCGCCCAAGTGGTAGCGAATGACTCGATCTGTTGGATACCGTTCCGCTCGTTCGTGATACTCCTTGGACTCGAATGCAAGATGTTCTTCCTCAAGCGACGTTCGCCTGCTTTCCATCGCTGGATCGGGCGTGTCGGTATCGGCCAGTTGCTTCTCAACCTCGCTGATTCGGTCTCGAAACCGTTGAATGCGGATATCTCCGGCAGCCATTCGGAAGCGGTATTCGCCAGTACTTTTGAATCCTCGCAGAAGTACGTCTTCGGCCTCCTTGAGGGCTGCTGCTGAACCTTCCCGCCGCAGCAGGGTGGCGTATTTGTGTACATTCTCCGGGACTTCGGGCGCTTCCTGGAAGGCCGCTTTGGCTCGTGCAAGCACCCGATCAGATCCACCGCCAGCGCCTGCAATCGACTCTTCTTGTTCCATCTCCCGCTGCTTGTCCATGTCCTTGACGAAGTCTCGGAAACCACCTTCCTTCCCCGCAGCGGCCTCGTATCCGCCTTCGCTCATGGCTCGCTGGGCGGAGAGGTCCTTGATCTCATGCTCCAGTTGCCCGTCGGTAGGATCGAGCCCCATGGCGAGTTGTCCGGCCGTCAGCGCGTGGTCCCATGACTCGACACGCTTGCAGAGATCCTTGATCGTGACGTATTGCTGTTTGGTCGGTTTCTTGCCGCGGCTGGCGATGCC
>CAYYGU010000012.1:11000-24342 GCA_964471525.1 uncultured Isosphaeraceae bacterium
TGCGGTTTGAAGACAACCTCCTCGGCCTCCGCCGAGGGCTCCGGTTCGTCCGGTTTCTTTCGTCCAAACAGCGCCACGATTCGTCGACCTCCAGCGTGTGCGATTCCCACCGGTCCAACCGGTGCAGGATACCGTACGTCGGTCTCCCTTGAGCGGTCAATTCCAGACCCGTTCCCCTACCATGTGGCTGTGGCCATCGACCCGGATTCTCTTCGCGTTCTGCACTATCCAGCGCCGCCGCTGCGCCGAGCTGCTGAAGCCCTCGAAACTGTGGATGACGAGGTCCACAGTGTTGCTGCCCGGATGCTTGAGTTGATGCAGGACCACGAGGGGATTGGCCTAGCGGCACCTCAGGTGGGCATCGGCTGGAGGCTGTTCGTGACGCGTCATCCTGATGATCGCGACCGCCCAGGTGGTCTGGTCTACATCAACCCGATCATCGAGGTGCTGGATGCCACGCTGGCAGAGGATCAGGAGGGTTGCCTGAGCCTTCCGGACGTGGATGTGCTGGTCCGCCGCCCGGTAGCTGTTCGGCTGCGGGCGACTGGGCTCGATGGGGAGGACATCGTCGAGCAAAGCGATGAGCACTTTGCCCGTGTGTGGCAGCACGAGGTAGATCACCTCGATGGCGTGCTGATTATCGACCGCATGACCACCATGGAGCGACTGCGGAATCGCAAGGCGATTCGGGCGCTTGAGCGGGCCTGAGTGGGATGCGAGTGCTTTTCTTTGGATCTGGATCCTTCGGCCTTCCGACGCTTCGGTTCCTCAACGTCGACCATGATGTGCGGGCGGTCGTCTCTCAGCCGGATCGTCCCGCTGGCCGGCGGCGTCGTCCAACGCCCACGCCAATCGCTGCCTACGCGGCAGAGGCGGGAATACCACTGCTCCAATTCGAGAACATCAATACCACTGAGGCGATGGCTCGGCTGCGATCTTTCGATGTCGACGTGTGGGTTGTGATCGCATTCGGGCAGAAACTCTCGCCCCCGCTTCTTGCGGATCGATTCGCCATCAATGTGCACGCCTCGCTGTTGCCCCGCTGGCGGGGGGCGGCGCCGATTCACCATGCAATCCTTGCAGGAGATGCCCAGACCGGCCTCAGCGTCATCACGCTTGCCGAGCGGATGGATGCCGGCGACGTGCTTGCCACCGCGGCAATGCCAATCGCGCCAACCGATACCACCGGGCTGCTCCATGAGCGGCTTGCCGAAGATGGCCCGTCCATTGTCGACGCGGTGCTTCGGATGCACGCGTTGGGAGACTTGACACCGCGGCATCAGGACGAATCGTTGGCAACGGCGGCTCCGAAACTGACGCGGGCGGAGGCTGTCATTGACGCCTCCATGGGAGCGGATGTTGTGCGGGCCACCATCAATGGATGCTCGCCCTGGCCGGGCGTGACTGCCAGGATTGGCGATCAACACCTTCGGCTGCTGCAAGCAGGCCCCGCTGCCTCGCCGCAAGCGATGGGCGACATCGACGAAGACGGCCTTCTTGGGTGCGCAGGGGGTGCTGTCACCATCGTGCAGGTGCAGCCACAGGGCGGCCGACCGATGCCCTACGAGGCGTGGGCACGTGGGCGGCGGATGCAGTGGCCAGCGACCGTGCGGTTCGGGGCCGAGCCATGAAGTTTCCGCTGACGCTCTGGGATGTCATCCGAACGAAGCCTCGGCCGGTCCCGGCTGTGAAAAAGCGCACCGCTCAGCAGGACCGATACGACGCGCTCGTCGAGGACATGAAACGCACATGGTCGATCCGCATTCGCAAGTGGCGGAGCCATACAAGCGGCTGCGCGTGGGAACTGCGGAGCCGAGATGGCCGCGTGACTCGAATGATCGAGGCGCCGTATCCACGCGGCCCAATGTCCTGCGTCGTATTTCTGCACGAAGTTGGCCATCACGCGACCGGATTCAATCGCGGTGGTCCGCGTTGTCTTGAGGAACACCGCGCCTGGGAGTGGGCACTGCGGGAGATGGCGGCTCGCGGGTTCAATATCACCGAGCGGGTTCGCACGCGGCGTGATGATGCCATGCGGTATGCCCTGCGAAAGGCACTTCGGAGAGGTCTCAAACGGGTTCCGGAGGAGTTGGTGCGGTGGCTGCCCGATGGTGTCTGCCTCGCGGAGACTCCATGAACATCGAGTCGCTCGACTATGAATTGCCACCGGAGTTGATCGCCACACGGCCGGTAGAACCTCGTGACAAGGCGAGGCTATTGGTTGTCCGCTGTCAATGCGGCGACATCGAGCACGCGTCCGTCTCCGATCTTCCAGACTTGCTGGATCCTGCCGATCTTCTTGTTCGCAATGACACCGCCGTACTTGCCGCTCGGCTCGTTGGAGCCCGCGCATCATCCGGGAATCGCGGCGGAGGCAAGGTGGAGGGGTTGTTTCTCGAGGCGGATGCAGACGGAATCTGGACTGTTGTATTGACCGCATCGGGCACGCTGAGTGAGGGAGAATCGATCCAACTCACAGCCGATACGTCGCTCCGCCTTCTTGAGAAGTGCGGCCGGTATTGGCGAGCACGCCCCGAGCCAGCCGGCACCGCTGTGGAGTTGCTGACATCTCTTGGCCGCACGCCGCTTCCTCCATACATCCTCAAAGCAAGGGTGAGTCGGGGGGAGGACATCGATGATCGTTCGGATCGGCAGTGGTATCGCACGCTCTTTGCTCGCGCGGACCGAGCGGGATCGGTTGCGGCCCCGACTGCTGGGCTGCACTTCACCGACGACCTTCAGGCGAAGATCGATCACCGAGGGATTCGCCAGATCGCCGTCACGCTTCACGTGGGCGAGGGCACGTTTCGGCCAGTCGCCACGCCGCGGTTGGAGGACCACCAGATGCACTCGGAGGCGTGGATGGTGGACCGCGACGCGGCTGAGGCGATCCGCCGTGGCCCGGCCGTCGGTGGTCGGGTGATCGCGGTTGGCACAACCACCACGCGGGTGCTTGAGTCGCTGCCGGAGGCATTGCCCGAGGGTCCGCGGTGCGGAAGCACCGATCTGCTGATTTCGCCCGGGTACGCCTTCCGCCGGGTCGAGGGCCTGATGACCAACTTCCACCTGCCCCGATCAACCCTCCTGGCCCTCGTCGCCGCGATGACCGGACTCGATCTGATGCATGAGGCCTACCGAGTGGCCGTGGCCGAGCGATACCGGTTCTACAGTTACGGCGATGCGATGTTGGTGCTGCCGTGATGGGGTCCAAAGGAGTAGGGTGCAGTCGTGACTGATCGACTGATTGGATCGGTGTTGTCCGGGCTTGATGTTCGGCCGCTGCATGGGGCCGAGCGTTGTCGCGCGGGGCGTTTGGTGGAAGACAGCCGAGTGGTTCAGCCGGGGGATGTCTTCCTCGCGCGGGTGGGGGAGGGCGTTGATGGTCGGGCCTTCATTGGTCAGGCAGAGGCGTTGGGGGCGGTCGCCATATTGAGCGATGCCATCGGCTGCAAGGCCGCCACGATTCCGGCGCTCTTGAGCGAGCGCCCCGAGCGAGTCGGAGCCGTCCTCGCGCAGCGGCTGGCAGGATCGCCTTCCGAGCGGCTCTCGCTCGTGGGCGTCACGGGGACGAATGGAAAGACCACCGTCAGCACACTGCTGGCGGATGTCTTTCGGGGCGTGGGGCCATGCGGGCTTCTTGGTGGTATCTGCATCGAGGACGGTCTCGATCGCGAGGCGGCGAGCCTGACGACACCGATGGCCGCCGACGTCGCCCAGTGGCTGCGGCGAACCGTGGCGCATGGCTGCGATCGGGCGGTCATGGAGGTCAGCAGCCACGCGATCGATCAGGGCCGTGTTGAGGGTCTCCGATTCGCCGGCGGCATCTTTACGAATCTCAGCGGAGATCATCTGGATTACCACGGCTCGATGGATGCGTATGCCCGCTGCAAGCATCAACTCTTCGCATCGCTTCCGAGCGACGGATTCGCCATCGTCAATCTGGACGATCCAGCAAGCGAGGACATGGTGGCTGGCATCTCTGCTGATGTGGTCCGCTGCACGCTCGGTGGCGGCGGTGATGTGAACGGCAGAATCGTCGAATCGAGTGTCGATGGAACCACAGTGTCTGTTGAGTCGCCGTGGGGATGTGGCGTCGTGTCGGTTCCGCTTGCCGGTTCGCACAATGCGATGAATGCGATGCAGGCTCTGGCCGCGGCGTGCGTGATGGGTCTTGGCTTTCGGCAGGCGTCGGATCGCATTGCGACCGCGAAAGCGCCGCCTGGCCGCCTTGAGCGGGTGTGCGAGCGACCACGGGTCTTTGTGGACTTTGCCCATACCGATGCCGCCCTTGAAGCGGTGCTGCAATCGCTGCAAGATCTCGTGCCGCCGGGAGGGAGGATTCTGGTGGTGGTCGGGTGCGGCGGCGATCGAGATCGCACGAAGCGTCCGCGGATGGCGGCCATCGCGTGTGCTGCCGATCGCGTGTGGCTGACCTCGGATAACCCCCGAAGCGAGGATCCGCATCGAATCCTTGCGGACATGATGGAAGGTGTACCGGAGGCCGCCGCCGCCACGGTCGATGCCATCGTGGATCGCCGGCAGGCCATTGGCGATGCGATCCGTGAAGCGTCCCCTGAGGACATCGTGCTTATCGCTGGCAAAGGACACGAACAGGTGCAACTGATCGGATCACAGGCGTTTCCCTTTGATGATCGGCGTGTTGCCCTTGATGCCGTGCAGCAGAGAGGAGCTCGCGCGTGAGCATGGCGACCCTGGGCGAGTTGGCCGATCTGGCGGGCGGCGCATGCGATGGTGCTCAAGGAGCAGTCGAAGGCATCGCAACCGACACGCGGACGCCGCTTGCAGGCAAACTCTTCGTTGCGATTCGTGGCCCCCGCTTTGACGGGCATGATCATCTGGAGGCGGCGGTCGCCAGCGGCGCGGTGGCGGCCATGGTGGAGGGCAACGCGGATGTTCCCAGTGGACTTCCCGCCCTACGGGTAGACGATACGGTCGCTGCGCTTGGCCGGATGGCGCTGGGATGGCGTCGCCGGCTGCCATCTCTTCGGGTTCTTGCGATCACCGGAACCGCCGGAAAGACGACGACCAAAGACACGCTCGCTTCCATCTGCGCCTCACAGATGCCAACGGTGGCAAGTCCGCGTTCATTCAACAATGCCATCGGCGTGCCACTGACAATTCTTGCGGCGAGGCCGACCGATTCGGTGCTCGTGGCCGAAGTAGGCACGAGCGGTCCGGGCGAGATCGCGCCGCTTGCCGACATGCTTCTGCCCGACGTCGCGGTCGTCACGCTGATCGGGCGGGGGCATCTGGAGGGGCTGGGAGATCTTGCCGCGGTTGCGGCGGAGAAGTACGCGCTGATCGAGGCGCTCGGTGATGAGGGACGGGCCTTCGTGCGGTATGGATCGCCGCCGCCAACAGGGCTCGCGGCCATCGAGACCTTTGGGTTTGAGCCGGAAGCCGATCGGGTCATCACCGACCGTGGCATCGGCTGGATGGAGTTTCAAGGAAGACGATGGAGGGTGGGCCTACCGGGGCGGCATGGCGCCCTCAACGCGCTGGCATCACTTTTGGCAGCGCGGGCAGTGGGCATTGACGATGAACGAATCGCGGCAGGACTGGCCTCGGTCACTCCACCACCTCATCGCATGGCAACTCGGCTCGTTGGCGGCATCTGCGTCATCGACGACGCTTGGAATGCGAATCCAGAGTCGATGCACGCCGTGCTTGACACGGTACCGGAACTCGATCTCGGGGCGGGGCGTCTGGTTGTGATCCTTGGCGACATGCTGGAACTCGGGAAGGAGTCCTCCACGCAGCACCAGAGACTTGCCGGCGTTCTTGAGCGGCTTTCCGAGCGAGTGTCGGTGTCGGTGCTGATCCTCGTGGGCCCAGAGATGACGCCGCTGGCAGATGTGCTTCCCAGTCGTCTCTGTCACACCGAGATTCGGCACGAATTGCATTCGGATGAGGCGTGCATGGACCGCATTGCTGCTGGCCTGACCCCCGGCGATACCGTCCTGCTCAAGGCGTCCAGAGGGATCGGTTTGGAGCGTGTGATTGACCGGCTTGAATCAGGAGCGTCGGCCTGCTGATGGCCGATGAGTGATCTGCGGGATGCTCTACAACCTTCTTCAGTATGGCGACGAATGGCTCGGGCAGTGGGGTGGCGCCTCCCTGCTTCGGGTGCTGTATCAGATCGAATTCCGAGTATTCGCTGCTGCCATCACGGCGTTCTTCTTCGTGCTGATCGTCGGGAAGCCTTGTATCCGCTGGCTCATCCGCAGGAAAATTGGCGACTCGCCCGAGTTTGAACATGCCGATCTCAATCAACTCATGGGGTCGAAGCGGCACACGCCGACCATGGGTGGCGTGCTGATTGTTGGGGGAATCGTCGTTGCCACCTTGCTGCTGGCGGACTTACAGAATCGGTATGTGCATCTCTGCCTGCTCGTGACGGTGTGGCTCGCTGGTGTAGGCATTGCGGACGACTGGTTGAAGTTGACGGTCTCCAGCAGGATTCCCGGCTCGCGTGAAGGGCTCAAGGCTTGGGAGAAGCTGCTCTTTCAGTTCGGCATCGGCGTGCTCGCTGCGATTTTCATGTGGCGGTTGGGCGGAGACAACGAGGCGGCCCGTTCGCTTGTGTTGCCATTTCAGCGGACGTACCAGCCTGACACCGAGTCGCTGGTGCTGGAGCCTGGCATCATCATTCTTGGTATCTGGATCTTCCTGCCGATGGTCGCGATTCTGATCGCAACAACGAGCAACGCGGTCAATATCACCGACGGCATGGATGGCTTGGCGCCGGGTTTGGTTGTCATTGCGTCGCTGGGCATCATGGTGCTGGCCTATGTGGCAGGTTCTGCCGAGCGGGCCCACGTGCTTCTTTTTCCATGGGTGGATGGTGCCTCGGAGTTGGCGGTGGTGGCCGCAGCGATGGCTGGAGCATGCCTTGGATTCCTCTGGTTCAATTGCGCACCGGCCTCGGTGTTCATGGGCGATACGGGCTCGCTTGCTTTGGGTGGCCTGCTGGCGACCATCGCCTGTTGTATCCGGCAGGAAGTCCTCATGCTCGTGATCGGAGGCGTCTTCTATCTCGAGTTTGGCAGCAGCCTCGCTCAGACGGGGTGGTTCAAGTTGACTCGCCGGTTCGGGCGAAGTCACGAGGGCAGGCGACTCTTCCGCTGCGCGCCGGTTCACCATCACTTTCATCTGCTCGGCTGGCAGGAAGCGCAGGTCGTCGTGCGATTCTGGATCGTCGGTGTGGTGCTTGTCGTGCTGGCGATGGTCTTGACGAAGGTTCGGTAGCGCTCAGGGCATCAGTTCATCGAGGGCAAGCACGGTGCCGGCGACGGTGGGGCGTGATGCGGGTCCGCGGTCCCGGAGGATCTGGAGAATGCTTTGGATGTCGCTCGGAAGTGGGGCGCGGTATTCGACGTCGATGTCGGTCGACGGATGGCAGAAACCAAGCATCGCGGCATGGAGGGCCTGGCGGGCGAGCAGCACCCGCCGTCGATCGCCATCGCTTTGATCCGGCGGGAGCAGATCTCGAGCCTCGATGTGGCGGCCGCCATACATATCGTCGCCGGCGATTGGCCAGCCAAGATGTGAGAGGTGAACCCGAATCTGGTGGGTGCGGCCGGTCCGCAGTTCGACTTCCAAGAGTGTGAAGTCGCCATACTGCTCCAAGACGCGATAGAGGGTGACGGCCTGCTTGCCCGTGTCGTCCCACCGCACGGCATTGCAGTGCCGAATCGTCGGGTGCTTTCCGATCGGCATGTCAATGACATCGGCCAGTGGTTCGACGTTTCCATGCACCAACGCGACGTAGCGTTTGCGGGTCCGCCGCTGTTCGAATTGCTTCCCAAGACGCCAGTGCGCGGTTTCATTCTTGGCGCACACCATGACGCCGGTCGTATGGCGATCCAATCGATGGACGACCCCAGGGCGGGCCTGTTCGGCGCCGACGTCGGAAAGCGCACCTCCGCCCGACTGCCGCAGATGCCATGCGAGCCCGTTGATGATCGTCCCGGACTGATTTCCTCTGGCTGGGTGGACAATGATGTCATCGTGTTTGTCGATGACGATGATGTCATCGTCTTCGTGCAGGATGCGAATCGGGATCTCTTCGGCTGGCAGTTCGCTGCTCGGAGGTGGTGGCAGCACGACATCCACAACATCGCCCTTGCGAACCCGCGTGGAAGCCTTTGGATGGCGACCATTGACCGTCACACCTTGCTCGGCGATGAGCCGTTGCAGTGAGGTCCGGCTGAGCCACGGGATCCGATCGCCGAGGTAGCGGTCGAGTCGCTTGTTCAGATCGCGAGAGAGTGTGAAAGAGACATGTGCCGGTCCATCGTCCGCCCCGAGCCGATCAGGGTCGACGGCGCCTCCGCTCCCGATCGGACCATCGCCGGTGCTCACGGAGCGTCGGGCGGCCCGCTCGGCAGGGTGGGGGGGGCGGGGGGGGCCGGGGGAGCCGGGGGGGGTGGAGGCGGAGGCGACTTGAGTGTGGGTGGCTCCGGGCTCGGAAGCGGCGGCAGTTGACCCGGCAGGTCCAGAGGGGCTGGGGGGGCCGGCGGGGCCGTGGCAAAGTTCACATCCTCCGACAACGCATCGGCTGTTTCTGCGCGAGCGGTCGCTTGAGCTGCCAGCGCCGGAACCCACGTGGTCGCCCGGGCCGCTGCCCGCGTGTAGGCATCTCTGGCTCCAGCCACATCGCCCCGAGACTCCAGCACTGCTGCGAGCCCATTGAGAGCGGACACCGTGGCAAGGGCTCGGCCGGTTGAGCCGTCGTCCTCAGCGATGACTTCGCCGTAGAGGCGTTCGGCTTGGCTCAGGTGGGCGGCGCGAGTCTCTTCGGTCAGATCCGTCGTCTTCTGTCCGTCTTCGCTGAGCGTTCGGCCCCGCTGCACATCGAGCAGCAATGCGTCCGCGGCATTGAGTCGGGCCAGATCTGCCACGGCATCGACGCCGGCGTGCCGCCGGGCGACATCCTCAAGGGAGGCCGGCTGGGTCGTGGTCATCAACTCCAACCACGCTTCGTCGCGGGCTCGCGCTTCCTGCTGTTGCCAGCGGATCATGACCAGATAGGCCACAACAAAGGCCACGATGATCAGCAGCCACGTGGGCCCCTTTGTCTTGAGCCAACTGACGAAGTCCTCATTGAGTTTGCCTTCGTTCAGATCGGTTGTATGCACCTCGGCGAGGCGTTCACGGTCTTCTTTGCGGGCCATGGGCAGTGGGATCCATCTTGAGGACACTCGAGTGACCGAGCATCGTACCAAGCCAACGAGCCACACGGTCTGATGGTGCCCTACAACCGCCCCAACGCAGTCTGAAGTTGCTTCAAAGCCCCGGCGAGATGGCGGGGATGACCCTCGGTTGAGAGAAAGGCCGGCGCTGTGGCCGCCATGAGGATTCGCCGCACATCGGCCAGTTCGTGCGCGTCGTCCCGAACAGGCAGACCCAGCGCCCGCCTGGCTCTGGCCATCTCACGGACCGGTCTGGTGGCGCTGAGCCGGTCGGGTCGTCCCCAGAGTTGTCGCTCGAGGTAGACCGCGTCCTCGGTCCAGTGCCCGGGGCGGACTTCGGCCAGATCGATCAGAATCACATCGCCCGATTGGGCCGACTCGCGGCTGAGGGCGTTGGCAAGGTGCAGGTCACCGTGGATCCAGTGCGTCGTATCGCGAGCTCGCCACCGTTCGACCAAGCCATCGTGGGCTCGCTGTACGTGTTTGACAGCATCGGTCCACGCAGGCGTCGCGGCAATCGAGTTGTCTCGCAGTGAGGCTCTTGAGTGATCGAGCAGCGTCTGCCAGTCCTCAACCCGTTGCCCTTTTTCCTCGACCGGGAGGTCGGCTGTTTCGGCCTGAAACCTCGCCGCGGCTCGACTCACTCGTTCGATATGGTCCTTGTGCCAGCGAAGCCCGAGCGGCCCGAAGGGCAATCGCTCCAGAACCAGCCACGCCAGGTCATAACTGCCCAGGCTGGTGCCAGAGGCGAGCAGGTGCGGAACAACGGCCGGAGGCGTCCCTTCCGCATTTTGGAGCCGCCGCGTCCAGTAGAGTTCCCGCGGTACGACCGGAAACTTCACGATCACCTCGCGTGGGTTGGTCCCATCGAGCGACCACACCGCTCGCCCCGTACTCGCCCCGCCTCGTTGCCAATCCGCCCGAAACCAAGCCACGTCCCCCAAATGACCGCCGCACGCCTCTCGCAGCGTCGGGAGCAGGTTTTTGGCAAGCGTTGGGTCGTGGTGCATACGGCTGATCTGGAGTGTGAACTCCGAGGCAGTGTACGCGGCAAAGCTCCGCCGCCTGCTACGGTTCCTCGCATGGGGCGTCCCGACCTGCTTGTGATCGATCTGGACGGCACGCTGTTGTGTGCCGATGGGCAGGTATCCACCGAGAATGCGGAGGCGATTTCCCGGGCCGAGGCCGCGGGGCTCACCTGCATGATTGCCACGGGCCGGACGCTGAGCGAGTGCCGCGGGGTGCTGGACACCATTGCCTACAGCGGACCGCTCATTGCCGCGAGCGGCTCGCTGCTCGTTGAAACCAATGAGGAGCGGACGGTGGATCGGAGGGAGATCGATCCTGCGATCGTCGAATCGGTTGTGCACTTGGTCCAGGAAGGCAAGGCCGTGACCATGCTTCTGAAAGATCGGTGCCGCACCGGCGTCGATTATGTACTCGTCGGCACAGCATCGCTGCATCCGGTGTCCGAGTGGTGGTTCGACGCAACCGGCGCGACATTCCAGCGGGTCGATCGAATCGAGGATGACCCCTTTCCGGACGACACGGTGCGGATCGGCGCCGTCGGATCGCCCGATGAGTTCGCGCCGATGGTCGATCTCGTGGACCAACGGTTGGGGTCTCGTGTGCTGGCGCGACACTGGGAGGCGGTGACCAGTTCGGCCCATGCCGGGAAGACGGTTCACCTCCTTGAGGTGTTTCACCCTGATGCAGACAAGTGGACCATGTTGCAATCGCATTGCCGCGAGATCGGGCTTGACGCCAGCCGCGCCGCGGCGGTTGGCGACGGCCTCAATGATGTCATGCTCATTGAGCAATGTGGCTTGGGCGTCGCGATGGAGAATGCCGATCACAGCGTCCAGGCCGTCGCGGATGCCGTGACCGACGCCCATCATCAGCATGGTGTCGCGGTCCTCATCGACGATCTTCTTGGGGGTCGCCTCGTGCTTGGCGGTGCGCGTCGGTGAGTATGCCTGCCGATCGAATCGATCACCCGCTTCAGCGTCATGAGGGCGTGGGTGTTCTCACAACGGCCGAGGCCACACTCAAGGCGGTGCTTGAGTGCGACGCGATGGTCACCCGTTTCATTGTGACCAAGAGCAGCGCCACCCGTCCACTTCTTGAGGCGTTTCGTCGCGAGCAGATCAGGGAGTTGCTTCGGCGACACCGTCTGGTCGACCGGATCGTGGACGACGCGGGCCGGGCGTTGGAACTGGCAAAGTGGGAGGCCCGTGATGACCGACGAATCGTCGCTGTGATTACGGGTCCCACGGCTGTGTCCAGCATTCGCTCGTTGGAGCGATTTGGGATGGAGGCACTGGAGGGGGCGGAGGCTGTGGCGGTCCTTCTTGAGGATCCCGGTGGGAGCCCCGAGATTCGACCGAGGATCGCCTCCGCGGGCCTGCCGATGATCGAGGCACACAGTGTGTGTCATGTGCGGGACTCGATTGAACCCGCGCTTCGGCTGAGCAGGGGATCGCGGCGACCCTGTGTGATCGTCGCGGAACGGGAGATCTTTCGGGCCTCCTCCAGCATTGTGTTGCGACCGAACACAATTGGGGACCAGCCACCGGCAGGTCCACCTCGGCGACGCGGCCCTCGCTGGGAAGAGGTTGGCGGCGCGCTGCGGATCGCTCGTCGGCTCGAACTCAACCACACCCGGTCGATGCCAAGCCCCGGCGAGCGGTCCGATGTTGGATTCATCGTGTGCGGGCAAGCTGACCGGGCGGTACAGCGACTCGAAGTGATTCTGGGCGTCGAGGGCCGCCTGCCCACGCTGCACCTTCCATTGACACATCCTGTTGATGAGGCGGCCTTGGAGCGGCTCATGCTGCGGTGCCGCTCGGTGGTGGTGCTTGAGCCGCCAGGGCAGGTTGTAGAGACGCGGCTGGTTCGCCTCGCTCAGCGGCTCACCCAGGAGGGCCGCGAGCCTGCCTTGGTGTGGGGGAAGGTGCTGCCCGATGGGCCCTCACCGCGAAGGCTCGTGCATCCTTCAGTGCTGGCCAGAGCGATGGCCCCGTTGATCGAGGGGCTGGTTTCAGGGGCGCCACTTGCCGTTCGGCTCGCGCCGCCGCCTCCGCCGATCCCGCTGCATGTGGACCACCCACTCTTGGACGACCGCGGCCATGCGGCCGAGTTGCGTCAGCAACTCGAGCGTGCCATCGGCGAGATGGACATCGAAGAGGATGAGGGCGACGAGGAGGTGGGGGCCGCAGCCGAGCCGATTCGCTGGTGGGTGGAAGGTCGCTGGTTCGGACCACGCGAGGGACGCGTGGTGATGGCGGAGGTGTGGCCGGAGGCCCAATTCAGGCGTGATGGCGCGGCGGCGGTTCGCCAGGCGGCGGCCGATGGTGGCTCCTGGCTCGTGGTGATCGCGGCCGGGCTGCCGCCACGTGGAGGGGATCTGGAAGGGATGGTGGTCGGCGCGATTCCATCGGCGGAGGCAGCGCGTCTGCGGGTTGTTCGCCGCCCTGTGGGCGAACTGCACCGGATTCTCCGGGAAGCAAGCCTCTTCGACGGGCTGACCGTGCTGATTGTCGAGGACGGACCACCCCCACGCTTTGATGCCGCGTCGATCGAGCGAGGAATACGGGACATCGATCGAATCGGCTATCAACAGATTCAGCGGATCACCTGGCCAGCCGACCGAGCGTGTGTCATTCGCCAACCGGCAGGAATGAAACGCCGCGAATTGAGAGCCGTTGAGGAAGTGGCCGCTGCCAAGACAACGACCGGCGTCGATACCGTTCCCCTTCGGTGGCCACCGCGGCTTGGTGGGCGGATTCACCCGCTGGTCGAGCAGGTGGAAGTCCACCGCACGCAGCCACCTCGCCGAGGAGGCGGCGTGGGTGAGCCCCCACGGAAGCCCGACTATCTGCATGCCAGCCAGCCTGTGTGGTATGCCCATCTGGCGGGCTTCCGAGGCGCAGGGCGCGGCGTCGTTGGTGATCTGCTGGAGCGTGCCGCGGTCGCTGCCGGATACCACGTCGAATCTTCGGTGGACCCCACTCCCATTGGTCCGGGCCGCCGGGCGGGGGTGCAGATCGTGTTCTCTCGCCCAAGCAACGATCAAGAGCGGGCCAGTGTGCCGCCTGTGGTGCCGTGGGGGGAGGCCGATCTGCTTC
>CAYYGU010000013.1:0-23412 GCA_964471525.1 uncultured Isosphaeraceae bacterium
GAGACGGGGCTGCTGGTATTGGATGCGATAGACAGGGCATCTCCCGTTTCACCATGGATGTTCAGGGAACCCAGTCCACCCCCCGAACCGTCCAGAATGGTGACATCTCCGGCAAAGCAGTTGAGACTGTCACCCTCGGCATTGTTGTTGTTGTCGATGTTCACCGAAAGTGTGTCGTTGAGACCAAAGTAGATGGCACTTTCGTTGTCAGGGACACGTCCGCCCGTCCAATTGAGGCCATCAATCCAATTCCCTCCACTGGCAGTCAACCAGTACCGCTGGTTGCTGAAGGTATAGGCCTTGCCCGTGCCGCCATCGTAATAAGGGGCACCGACTACAGCTTCTCTTGATGAGAGGGCGACAGATTGACCAAGGCCGCCCACATCCGTTCCTGTCAGATCGCTGGCTTCATAGATCTTGGAATGGGTGTATCCACCACTGAAGTTGACCTCCCAGAGGTCAGCCCGGCCGGTATTGGGGCCGCCCCCCTCACCCTGTGAGATACCGACCAAGACATCGGTTCCAGCGACCGAAATACTTGATCCCATGTAGTCGGAGGCGGCAATGACCGTGGGTTCCAACTGGGCGATCGACGTGAAGCCGATACCGGATATGTATTTCAATACCTGTGCGGCACCAGCGTTGACAAAAAGTTCATCCGATCCCGGCTCGCCGACGGCGGCTGTATCACCGTCGATCGAAACCGAGTGTCCGAACAAGTACCCAGATCCAGGACTCGCCGACTCGATGATACCTCCCGATTGCCAACTGGCTCCGTCGTCGTAGTACACATAGACCATCCCGGTTCCGTCGGCACCAGGCGCACCGACAAGGATTGTCGTCCCTTGCGTACAACTCTCGGACACATCGACGCTGGTTCCCATGTACTCCCCGTACGACCCTATCGGGCTTGTCACAGTGGTCTCATACCCCCACGATGACCCAGAGAGAACGAAGACCGTTGCCGAACCATCGTTGGAGTTAAAGACATCGGCTTGCGGGCTTCCAACCACGAGCGTCGAACCATCCATGGCGACCGACGCGCCGAACTGGTTTCCTGCATCTGGGGAATCATCATAGAGTTTCTCGGTGAATGTAATCACACCCTCCGAAACATGGAATATATACACCGCTCCGGCAGTCGTGCCCTGGTCATCATCAAATGGTGCGCCAACGGCGATCCACTCGCCGCTGACTGCGACCGATGTTCCGAAGTTGTCCTCGGCATTGAGTGTTGATGGTTGAATCGGTCCGATCAACTGCCAGTCCACGTCACTCCACTCCCAGACGAAGGCCAGGCCCGCGTTGTTCGCGACCTCATCGGAGTAGGGCGCACCGACGACGATGATGCCATCATCAACAGCGACCGATGTGCCGAGTTGATCTCCCACGCTGGCTTGAGGGGGTTGAAAACGACCCACTTCGGTTTCTGTCTCTTGAGCGAGGGTGACCGGTGAGATCATTGCAATCACGATCGCTACCGATGGTGCAATGGATCTCCTGTTCATAACCTAACTCTCCTGAACCGGATGCTCTCATGAGCAAAAAGCCACCCCTCAGTGTGGGCGCATAGCCACCGAGATCAAGCCTGAACTGTCAATAAAGTTCGGTCAACAGGGGTTCAATGATTCAAGGCCGGTTTTTGGCCTCGTACTACGCATCAAGATCCCTCTTCCGCGACTCGAAAATCACCCGACAGGGTCGTTTCCGCGACCGAGTATCCATCGGGGTTCTCGCATCCGCATGGTCACCGCACCAAGCATGTAGACCGCCCCACCGATACTGACCAGCACAAGCAGTTTGATCAGCGACGCCCACCAGTCGATTGAGTCTCCGAGCATCCAGTCGGCAGTCCAGACGCTCAGGGCCATGATGGCCGTAAGGACGACGATCTGCATCACCGCCCGCGGCACTCCATCACTGCGCAGTGAGAGGCCTCGTCTCTGCAGTACCCAGAGCATCACGACAGCCTGAATGGCGGCGCAGATGGATGTTGACCATGCAAGGCCAGCCTCTCGGAGTGGCGTCCAGATGAGCGTGAGGTTGAGCAGGAGGTTCAGTCCGACCATCACCATGGCGATGCGCACGGGCGTCATCACTTCGTCCCGAGCGTAGAAGGCGCGGGTCAGCACCTGCACCAGCGCATAGGCCCAGACGCTTGCTGCGTAGCCGAGCAGGACGAAGGACACACGATCAGTGTCCTGCACACCAAAGTTGCCACCTTGCAGAATCACGGCGGTGAGCGGTTCCCGCACAACCATCAACCCGATGCCTGCAGGAACTCCAATGAACAGGACGAAGCGAATACCTCGGCGGACGGTTTCACCAAAGGAATCGGAGTTATTGCCTCGTTTCGCCAGTAGTGGATAGATTGCAGTGGCGACTGCGATGCCGAATACGCCGAGCGGGAATTGATAGAGACGGTGCGCAAACGAGATGACAGCCATGGCTTGCTCGTCGAGCGGGTACACCCGCCCTGCAATGGTGTCACCGAAGAGCAGCGGGTACGAGGCAATGAGGCCGTCGAACAACGTGTTGATCTGGAGCACACCGAGGCCGAATATCATCGGGCCGGCGCGGCGAATGACATCCCGCATGGGCGACATCGCAGACGCGAGGTCCAATTGCAGGTTCGCCTGTCCTCGGAGCGTCAGCACCGACCACGCGAGTTGAAGGCAGCCTGCAAACATCACGCTGCCTGCCATGATCGACACGACCCAGATACGGGATTTCGGATTGCTTGTGCCGAACCACCACCACCCCAGCAGTGCTGCGGCGATCAGGCATCCATTGAGTATCAAAGGCGCTGCAGCCGTCGGACCGAATCGTCCATGCACATGCAGCATCGCGCCGATGATCGCCACCAAGCACACCAGTGGCATGTAGGGCAGCGTGATCATCGTGAGCCAGATGGCGGGGCTGGTGTGATCGAGTGAACTTGAGACGAGAAACAACACGGCTTCGCCGAGCACAACGATGGCACCGAGCACGACCGCGAGTCCGCCGATCAGTCCGCCAGCAAGTGCCGCGGCGCGGCGGGGATCTTCATCGACGAGCCGCTGGTAGGTTGGAAGGAACGCCGCCGACAACGCGCCTTCGCCGAAGAGACGTCGAAACAGATTGGGAATGAGGAATGCGAGCCAAAACGCGCCCATCGCATCGCCTGTTCCCAGCAAACGGCTGGCTGTGGCGTCTCGCGCCAACCCCGCGACGCGACTGATTCCGGTCAGCACCATGACGGTGCGGGTGTTCCGCTCAAGTCCATCACTCATGGGTGAGCCCTTCGGACTTCATCCATGCCTGCCGCAACGAAACAGACAGAGACAAGGTTCCAAGCAGAATGGCCGTCGGCGCAACCAGCCCATGCAGACCGCCAGCGGACAGTTGATCGCCGGCGAACCAGCCTACGGCGACAGCCAGAATCGCACACACGCACGCCCCGCCGCCGAGCGTCGGCCAGTTTGGCCCCCCCGCTCGCTTCCAAGCGCGAAAGCCCATGGGCAGGGTGATGGCGGCAGCGATTGCCAGCGATGCGAATGCACATCCCACACCCCATGAGCGATGCAGGACACCCCACACCGCAAAGTACAGCAGCGGAAAGAGGATCACCGTGATTGCGGCTCCAAGAGCCAGTACGGACCGACCTCCTGCGCCGCGCTCGATGAGGCGGTCGAAGGTCTTGATGGCCGACCGCCATGGTCCTCCCGCCTTGGACGCGGCAGGAGGAGACAGGCTCGTGGTGAAGATCGCGGCGGCGATCAAGCCCTCAAGACCGGCCAGTACATCCGCATGTGTCCAGTTCCGCCACGGCGAGAGGAGGTCCTGCGTCCACTCATCAAACGGAATCCACAGCCCGACCAACACGAAGGCCATCCATCCACGTGGCAGCCACCGGGTTCGCTCCAGTAGAACAGCCAGTATTCCGAATGCCAGAAAGTGCATCAGTTTGTCAGGGGGAGTGTGTTCGGGACCGAGCGGATCGAGTCGTGGCCAGTGTGTTCCGAGCGTCAGCGCGACGAAGTACAGCGAGAAGAACCACCGCCATGACCGGATCGCAGCGGGAGCAGGCTCATCCAACGGAGTCGGCGCCTTCGGGAGCGGATGCATCGCCCTTGACCTCGACCTCACTGGCTGGTGTTCGCCACAATTGTGTCACCGACTCGGCGAGTGCCAGATAATCGGCGGCTCCGTGGGAACCGGCGTCATAGGCAAGGATGGATTGCCCGAAGGATGGGGCCTCCGCGAGTTTGATGTTCCGCCGCACAGGTGGCGAAAGAACGCGGCAACTGCTCCACGGGACAGGTTGTTCGCGGCATCCATCCAAGAAGGCTTCGAGATCTTCGACCACTTCCCGCGCCAGCGTTGTCTGCGACTCGTGCATGCACAAGACGATGCCGGTGACATGAAGCGATGGGTTGACCGATCCGCACACCAATCCAACCGTTTCCAGCAATTTGCCGACGCCTTGGAGCGCCAAAAAGTGCGCCTGCATCGGCACGAATACTTCGGTGGCTGCCGCAAGCGCGTTGATTGTCAAGATGCCCAGACTCGGCGGGCAGTCGATGAGGACCGCATCCCACCGATCGCCCCGCGCGTCGAGGGCGGAGCGCACACGGTCTTGTTTGTCCGGGAGGGAGGCCAGATCGGTCTCGACGGCAGCCAGGTCGGTTTCGGCGGGGATGAGGTCAAGCCTCGGCTCGACCGATATGGCGATGTCGGCAGCATCCGCATCGGCATCGAGCAGCAGGTCATAGACCGTGGCATCGTCGGGGGCGGGTCGAATGCCAAAATGCAGGGAGAGATGCGCTTGCGGATCAAGATCGATCAGGCAGACGCGAAGCCCGGATCGGGCAAGTGCGGCGCCGAGGTTGGCCGTTGTGGTCGTCTTCCCGACGCCCCCCTTCTGATTGATAATGGCAACAACACGCCTGCGTCCACTCATACTGCGAGTGTAGGCGAAGGGTGCAGGCACCGGGGCTCTGATACCTGACCCTCTACACTTCGCCTATGGCTCGCCTGACCGATGTTGCGATTGTCCTTCGACGCTGGGAGTACTCAGAGACGTCACACACCGTCTCGGCACTCTCGCGGACACATGGCTTGGTGCGTGGCCTTGCCAAGGGGGCGATTCGGCCTGGTGGGACGTTCTCGGGCGGATTCGAGCCGCTTACTCGGGGTCATTTGGGATGGATGGTCAAGGCTGGCCGCGATCTGGCGATTCTGACCGAGTGGATGCTTGAAGAGGTGTACTGGCCGACGCGGCAGGATGCATCGGCGAATCGGGCTGCCATCTATGCAGTCGATCTGACTTCACGGTTGCTGACCGACCAGGACCCACACCCAGCGGTCTTTGACGCCCTCGATCGGGTGCTGAGCGACCTCGCCGACTCGCCGCCCACGCACCTGTTGAAGTTTCAGTGGAAGCTCTTGGAAGCCGTCGGATGGCGTCCGGTTGTCGAGCGCGACGCGGTCGCGGGTGGGATGTTGCCCGAGGACGCCGAGGTTCTTGGCTTTCGCTCGGCCGCTGGCGGCGTGGTTGCCATTCCGGGTGAGGGCGACTGGCGAGTGCGGCGAGAAACGGTCGAATTGCTGAATTCCCTCGCAGCGGGCGGACACACATCGGACGGCCCATCCGCTGCTCGGGCAAGTGGGTTGCTGGCCGTGTATGTGCGAGACCTGATCGGGGAACACACCGAGGCCATGCGGCACGCCTTTCCGGAGATCGCTTGAACTGGTTGTTGGTTTCGCTTCTGCTCTATCCTTCAGGCATGCCTATTCAGTATCGCGAGCATGTGCTTCCCAGCGGCCTTCGTGTTGTCGGCGAGATCGATCCGGAGGCGGCCTCGGCCGCGGCGGGGTTCTTCGTGCGAAGCGGCGCTCGCGACGAGCCGGATGAACTCATGGGCATCAGTCACTTCCTTGAGCACATGGTGTTCAAGGGCACCGATACGCGAGGCGGCGAGGAAATCGACGAAGCGTTTGACGGACTTGGTGTACACCACAACGCGTATACCTCACACGAGACGACAGCCTTTCATGTGCATGGTCTCCCAGAAGTACTCCACCCGGCATTGACGATCCTCGCGGACATCATGCGTCCAGCACTGCGGGCGGATGATCTGAGCGATGAGGCCGAGGTGGTTGTTGAAGAAATCGCGATGTACGAGGATCAGCCGTTCTGGCAGTTGTGGGAGAAGGTGGCGGAGACGTATTACGGTTCACATCCGATGGGGCATCGCGTGTTGGGGACGGCCGAGACCGTGCGGGCCGTGACGCCGGAGCGCATGAGATCGTGGCACGCCGACCGGTACGGCGCCGACAACATCGTGCTGGCCGTGTCGGGGAAGGTCGAATTCGATGAGACCTGCGAGTTGGCGGCATCACTGTGTGATGGCTGGCCGCGCACCGGAGCCGAACGCGCAGCGCATGAGATGACACATTCGGAGCAGGGATTCACAACACAGAACGATCGAATTTCCGCGGCCTATGTTCTCGGTATTGCGCCGGCGCCGGCCTTTCAGGATGATCGCCGCTATGCCGCGGGGATTCTCTCGTGGATCCTCGGTCGCGGCGAAGGTTCCCGTCTGCACTGGGCGCTGGTCGACCCGGGCCATGCCGAGGAGGCCTATTCCGAGTACGAGGGAAACGATCGGTGTGGGAGGTACGTCACTTGGGCCGTGTGCGAGCCGGAACGCGTCGAATCTGTCGGGGCGACGATGCGAACCGTGCATGACGAATTGGTTGATTCCATTACCGAGGATGATCTTGTTGTCGCCCGGGCAATGGTTCGCACCGCGGTGACGGTGGCATCAGAGTTGCCAGCCGGAAGAATGCAGCGGCTCGGCCGCATGATTTCTACAACGGGCGTGTACATACCACTCGAGGATGAACTCTCTCGCATCAACGCCATCACCATCGACGAACTGCGGGAGGTTGCCATCGCCTGGCCACTGCAACCATTGGTGACTGGGCGGATGGTGGGGCCGCCATCGCAATAGAAGAGAGAGGCGGAATCCTCAGGCGTGGAGTGCGCGGCCATCGAGTCCGAGGGCGGCTTCGTGGAGGGCCTCGGACATGGTGGGGTGGGCGTGCATTGTCGAGATGATGTCTTCGGCGGTCGCTTCGAGTCGGATCGCCAGACAGAACTCGTGGATGAGTTCGGAGGCATCCTTGCCGATGATGTGGGCGCCGAGGATCTCACCCCACGGCTCGCTCGCGACGATCTTCACGAAGCCTTCGGCGGCACCGGTGGCAATTGCCTTGCCGAGCGCTGTGAGCGGAAACGTGCCGATCTTGACATCGTGTCCCGCTGCCCGCGCGGCGGCTTCGGTCAAACCGACCGATCCGATTTGAGGGCTGGTATAGGTACAGCCTGGAATGGAGTTGTAGTCAACACCGAGCGTGTGGTGTCCAGCGATCCGCTCGACGCAGGCGACGGCTTCTTCGCTGGCGACATGCGCCAGCCACGGCGGACCGATGATGTCGCCGATGGCGTAGACACCCGGCAGCGACGTTTCGTAGGTTGGTTCATTCACACCGCGGTATGCGACCTTGATGTGGCCTTTTTCGATGTCCACGTTGACGCCTTCGCCAAAGAGCCCGTCGTATCGGCCCGTGACACCAATAGCTACAAGTACGGCATCGCCTTCGAGTGTTTCGGTCTTGGACTCATCGGCGGCGTCGGCGATCGTCACACTGACGCCTGATCCATGAGTATCGATGGCGGTCGTGACGTGCCCAGGCCTGAAGGCAATACCTTGTTTCTTGAAGAGTTTGAGGGCCTCCTTCGAAACATCTTCGTCCTCGACGGGGAGAATCCGGTCGAGCATCTCGACAACGGTGACACTGCTGCCCATTGCGTTGTAGAACCAGGCGAACTCCATTCCGATGGCGCCGCTTCCAACGACGATGAGCCGTTCGGGGCGACTCGGCGCGGTCATGGCATCTTGTGAACTCCAGACCCGCTCGTGGTCGAACGGCGCGAAGGGCAATTCGCGTGGGGCGGCGCCCGTAGCGACAATGATGCGGTCTGCGGTGATCTGCTGCTGCACACCATCGCCGGTGCCGTGGTAGTAATCGGCATCCGCATTGAGCACATCGATGCGGCAGGGGTCATTGCCAGCGCGTCCAGCGACGATTCGGGCATGCCCTTCAAGATGCGTGATGCCGTTCTTTTTCATCAAGAAGCCGACGCCCTTATTGAGTTTGTCGGTCACGCCTCGGCTCTTGGCGATGACTGCGGACCAGTCCTGAGTCACCTTCTCGAAGTGGATGCCCCAGTCTTGACCGTGCGTCACCGCTTCGGACCAGAGTTCGGCATTGTGCAGGAGTGCCTTGCTCGGGATACAGCCCCAATTGAGGCAGACTCCGCCGAGTTTGTTCCGCTCAATAATCGCCGTCTTCATGCCCAATTGGGCCGCGCGGATGGCGCCGACGTAGCCGCCGGGGCCGCCGCCGATGACCACGAGGTCGAAGTGCTTCTCAGATGCCACGTGATGGCTCCCAAAGATGGTTTCAGGGACGGTTTCGTGGGTCTCCAACCCACCAAGGGCGAGATTCTACCGGAGCCGTGCCCCCGGGAGGTACCACGCCGCCACCGGTGGCGGGCATGCGTTGACGGCTCCATGGCCCTGCAAGTACGATCCCCGATCCTCCACGCGAGGTTCAGAACAGGATTCACCGTGCGAACCGCACTGATTAGCGATATTCATGGCAACCTCGATGCGCTCAACGTCGTCCTTGACGATATTGATCGCCGGACGGTCGACCGCATCATCAGCCTCGGAGACATTCTTGGCTACGGCCCGGACCCCGTAGCGTGTGTGGATATGGTCGCGGAGCGGTGTGAGTGGTCCCTGATGGGCAACCACGATTATGGGGCGATCTACGAGCCGACCAACTTCAATGCGGCGGCGGAGCAGGCGGCCTATTGGACGCGGAACCAATTGGATCGTGAGGAAGATGAAGAAGCCGCAGCTCGCCGCTGGGAGATTCTTGGTCGTCTTCGCGTGCGAACCAGTTTCGATGACTTCCTGTGTGTGCACGGCTCACCCCGCAGACCCATCAACGAGTACATCTTCCCCGAGGATGCCATCAACTCTCCGGTGAAAATGAAGCAGTTGTTCGAGCATGTTCCCACCTACTGCTTGGTGGGCCATACGCACGTGCCCGGTGTCTTCACAGATGAACCAGATTTCTATGGTCCCGAGGATATGGACAATCAGACGTGGAAGTTCACCGGCGAGGACAAGTGCATCATCAATCCGGGCTCCGTGGGGCAGCCGCGGGATCTGGACCCACGGTCAAGTTATGCCATTCTCGATGAAGAAGCCAAGACTGTTGAGTTCTTCAGGCTTGAGTACGACGTTGATGCTGTTGTCAAGAAGATCTACGCGATACCCGAACTGACCAACTGGTTGGGCGACCGGCTGATCGAGGGGCGCTGATGTATGGGTAAGTCCGGCGGCTCTCATGATCCCCGCGCCGAAGCGGCAGCGCGGCTTCGTCGGCTGATACCGATTGGCGCGGGCTTGCTCATCCTGCTGATCATCATTCTGATCGCGACGGCCCCTCGCTCAGGTCGTGGCGTCGATGCGACGGTCGCCACGCCGACCGAAGAGGTGCAGCCCCCTGCGGTTGAACCTGATTCCACACCAACCGATTCCGAGCAGGCTTCGGCCGCGGCGGCGCCTGCAGCCGAACCAGACCCGGCGAAACCGCTTGCTCCGGCCCCTGCCCCGGCCCCTGCCCCGGCCCCGGCCCCGGCAACGAGCGGCGATCGCGCTCTTGACGGTCTACACGTTGTCCTGCACCAAAGAGACCCCTCCGCGGATCCGCTTCCCATGCTCGGCGGGCTGGACGACCCCGCACAGGCCAGAATGCGGTTGCAGTTCAGCAAGCAGGGCGCGGGCATCGTCGAGATTCCCTTTGCCAACATCTGGACGACCGCGGCGGCCAAACGACAAGCCAGCGAATGGTTCGCATCGCGTGGAACCGACCGTGCCGATGCGATTGCACTTCCGCCGCACGAAGATCGACTGATTCTTGCCAAAGAGTCGCTGGTACCAATGGGCAGTCCGCCTCAGCTGGTCACCATTCCTCTGCTTGCTGCCCGCAGCGTCACCGTCGGAACAACCGAACTGAATCTCGTGCCGGCGGAGTGCTGGAAGCCGACCGGTCCAGGATCATTCGTGGCCGAGGTCCGCAACGCCGCCGACGAGCCGATCATCCGCGTTGAACGCCACTGGAGTTTGGACGAGTGGGACATCACACTCGGGCAGCGGATCATCAATGTCTCGGGCGTGGATCTGGAAATCCGCTGGTCGCAATACGGGCCGCCCAATCTGACCCCGGACCGAAGCCGATACATGGACCGCCGCCGCATGCGGTTTGGGTATTTGCTTGGGAAGAAGAACGATCCGGATCGTCTCGCTGGCGTGGTCGCCGATGGCACCATGCTGTTGGAATTGACAGATGTCACGAAAGAGAACAACTCGCCGGTCCTCTGGCCGAACGATGTGTCCCGCGAAGAAGGATTCGAACTGTCGTGGTTCGCATCGACCAATCGGTACTTCGCCTTGGCGATCCACCCGCTCCTTGATGCAGAGGGCCGGGGTGATCTGTCGTTCGAGCATGTTGTTTCGGAGATCACTCGGTACACAACAACGATCAATGACGAGGCGGTCATTCTGACCGGTTTGGTGTGGCCGCCGCCCTCCGGTCCGGCTGCGGTCTTGAAGGCTGGCGACACCAAGTCGTTGTCCATGGGCGTGTACGCAGGTCCTCTGGAGAAGTCCATTCTCGCTGGGCAACAGCCCTACAAGGCACTGAATATGCAGGGTCTCATCCTGTATCAGATGTCGAGTTTCTGCGCCATTTGCACGTTTCAGTGGCTCGCGCACATCTTGCTGGCTGTGCTGGCCTTCTTCGACCACTGGGTTGTCTTTGACTGGGGGATTGCCATCATTCTGCTGGTGATCTGTGTGCGGACACTGCTCCATCCGATCACGCGTCGCAGCCAGATGGGCATGCAGAAATTTGGCAAGCAGATGCAGCGGCTCAAGCCGGAGATGGACAAGCTTCAGAAGAAGTATGGCGGTGACAAGAAGAAGATGCAGGAAGAGCAGATGCGTCTGTTCCGCGAACGTGGCATCAACCCGCTCCAGATGCTCGGATGTCTGCCGATGTTTCTCCAGATGCCGATCTGGGTGGCCTTGTACGCTGGTTTGTACTTTTCGTTCGATCTTCGGCAGGAGCCTGCCTTCTGGGGCGTGTTCCAGAACTTCTGGAACTGGCCCTTCCTCGCGGACCTCGCATCGCCCGATCATTTCTTCTGGGAAGCATCAGAGCCGTTCAAGTTTCTGTTGTGGAATATCACCGGCATCAATCTGCTTCCGCTGCTGATGGGCGCCGTCTTCTTCTTCCAGCAAAAGTACATGACGCCGCAGACCAGCATGTCGCCCGAGCAGGAGACGCAACAGAAGATCATGCGGGTGATGATGGTGGTTCTTTTCCCGGTGATGCTCTACAGCGCGCCCTCCGGGCTGACGCTGTACATCCTGACGTCAAGCACCGTCGGCATTCTGGAGAGCCGGCACATCCGCAAGCAGGTGGATGCAATGGATCTTGACACAATTGCGCCCAAGGCCAAGCCCGCCGCCACAGGTGGGCGTACCGCAAAGGACGCGCAGTCTCGCGCCTATGCGAAGATGATGGACCGACGGAAGCAGAAGAAAAACAAGGGTCCTGAGAAGAACTTCAAGAAGCGCAAGTGATGCCTGTGCTGGTCAGGGTGCGCCACCATGGATCTTGACAGCACCATCATTGCCGTGTCCTCGCCACCTGGGCCTTCTGCGCTGGGGATGATTCGGCTCAGCGGCAGCGAGGCTGCGGATGTCCTGATGCGGGTGTGCGAGGGCATCGACCTCGACGCGAGAGAAGTGCATACAACAAGGCTGAACCTGGGCGGCTGGTCACTGCCGGTGGTGGTGCTGTTCATGCCGGGACCCCGCTCGTACACGACCGAAGATGTTCTTGAGGTGCAACTTCCCGGGAATCCACTGCTGCTCGAAGGAACCGTCGATCGGTTGATTGAATTGGGTCGCGCGGACGGTCTGTCTGTGCGAAGGGCGCTTCCAGGTGAGTTCACGTTTCGGGCGTGGCATCACGGGCGTCTCTCGCTTGACCGCGCCGAGGCGGTGGCATCGATCATCGCAGCACGCTCCGACGAGGAACTGGAGGCGGCACACCACGCGTTTGAAGGACAGACTGGCGCCGCCATCTCGCCCATCGCCAATGCGCTCGCCGATGTGCTGGCGCTGGTGGAAGCGGGCATCGACTTCTCCGACGAGGAAGATGTTGTGGTGATGACAACCGGCTCGCTTCGCGGTCGCCTGCGAAGTCTTGCGGAACGGCTGGACAAACACGCGGGTGGCGGCTCAGGAGAAGAATCCACCGATGTCCGGCCGCGGGTCGTCCTTCGCGGACCCGCCAACGCAGGCAAGTCGACCTTATTCAATGCGTTGCTTGGCCGAGACCGGGTGATCACGCACGATCTCGCGGGGACAACCCGTGACGCCATCGTCGAGGCGACGAAGATTGGCGATCATGAGGTGTTGCTGGTTGATACACCCGGCGATCAAGACGGCGCGGCCACTCCGGCCCTCGCAGCCCAGCACGAATCCGATGTGGTGGTGTGGTGCAGCCCAGGTGAGGGCAATGCGCCTCCCGCTGGTTCGGTGCATCTGCGAACAAAGCGAGACCTGCGGCCCGAGACCGATCATGGCAAGCTGGATGTGTGCGCCTTCGACCCAGATGATGTGGACCGAGTGCGTTGCATCATTGCTGAGGCGCTGAGACGCCGCGCAACCAGTCCAGCCGGGCAGCGGTTGGTTGTCACCCAGCGGCAGCGTGGTCTGATCGAGCAAGCACGTCTCACCATCACCGCCGCGAACGAACTGCTACCCGAACACTCCCCCACCACCGGACCGGATCGCCCCGCCGAGATTGCCGCCCTCCTTCGGCAGGCCCTCGACGATCTGGGCGCCATCACCGGCGAGACTTCTCCGGACGATGTGCTGGCTCGCGTCTTTGCGAGTTTCTGTATTGGCAAGTAGAGTGCCAGAGCGCATATGGGGAATACCCCGGGAGGTACGCGATGAAGTACAAGATCAAGGGCCTGTCGGGTTCGAGGCCGACGGTGTCGTTTCGATGTGAACAGTGCCACGGAGGTCTGGTGGCGTCGCTGGATGAAGCAGGGCAATCGACGGAGTGTCCCTCGTGTGGATCCACAATCGGCGTTCCGGGCGAGCGGGAGTTGGCGGAGTGGAAGCGGCACTGTGCTGATCAGAAGCGTGCCGACATTCAGAAACAGGCCGAACGCGCGTCTCGGCGCGAACGCAGTCGTGTCCAAGCGCAGGAGGCGGCACCTGCCGCAGTCGCTGCGGCAGAGACAGCCGGCCAGATCAAGCCGTCTCCCGCCGCGGTACGCGGCAGGGATCGGACGGGGTCGTCGTGGCATGTGAAAATGAATGAGCAGCTTGCGTCCGTGGTGAGCGTACTCAATGCGGTGGCGTTTTATGTCGTCATTGTCCTCTGTACCATCGCTGGAGCCATTGGCGGTATGAGTAGTGGAATTGAGCAGGTTGGGGCTGGACCCGGTGCCGGTCCCGCTCCCGCGGTGGGCGCTCTTATTGGCGCGATAGTAGGCTGCATTCTGGGAGTATTGATCGCGTTCATGTACTGCGGTCTGATCGCAGTGATCATCAACATATCCAACAAGCTGACAATCATTGCGGCGAAGAGTGATGGTTCGCCATAGAACAGCGGGTGCTTTTTTCCAAAGAGAGGGGCAAGTACGAACATGATGGGAACAACCAGTGTGCGAGTGCGATACGTTGAATGCGACCCGATGGGCGTGGCGCATCACAGTGCCTATCCGGTGTGGTTTGAAATGGGCCGCACCGAATTGCTTCGGGCGGCAGGAGTCGAGTACACGTCGCTCGAAAAAGATGGCATCTACTTGGCAGTCGTCACTCTGGAAGTGACCTACAAGCGCCCTGCGCGGTACGACGATCTGCTTGATCTTGAGACACGCCTTGTGGATTGTGGGCATGTCAAAATTGAGCATCGATACACGTTGCGTCGCGGCGAAGACGTGTTGGCGACAGCGCGGACGGTACTGGCGTGCGTTGGAACAGATGGTCGTCCGATGAAGGTGCCACCAGAGTTGTCGATCGCCGTGGTCGGTTGATCAGTCGTTGCTGGTCGTTGCCCGAGGGACATGACCGACTTTGACATCGACCCGTGTGATCGTGGTGCTGCACGCAGCACGAAGTTCGCGCAGCAATCCACTTCGCAGCGCACGATCGAGTTGAAAAACAATCGCCGATGAACTGGCCGTCACACGCGCCGTGCCGCCTCGCATCGTCTCGACGCGGCAGCGATCTCGCAGCCCCGCGGGTACGCAGGTGTCCCACGCATCGGCGAAGGCCCCCACTTGTTTTTGGGTACGCGTGAGTTGTCGTTGAAGCTTCGGCAGGAGTTGTGAGAAGCACGCCGTTCGCGGCGGTTTGACCCGCCACCCTCGGAGCTGCTCAAGGTGTTGTGCCGTCGGTGCCATCACACTCATGCTATCGACCACTGCCTCCCCGGTGCGCAAGCCCCCCATCGCTCCCCCGGCCCGCTCCCACCGACCCCCAACGCGTCGCCGCCTGTATGCTCTCTCGCCTATGACCACGATTCGAATGGATGGCATTGTGAAGCGGTACGGCGCGGTGACCGCGGTTGACGGCATCGATCTCACCATCGAGTCGGGGGAGTTGTTCTTCTTGCTCGGACCCTCTGGATGTGGCAAGACCACCCTGCTGCGAATGGTGGCGGGCTTTCTGGAGCCCAGCGAGGGCCGCCTGTTCTTCAATGACACCGATGTCACCTGGCTGGCTGCCAATAAGCGGCAGACGGGCATGGTGTTTCAGAGTTATGCCCTCTGGCCGCACATGAGCGTCCGGCAAAACGTCGCGTACGGGCTTGAGGTCCGCAAAGTCTCCTCGCAGGAGCGGGATCGGCGGGTCAACGAGGCCTTGGAGGCTGTGCACATGGGCGCCTTGGGCGATCGGCGGCCCAACGAACTCTCAGGCGGCCAGCAACAGCGGGTCGCACTGGCGAGGGCACTGGTCGTGGAGCCAAGCGTGGTGCTGCTCGATGAGCCGCTGAGCAATCTCGACGCGCGACTTCGGCAGTCAATGCGAGCCGAAATCAGGCGGATTTGCAAGGATCACGGTCTCACCGGCGTCTATGTGACCCACGATCAGGAGGAAGCCCTGTCGATGGCCGACCGCATCGCCCTGCTCCGGGACGGGCAGATTCAACAGTGCGGCACGCCCGAGGGCATGTATGGCCGCCCTGAGTCCCGCTTTGTGGCGGAGTTTCTTGGTGACACCAATCTCGTGTCAGCAAGTATTCGCAGCCAGCGCAATGGGTCTGTCTCCCTCGATACGCCACTGGGGCCACTTCGGTCCACCTCCGCCCCTGCCGATCTGCCCGAGGCGGGCAATGTGACCTGCTCCATTCGACCAGAGGCATTTCGGGCGACATTGGATGATCTCGAACAGGCCGATCTGGGGGGTTCTGTTGGGGGCCGCGTCATTGGCCGCATGTTCCTTGGCGAGCGGTGCCGGCTGACAGTCCAGTGCGGCGAGCAGGATGGGACCGTGATCGACGTTCTTGAAATCGGGGATGCGGCCAGGCGGTCGACCATCGGCGATGCGGTTTCATTCAATATCGCCGCAGATGACGTCGTAATCCTCGCAGATTAGGGACAAACAACGCAGTACTGGACAGGGCGAGCCCCCGTGGATTGGTGGGGTGTGGGGGGTTGGGCGATGGGGAGTTCTCGGACGGTCAGCGGGCCTTGGGGTTTCACGTGAAACAATGGCTGTGCCTTCGGTGGCGTTTCACGTGAAACCTGTGGTACAACACGCGAGGTCTGGTCGAGATGAGTGTGTCCCGGCCGGGGTCAGTGTGCAACAACGTCAATCGCATGGAGGTGATGTATGGCAGCGAAGAAGACTGCGACGAAAAAGAAGGGGGCGGCAAAGAAAAAGCGGCGACTCGGAATGGGGCTGAGCGGGATGATCGGGTCCCCCGTTGAGGTTCGCCCCCCCACGGCTGTCGCGGCGGCGACCGGTGTGGAGACGCCACTCGTGCCAGGGGCCGCTGGGCTTGTGGGTGTTCCTGTTGATGAGGTCCGCCCGAACCTCAGGCAACCGCGGCATGCTGCCGACTCGTCGAATCTTGAACCTCTTGTGACGTCGATTCGGGCGGCCGGTGTCATGCAGCCAATTGTGGTGCGGCCCAAGGGCGACGACGGGCTGCACGAACTGGTCGCTGGTGAGCGGCGATGGCGGGCGGCGCGGCTGGCCGGTTTGTCGGCCGTACCTGCGGTCATTCACGACATCGATGACCGCACAGCGGCCGAGTGGGCCATTATCGAGAATGTGCAGCGGGAGGATCTCGACGCCATCGAGCGAGGCGACGCGTTCCGTGCGCTCCAGGACGACTTTGGCTTGACACATTCGGAGATCGCCGAGCAGGTTGGATTGACGCGGGCGGCGGTCACCAATCAGATTCGGCTGTGTGATTTGGATGAGGGGGTGCGAACCTTGATTCGTCACGGGGCGCTTTCTGGGGGGCATGGGCGGAGCCTGCTCGGGGTTGCCGATGTCGACCATCGAATCGCGGTCGCGCGGCAGGCAATCGAGGGTGAGTGGAGCGTCCGAGAACTAGAACGGCGAGTGCGGGCATTGGAGGGGACTGCGGATCCGACGAGCCGTGCCAAGCCAACGACGGCCACGGGGCGGGCGCATCTGGACGATCTCGAGCGGCAACTGGGTGAGCACCTTGGCACCAAGGTCCGCATCCAGACGGGTCGCAAGCGGGACCGCGGACGCCTCATCATTGAGTTCTACGACCTTGAGCAGTTCGATGGGGTGCTGTCGCGTCTTCAGTTCAAGTCTGGGTGAGGGTGAATCCTGAAGCAGCGCGGCGGACGTCGATGGGGGAGCCGCCCGCTCGGTCGATGCTGGCAGTGGCTGCGGGCAGCACTCAGCATGGTGGGTGTGTTGGAGATCCCGCCTGACGCTCGATGAACGCGGCGGTGGAGGCGAGCGTCGTGGCGAGTGCTTCGCCGTCTGCCCACGGTCCTGGGAGATCAAGCAGAGACTCGAGCAGGGTGGTGTCTCCAACAGAGTGGCGAATGTCCCCAACTCGCGGCTCGTCGTGGACGCACCGCGGCGTTCGGCCCATCGCCCGAGAGAGCATGCCGATGAGCTCAATCAATGATGTTTGCCTCCCTGTTGCAATATTGACCGATCGATTGCACGGTGTTGCGGCCGATCGCATCATCGCTTCGACCACAAGTTCCACCGGAACGAAGTCGCGGGTTTGAAGGCCATCGCCATGGATGTGAAGTGGCCTTCCTTCATGCAGTGCAGTGGCAAAGATGGGCACGGCGGCCGCGTAGGGGACATCGGGTCGCTGCCCTGGTCCAACGACGTTGAAGAGTCGCAGGCAACTTGCCTGGAGGCCCTGCCCAGTCACCCGCGAATAGATGGCATCTTCGGCCCGGGCCTTACTCCGCCCGTAGGCGGAAATGGGATCGAGCGGCGCGGATTCGTTACATGGCAGCGGCGGATTGGCTCCATAGACTGCGCAACTACTGCTAAACACGATACTTGCGCCACTGGCCAGCCCAATCTCGGCGGCGGTCCCCGCAGACTCGGTATTGACCTGCTCGCACCGGGCTGGGGATCGCTCGCATTCCGGAATGGACACCATGGCCGCAAGATGGAAGATCGCATCGCAGCCCTCTGCGGCCTGTTCGAACGTGTCGGTTGAGCAGACGCACCCCTCGATGAACTCGACGGCGGTGTCAGCCCAGTTCGCAGATCCGCTTGAGAGATCGTCAAGCACTCGGACATGGGCTCGGGCCCCGCAAAGGCGATTGACCAGATGGGTGCCAATGAAACCAGCACCACCGGTGATCAACACCCGCCGTCCAGCCCAATCATGATCGTATTCAGCCATTGCTGACATCCTACAGATCGCCTGCGTCGGAGTACCCTGCGGCGGATGGGCCTTGTGCTGCACAACACACTTCACGGCTGCAAAGAGCCGTTCGTTCCGCTCGATCCAAACGGGCGCCGGGTGACGTTCTATTCATGTGGTCCGACGGTCTACGACTTTGCCCACATTGGCAACTTCCGGTCATTCCTCAATGCCGACGTGCTTCGTCGCACCCTGGAACTGGTCGGCTATGAGGTTGATCATGTCATGAACATCACCGATGTCGGTCACATGACCGAGGACGGTGTGGCCGACGGTGGGGGAGAAGACAAGATGCAAGTGGCGGCAAGGCGGCTTACCGAGGCGAAGAAGGCGGGCACACTGCCACCTGGTACTGACATTGATCCAGCCGACCCGCGCGCCATCGCCGACTATTACGCCGACGCCTTTCTGGATGACGCGGGGATGCTCGGGATCAAGGTGGTCCGCGATGCGGAAGCGCATCCCGAACGGCTCCCACGGCCGACTCGCTACATCGATCACATGATTGCCATGGTGCAGTCGCTCATCGATCGTGGCCATGCATACCACGCCTCCGATGGTGTCGTGTACTTCGACGTGTCATCGTGGCCGGACTATGGTGAACTGTCGGGCAATACCATCGCGGCGCTGCGAAGCGGACAGGGTGGCCGGGTGGATATGGCAACACAGGCCGTCAAGAAAAACCCTGCCGATTTCATGCTCTGGAAGCCGGACGCCTCGCATGTGATGCGGTGGTCGAGCCCATGGGGCGAGGGATATCCAGGCTGGCATCTCGAGTGTTCGGTCATGGCGAGGGCGCTTCTGGGAGACGAGATCGATCTGCACAGCGGCGGCGAAGACAACATCTTCCCGCACCACGAGTGCGAGATTGCGCAGTCACGAGGCACGACCGGGTGCGATGCGTTTGCGAAGTACTGGTTCCACACGCGGCACCTCATGGTCAATGGCGCCAAGATGAGCAAGTCGAGCGGCACCTTCTTCACAATTCGAGATCTGCTCGATAGAGGCGCATCACCTGCGGCCATTCGATTGGAACTCACTCGCACGCACTACCGCATCAATGCGAACTTCACGATGCAGGGCCTCCGTGATGCGCAGCGGCAGATCGATCGATGGGTCCGTGTGGCAGAATGGCTTGAAACGCATGCGGCGACACATCGGACAACCGATGATCCCGGCCCAATGCAAAGAGCGCTGGTTCGGTTTACCGCCGCGATGAGTGATGATCTCAATGTGGCGGGCGCCATCGGGGCGCTCAATATTGGAATTGGTGAGATGTCCATAGACGACGCACCGCCTGCCGGTACCGCATCATCGACATGGCAAGACGAACTGGCGGCGTTCCGCGCGATGGATGGTGTGCTCGGTGTTCTGGAATTGGAGACCTCGGGCCACGACACCGAAGACACGGCTGAGATTGACGCGATGATCCAGGCGAGGCGAGAGGCGAGAGAGAACAAAGATTGGGGCCGCGCAGACGAGTTGCGCGACGAACTGCTCGCGATGGGCATCGCCATCAAGGACGGCGGCGGTGACACGAGCTGGGAGCGGATCGTTCAATGAAGAAGCCGCCTGTCATCGGACTGACGGGCGGAATAGGTGCAGGGAAGAGCACCGTTGCGGCGTGTATGCAGCGGCTCGGTTGTGTGGTTGTCGATGCCGATGTCCTTGCTCATGAGGTTCTCGATGAGGCCGCGATTCGAACCGAGTTGGTGGCGTGGCTCGGCGAGCACGTACTGCGGGGCGACGGACTGATCGATCGCGAAACCCTTGCTCAACACGTGTTCTCCAATTCGAATGATCTTCAACGATTGGAAGACCTGGTACATCCCCGGGTGGCCTCACGCTGCGCAGCCGCCGTTGCCGAGGCAGATCCGTCGGCGACGGCCATCGTGCTGGATGCCCCGCTGTTGCTCGAATCAGGCTTGGACGCATGGTGCGACAGCATCGTCTTCATCGACACCCCGAAGGCCATCCGGTACGAGCGGCTCCGCCTCCGGAGCGGCTGGGACGCAGCCGAGGCGGCAAAGCGAGAGTCGATACAGATGGGACTTGACGAGAAGCGAATCAGATCCCATCATGTGCTTGTCAACGCGGGGGATTCAGAGTCGCTCCACCAGCAGGTGGCCGACCTCCTGAAGCACCTTCACCCGCGACACGACTGACCCCGCAGAATCCTCCGTATTCTCAGTGCCGCCCGATGCGGCCCCAGCCGGATGGCTCTGTCCCCTTCAGGTTTGTTGGTCTGTTCAACAGTGACACCCGTCACACTCGAGGTTTTTCAGTATGTCAAGCACATCGACACCTTCCCAAGCACCAGACCACGCTCGCCCCGAGAAGCCAGCCGCCGAGTCTGCTCACCCAGACCGGCAGAACAATCAGAACCAAGGCAACCAGAGCCAGGGCAAGAAGAACCGTTCGAGGAAACAACAGATGTCCAAGAAGCGTCGCCGTCGCAAGAAACCATCCGGACATGCGCCGGCCGTTCCAGTCGTCACGCTTGAACCCGGATCGGTTCCGACCGACGAACAACTCGCCGAGGAGGCGCGTGAACTCGAGTCGACGCTCGATACGAAAGCGCGAGCCAAGTACGAGAAGGCCAAGAAGGACGGGCTCGACTTCGCGGTTCTGCAGAAGATGTCGGGTCCGAAACTCGTCACCATTGGCGAAGATGACGGCATCGAGCACGCAGCGACGCTCTCCAAACAGCAACTGGTCTTTGAGATTCTCCGTGCTCGCGCTGCCAAGCAGGGTCTGATGATCGGTGAGGGGACACTGGAGATCTCGCCGGAGGGCTACGGCTTCCTTCGCAGCCCCGCGTACTCCTACTTGCCTTCACCAGACGACGTGTACGTCAGTCCAGCTCAAGTCAAACGATTCGGCCTGCGGCGGGGCCAGATTGTCAGCGGGCTCATTCGTCCTCCAAAGGAAACCGAGAAGTACTTCGCCATGCTTCGCGTTGAATCGGTCAACGGCACCGACCCCGCTGAAGCGGCCCACCTGCCGACGTTCGAGAACCTCACGCCGCTGCACCCCGAGGAGCGGATTACACTCGAGACAACGCCCGATGTTGTTGAGACCCGCGTCATCGACCTTGTCGCCCCTCTGGGGTTCGGCCAGCGTGCCCTGATCGTCGCGCCGCCCCGAACAGGCAAGACCGTGCTGCTTCAGAAGATCACCAAGGCAATCGCTACCAATCATCCGGAAGCCCATGTCATCGTTCTTCTCGTTGACGAACGGCCCGAGGAAGTGACCGACTTCAAACGCAATACCGCCGATACGGTCGAGGTTGTCGCCAGTACGTTTGACGAGCACGCGACGCGCCATATTCAGGTTGCTGAAATCGTCATGGAAAAGGCGCGGCGAATGGTCGAAGCTGGCGGCAAGGTCGTCGTGCTGCTCGACTCGATCACGAGACTCGCCCGTGGCTACAACAATGCGGCGAGTGGATCGGGCAAGATCGGTACGGGCGGCGTGGACAACGCCGCGCTCATCAAACCCAAGAAGTTCTTTGGTTCGGCCCGCAACATCGAAGACGGCGGCTCACTCAGCATCATCGCCACGGCACTTGTGGACACCGGCTCCAAGGCCGATGAAGTGATCTTCGAGGAGTTCAAGGGAACGGGCAACAGCGAGTTGCACCTGACGCGCAAGCTCGTCGAAAAACGGATCTGGCCCGCCATCGACATCCCCGCCTCAGGTACCCGCCGCGAGGAGTTGCTGCTCGACGAGCAAGAACTCGACCTCGTCGGCCGTCTGCGGAAGGTTGTCTCGGACATGAGTGTGGTGGAGGCCATGGAACTGCTGCGAACCCGCCTAGCGAAGACCAACTCCAATGCGGAATTCCTGATGACCATGAATCTGGGCTAAAGTGGTTCTGCGTGTCCTCACATCCTGCATCCATAGAGGCAAATCGGCCGTATCCTGTCAATGCTCCCAGTGCTGGTGAGGAGGTTCCTTCGTGTCGACCACACGACACCGACAACACGGAATGACTCTGGTGGAACTCATGGTCGTGGTGGCCATTATCTCTGTCTTGGTCACGATCTTTACGATGGCGATGCAAAGTGGTCGAAGCAGCGAGACGATGCTGAAATCTCGCAATCACCTTCGTCAAATTGCGCAGTGGATGGATCAGTACTCCAGCAATCACCGCGACACGGTCGTGCCCTCTCGCTTTGACTACTTCGACGAGAATGGAACCGACGCGCATGCGGTTGGCGGAGCACGCTTCTATCAGGCGACGCCCACCGCCGATGTATGGCTTCCAACGGCCAATCCATTCATGCAACCAAGTGACCCTCGAACCGATGGCATCGCGCAGGGGTCTTGGGCCGACATTCTGTGGGTTGATGCCAATCTTGGTGACAGGATGCTCGGATCCCTCCACTCGGTCGTGGGTGTCGGAGCCAATGACATCTTTGGCGGGTACGGCCCCAACAGTCATGCGGCTCCAGGGTGGTGGATGTACCGCGATGGCGAAAACCGGTTCGCGAACCCCCTCCGGTCTGCTGCACCAAACACGTACCACTACCCAAAGTTCAATGCGATCGGCAATCAGTTGCTTCCAGATTGGTCAACAAGGGGATTGTCGCCGTATCCAACGGATCCCGAAGGGCGACCACAGGGCCTTCCCACGCCGATCGGGGCTGGCGCATGGGAAAAAGATCTTCCGGGCTTCTTCGCCGCCAACAACTTCTTCGACGCGCGTTCTCGTGCGGATATCACCTTGGAATCGGGTGACCCCGACTCGGATCGATTCGTGACCCACGCGCAGGTGCGTGCACCTGCCCGGAGCCTCTATCTGATCGACTCATTTCGGGGCGAGGTGATCGGCGGCGGTCCGCTTGAGGACGACGAGGTGTACGAGCAGAAAACCCGGGATGCCTTCACAATCACCATGCCGGGAGATACCAACAGCGGCATCCACGCCAAGGGTCCGGGAGCCGAGGTTTTTTCCGATACGCAGGAGGTCGACTTTCGCTACGGGGCTGGCGATACCACTCTGATGCTCTTCCTTGATGGGCACGTCACGTCTGAAACGACTTGGCGGACCTGGGAGCAACTCGTCGGAGGCCCTGGAACGCCTGGTCGCGGCGTCCGGATCAAGAATCTGGATCGGCGGCTGATGCCCTAGCACGCCGCCTGCGAGTCAACCAGACCCCGCTGGCCTAGAGAACTGTCCCCAGCCCCACCAAGGGAGGGTGCTTTCCTTCGCCCCGGCAAGCGGACTTTTGAGTCAATACCCCACAGGACTTGCCCCCGAGCCCGATACGGGTACAATCCCCGCTTCCGTCCCTGTCGGGA
>CAYYGU010000014.1:0-8591 GCA_964471525.1 uncultured Isosphaeraceae bacterium
GCGGGGGAGCGGGCCGTGTTCAGCAGCCACGCTTCGACCCCCAGAATCGCCGCTCCGGAGTCACAACTGGCGATCGCAGTCCGCTGCGGCCGATATCACCTGCCAGATGTCCCCCCGTGATGTTGTGCTGATTGTCGCCACAGCCCTGCTCGCGCTCGGCGCGGTGGCTGTGCAGTCGGCTGGCATGACGGTCACGCAGGGCGGCTCGTTCGCTGAACTTGCCACCAACCGCACCACCCTGCTCGCGATCGCGGCGATCGCGGCCTTGCTGCTTGGACGGTCGCTCCCTACCTCGTGGACGACATCCCGCGGACCCGCCCTGACCGCGATCGTCGTGGCCGTCCTGCTGTTGATGGTCGTACTGGTTCCGGGCATCGGCAGCAAAGTCAATGGGGCTCGGCGGTGGATCGACCTTGGCCCCGTTGGCTTCCAACCAAGCGAATTGGCGAAGTGGGCGCTGGTCCTCTTCCTCGCGTGGTATGGGGCGACAAGGGTTCAGCGGCTGGGACACTTCCGCCACGGCCTGCTGCCTGCCCTGATCGTGATCGGGCTGGTGTGCGGACTGACCCTGCTGGAGGATCTCGGCACGGCGGTACTCATTGGGGGCGTCGCGGCGGTGATGTTGATTGCCGCCGGGGCGAGGCTCAAGCACATGATCATGCTGGCCCTGCCAGCCGCCGCAGCCCTCGCCACCGCCATCGCCATCGAGCCCTACCGCCTCAAGCGGCTCCAGATCTTCCTCGACCCGTGGGCCGATCCCGGCGTGAAGGGATACCACGTCATTCAGTCGATGACGGCGATCCACGGCGGTGGGATCGGCGGTCGCGGCCTTGGGAACGGCATTCAGAAGTTCGGCTACCTCCCCGAAGACACGACCGACTTCATCTACGCGATCATCACCGAGGAATGTGGCCTGCTCGGCGCGACGTTGGTCGTCGGTCTGTTCCTCGCGTTGCTCTGGGCAGGGTGGCGCATTCTCAGTTCGCAGTCGCGGCCCGCGCACCAACTCCTCGCACTCGGCATCGTCGCCACCGTGTCGCTTCAGGCCCTCATGAACCTGCTGGTGGTCACCGGAATGGCGCCGACCAAGGGCATCGCATTGCCGCTGATCTCTTCGGGGGGAACAGGGTGGCTCGTGACTGCCTTCATGCTCGGCATCCTCGCCCGGCTCGACCATACCGCGACCGAAACCGCCCCGCTCGAGAACGAACCGATGCTCGAAGCCGTGTTGTGAGCGGGCCGATCATCCTCTTTGCAGGCGGCGGATCCGGTGGTCACATCAGCCCCGCGCTGGCCATCGCAGAGGCGATCCAAGCGATCGACGCCGACGCGTGCTGCCTCTTCGCCTGCTCGGACCGGGATATCGATGCGGCCATGCTGACCGAAAGCGGCCGCAGCCCGATTCCCCTCCCTGCCCGGCCTCCCTCCATTCGTCCCATGCATTTCCTACGATTCCTCCGGGGGTTCCGCGCGAGCAAAGGCATGGTCCGTGCCTGCCTGGCATCGCAGCAGGTGGACCTGACGATTCTGCTGGGCGGGTATGTCGCCGCCCCGGCCGCAGCGGCCTCCCGGGCCGCTGGGGTTCCGAGCATGCTGGTCAATCTCGACCGCGTCCCCGGGAGAGCCAATCGGTGGATGCGGCCGTCCGCCAGCCTGGTCGTCTCAGCCGTGCAGACCATGCGGCCCTTCGCCGAAGAAGTCACCGGCATGCCGATACGCCGCGCGGCCATGCCTCCAGACGATGCGGCTGGCTGCCGCCGGCGGCTGGGACTCGATCCCGATCGGGCCACGCTGATCATCACCGGCGCTTCTCAGGGTGCCGGAACCATCAATAGCCTCATGCCACAGTTCGCCGCGGCGCACCGTGAGCTCCTCGCGCCGTGGCAAATTCTCCATCTGAGCGGTCCCTCGGCCGCCGAGCATTCGCGTCGGCTGTGGAGTCAGGCCAGCATCGATGCCACGGTGCTTGAGTTCCGCCATGACATGGGTGTCGTCTGGGGCAGCGGCGACCTTGTCATCAGCCGAGCAGGCGCCTGCTCGGTCGCCGAAATCGAATACGCCGGGCTGCCGGCCATTTACCTGCCCTACCCACACCACCGCGACCAACACCAGCGACACAACGCCCAGCCAGCGGTCGATGCCGGGGCGGCGATCATTGTTGAAGACTGCATCGACCCGGCCATCACAGCCAGCGGCCTGTTGGCGAACGCGGGGGGGCTCCTTGGTCGATCCGAGCAATTCACGGGCATGAAACGGGCCGCCGCCGCCCGAAGCGGCAATGACGCAGCACGCGATCTGGCTCGCAGAGGGCTGGCTCTTATCGGCGGAGGCGGCCCCTGAGGCCACAAACATCGCACTCATAGGCACTTGCGAGCAAAACTGCTCGCGGCGGTCAATCCCCGAGATACACTGGCTACGAGGCTCATTGGAGGCCCATCGTTCATGCCCCCGTCAAAGAAGAAAGGCACATCCAAGGCACGCCCGAAGAAGGCAGCGCCATCGCCGCGGCTCGTCCGAGGCGATGACACGCCCGAGCCGCCACTGATGCTCCGCCCCTGCGTCGTGCTCGCCCCGGCTTCGAAGCCGCTCGACGATGCCCTGCACCGCGCGTTGCGAACGGCCCAATTCGCGCCCCGCGTCGAACACGACCCTCGCATGGCGATGGCCGAAGTCTGTCTGCTCCGCAGGGAAGCCAGACAGCGGCGAGCCGCCTCGGCGGACCCTGAGCAGCCAGCGCCGCTGGTGCTGGTCGCCTCGCCTGCCGCCGAAGAACGGTTGCTGCTCGCTGCACTTCATACGCACGTGCCGGACGTACCGGTGTATCAATTCGACGGCGCCGCCCTGCAACAACTCCACACACCCGATGCCTCGGATGCCGTCGAGCCGCCGGTCATCGTGCAGCCTCCGCACCAGCCCGAAGTCACCGACGACGAGTTATCCACGCTGCTCACACCGCGCCAGGAGGATGGTTCATCTCGAAACGGATCCGACCCATGAGTACGACCACGCCACGAACGCGACGTCGGCGAGTACTCGCCATTGGTCCGGTGCCATCGCTCAATCCGCATCCAGAGATCACCGCCGAACCGGTCGATTCCGTCTACGACGCGATCGGCTTGATTGCCACCTGCCCGTCGCGACAGCCCATCGAGGCGGTTGTGGTTTCGCCAACATCACCACGAGCCCTGCACGATGTCCTTCGCGCCGCCGAAGCCGTGCGGCGTGTGGACCCGACGGTTCAAATACTGTTGTGCGCCGACGACGCGCCCACCTCGGCAATCGCCAACCACGTCGATCATTGTTTGCCGAGGAAGATCGACACCGCGGCTGTGGCACACGCCCTCGACGGCGGCAATGCTCCAATTCCGTCCGCTCCTCCCATGCCAATCAGCGAGCCTGCACCACCAGCCCGCGATCACCTTATCGGCGATACCGATCTGCTTGAAGCCATGCTCGATGAAACCGGACGAGTCATTCCGCTGGCCGTGCAGGCGATCGAGCAGCGAACACGGATCTCGCCAATCACGTTCCACGCTGGCGGCGCAGGCGGACCATCCTCAGCACCGGTTCGCCGCGGGCTCACGACGTGGGGACATCTTGAGGGTGGTGACGCCGCAGTCCTTGAGCCATGGGCCGGATGGCTCGCCCGCTGGATTGCGCTGAATGAGATGATCACCGGGCTTCGGCACGATGCGTCGCGAGACCATCTGACCAATGCGTGGAATCGTCGCAGTTTCGAGCAGTTCACCATGGCAGCCATTGGCGAAGCAAGACGTCTGCGACGAGAACTTACCGTCTTCGTATTCGACATCGACGGATTCAAACAGTTCAACGATCGATTCGGACATGAGGCCGGCGACACCATTCTGACTTCGATGGTGCAGCTGCTCAGTTCGGTCATTCGCAAGGGCGACCGCGTCGGACGACTCGGCGGTGATGAGTTCGCGGTCTTGTTCTCAGACTTCACCGCACTCCGCACACCCGGCTCACGACATCCCGAGACGATCGAAGTACTCGCACACCGCTTCCAGAAACAGATCAAAGATCTGCGATTCCCTGAACTTGGGCTCGCTGCCCCCGGCCGACTCAGCATCTCGGGAGGTCTCGCGACCTTCCCATGGGATGGCGACGAGCCGGCCTCGCTGCTCCGAATCGCCGACCAACGAGCGCTCGCCTCCAAACGCCGCGGCAAGAACTGCTTGACGTTTGGACCTGCAGAGGATTGACCTCCCTCCGCTGAGGCTTCTCTTCCTCCCCTTCACAAGATGGCGGAGTGACTGCTACGCTGGCGGGCATGAAGTCATCCTCTCTCTTGACCATCTTCATTGTGGCTGGCATGGTCTTTGGTGCCATCATTGGCGAGTTTGTGCTGCAAGGTGAATCGATCGGAAGCGATCACTGGACAAAAGTAGCAGGCGACCTGGTGTTGGTACGACCGTTGAAACTGCTGGTTATTCCACTGGTGCTCTTCAGCGTCATCGCCGGCATCACACGAGTCGGAGACCCCGCGAAACTTGGCAGGCTCGGCGGGTCCACCTTGGTGTACTACTTCGCGACAATGTTGATCGCCGTCGCCCTCGGGGCAACCCTCGTGCAGATGATCAACCCGGGTGATCTGCCCCTCGAAGTACAAGAGGCTGTCCAAGCGAGCGGCGAGACCGCCTTCTCCGCCGACACGAGCCTGCAAGCCAAGGTCGGGGACAAGACCATGGGCGGAACATGGACAAACATCCTGTACCAACTCATTCCCTCGAACATCATCCATGAGATGAGTGCGGGCCGTCCTCTTGGCATCATTGTCTTCGCCATTGGCCTCGGCCTAGCGCTGGCGGCAGGTGGCGAGCGAACCCGCGTCGCCCGCGACTTCTTCGATGCGGGCTTCGAAGCGCTGATGATTCTGGTGCAGTGGGTCATTTGGCTCACACCTCTGGGTGTTTTCTTCTTGGTTGCTTGGACGGTTGGGCGGATTGGACTGGGAAATCTCACCGGGCCGCTCGGTGGATACATGGCAACCGTGTTCCTCGGCCTGGCCATTCACGGTCTGCTGGTGCTTCCGCTGATCTTGTGGATCTTCGGCGGCGTGCAGCCATACCGCTTCATGGCGAAGATGAAACCCGCCCTGCTCACCGCGTTTGGAACCGACTCAAGCAGCGCCACCCTTCCTGTAACGATCGAAACCGCCATCGATGAGGGTGAATGCTCCGAACAGGCAAGCAACTTCGTGCTGCCGCTTGGCTCGACGATCAATATGGATGGAACCGCGCTCTACGAAGCCGTCGCGGTGCTGTTCCTGTTTCAGTTGTACGGCATCGATCTCGCATTCGGACAGATTCTGCTTGTCGTCATTACGGCCACACTCGCCGCCGTGGGCGCGGCAGGCATTCCATCGGCGGGACTGGTCACGATGGTCATCGTCATCGCGGCGGTCAACGCCAGCCTCGGTGGCGCCGCAGAACTTCCGATCGCCGCCATCGGCGTGATCCTCGGCGTTGATCGCATCCTCGATATGTGCCGCACGACCGTCAACGTCTGGGGCGACGCCGTTGGCGCTCGCATCATGACGCGAATTGCCCCGGATACCTAACGGCTAGGCCTGCTCGGCCAACCAACGCTCCGCATCCAACGCGGCGCGGCATCCCATGCCTGCAGCCGTGATGGCTTGGCGGTAGGTCGCGTCGGCGACATCACCTGCGGCAAAGACGCCTTCGATACTGGTGTGGCAACTCGCACCATCAACGAGAATGTAGCCCGCCGAATCAAGCGACACTCCGCTGCCATCAAGGAACTGCGTCGCTGGCGTGTGGCCGATGGCGATGAAGAGACCGGTCAGGTCGAGGCGGGATCTCGCTCCGGTGTGCGTGTCCTCGAGTTCAACCGCCTCGATCATCTTCTCGCCGAGTACATCGACGACGCTGCTATTCCACACCATCTCGATCTTGTCGTTCGAGAGCACACGATCCTGCATGGCTTGCGATGCCCGCAGCGCATCGCGGCGGTGGATCACGTACACCTTGGAGGCGAACTTGGCGAGATACGAAGCTTCTTCCATGGCGCTGTCGCCGCCACCGACCACACCCAGCGGTTTGTCGCGGAACATGGGTAGTGCGCCATCGCATACGGCGCAGGCGCTCACGCCACCCCCAGACGTCGCCAGTCGCAGTTCGTTCTCGAGTCCGATCCAGTTGGCTGTTGCGCCGGTGGCGATGATGACCGATTCGGCCTCCACTACATCACCCTCGCTTGTGGTCAACTTGAATGGCCGAGCGGAGAAATCGCAGGACACCACATCCACGCCGCGGACTCTCGCGTCGAATCGTTCCGCCTGCTTTTGAAAGGCCTGCATCATGTCCGGGCCGCTGATGCCGTCGGGGAACCCCGGGTAGTTCTCGACTTCGGTCGTCAACATCAATTGCCCGCCAGGAAGTACGGGCGCAGGATTCGTGCGTGGCACACCAATCAGGCATATCGGATCAAGATCCGCACGCGCCGCATAGATGGCCGCCGTCCACCCGGCCGGTCCACTTCCAATGATCACAACCTTCTCGGTGCGGGCATCCGCTGTCATGGCTTGCTCCATCCCCGCCGTTCCGATCGATCACTCACTGGACGACTGCATGTGCTGCTCGCGGACCAGTTCCTCCGGCGGGGGCCAGAAGATGAGATCGCCGCGGCCCTTCTCATCGACATGTAACGTTCCCAAACTGTCCTGTCCATCTCGCCCAGTGCTGTACAGCAGCCCCATGCCCGGTTCCAGCCAGACCCGTGTCGTTCCGACATCAAGTTCACGCCGCTTTGAGATGTATCGGTACACAAACCACGGTCGATATCCCTCCGTGATCAACGCATAGTCGTCAGTCACGAACTGCTTGTCGACTGTGATACCGAACGCAATTCGCATCTCCTTGGGATACACACCGCGGTCACGCTTGTAGGCGGCAATCCCGGCGGCGGTCGCGGTCGCGTTGACCTCGACGAGCAGCCGATCACGGGCATCAAAGAGGTTCTGCATGTCGCGGATCACGGCATCGATTGCAGCAAATCGACCCACATTCATCAACTCGAATTGCGACTGCCGGTCAAGAATGAGCGACCCCATCGCCGTCATGTCATCTGAGCGCCAGCGACACCACCAATCATCAAAGATGAGTTGTAGTCGCTCCTTCGCGTTGTCGAGGCTGTCGTGGTGCCGCTGCAGGTATTCCCACCGATTGCGAGCTCCAAACCGCTGCAATGGACGATCGACGGCCTGAACCTCAGTAAAGACCCCGGCAAACTCGCTGGGATCTGCCATGCCGAGAGACTCATCAAAGGCGTTGGCCAGCAGTGTCTCGCAGAGCCTACGGTCATTCTCGGGCATGAACAGACTCGATCGGCCGGGCCTGAGGCTGGCGATTTCGATGTAGGCAAGCTTCTTGAGATACGCGGGAGAGAGACTGTCTATATGGCGATACATCACGCGCCGAAAGACACGGAGCCCCTCGTTGATCAGCCTGATGGCTGCTTCCTTCTCGTCCATAAACTCGCGGTCCGCAAGCCGCCTGAACACCATCAATTCGTCGAGCAAGAGCGTCAGGCCAGCCTCGGCCTTTCCAGCCTCGGCAAGCCGCCACGTCTCCGCTGCTGTCCACGCCGCCATCCGACGAATACGCTCGAGATATGGAAACGTGGGAAGAACCAGCCGCTGATCAGACTCACCGAGATCAACATACAGCCCGGCGTCTCGATCGGCCTGATCCACAGTCTCCCGCCCGTACTTCAGACCGAAGGTCGGCCGCATGGCCGCCTCTTTGATCGCCGCACCAAGCGCGGGGCTGCTGGCAGCCCATGCCGAGACAGCGTCCCACTCGGGCATGCCCGGCCACACGGATGACTGACTCAGGGGCGCACCGGTATCGGGCGGAACCGGCATCGCTCGAATGGCTGGCGCGAGAACCTGCCAACATGTTTCGGCCTCGGGTGCTGCGACGGACTTGTGCGCATTCAGTTCTTTCGCCAGGTCAGCTGGCGTTGCAAGATCTGGGCTCGCAGAAACCGCGGCGGTTGTCAAAACCCATACGCATGTCTGAATCAGTACCATTCAAATGGCTCCTTGCTCAGCGCGACGGTTCCCCCCGATTCCATGCGAGGACGCGAGCAGCCGCACGCTACCGGCTCAGACGGGCGAGTGTAGCAGGTCACGTATCGTCTCGGTCTGGGATGGCGGGGGTCTCTATACTCCCCACTCGGGGCGGTGATTCGGCGAGCCCCACCGCCCGACCATGCGCAGGATGCCTGCCGCAGCACAGGAACCGCTGGAGACCCCACATGCTCTCCCGACGATTGGACGCCTCGCTCCAGACCATTGCTTCGCTTCGCTCGAATGTGGCGGATGTGACGGCCATCTCCGAAGTACTCATCGACCGACTTGGGGCAGGGGGTACGATCTGGACGGCAGGGAACGGAGGCTCGGCGGCGCAGGCCCTGCACTTTTCCGAGGAATTGGTCGGTCGATACCGCGATGACCGCCGCCCGCTTCCGTCGGTCATGCTCGCTGGAGACCCCACCCTGCTGACCTGCACCGCCAATGACTTTGGGTTTGATGAAGTGTTCGC
>CAYYGU010000014.1:8691-13663 GCA_964471525.1 uncultured Isosphaeraceae bacterium
ACCCCACCCTGCTGACCTGCACCGCCAATGACTTTGGGTTTGATGAAGTGTTCGCACGGCCAGTCCGGGCCTTGGTCACGCAGAACGATGCGCTGCTGGTCCTTTCGACATCTGGAAACAGCCCAAATATTCTCAAGGCACTGCACGCAGCCTCAGAACGCCGCTGCGTCACGATCGGCTTGCTCGGAGGCGATGGCGGTCAGTGCCGAGCCCTCTGTGATCATGCGATCGTGGTGCAAGCCACCGACGCTGCCTTTGTGCAAGATGCCCACCAAGTCCTCGTTCATCTGCTGTGCGAGGCCATCGAACAGTGGGCGGTGTCGCCCGCCTCTCAAGAGGTCACGCCATGACTGCCCCCGCTTCCGCATCCGGGCGGGCAGGTTGGGTGGGTCTGGTGCTGGTCCGCTTCCTCGTGCCGCTCTGGGTGCTTGCTGGCGCCACCACCAAGCTGGTCGAGCGATCGCCCAAACTTCTTCCCGAACACCTCCGGGGATTGCTCGGCGATGCCGGGATCGACCTTCACATCGCCCTGTCGATCTTTCTGACCATCGAATTCGCCGCGATCGCTGTGATGGTGCTGGTACCACGACTGGCGAGGATCACTGCCGTCTGCATGTTGGGGGCATTCTGCCTCGTGCTGCTCTACGAGATCTTCAATGGCAATGTGACCAGTTGTGGATGCCTCGGCACGATCTCTCCGCCGCCGTTGCTGATGCTTTCGATCGATCTCGGACTGTTGATACTCGTCGCGGCCCTGCCGGTGCGACCGCTTCGTATTGCCAGCGATCGCGTGGTGTGGGGTCTGGTCAGTGTGCTGGCGGTCGCGCTCGGCATCGTGTCGTTCATGCACGTACTCGGCGGAGCAACCGGCGCGCGTCTCGTCGATGGTCCTCAAACCGTGCAGCTCCCCGCGTACTACTCGCTGGACACATCGGACTGGCCAGGACAACGGGCCGAAGACATTGATCTCATCTCATGGATTCCAAACCTCCCCGAGAATCTCAACACGGGCCAGCAGTACATCATCCTCTACAGCCGCACCTGCGAACACTGCTATGAATTGCTTCTGGAGCACTTCTCTTACGATCCACCCGCGCCAACAACGTTGGTGGCGATCCCGGAGAACACCGATGGGTTCATTGAAGATGGACAACTCGAAAACCCCTGCATTGATTGTGTCGAACTGGATCTTCCAATCGGCGTCGACTGGCTGATGACACCGCCGATCGTCATCGCCATCGAGGATGGGGTCGTCCGGTGCGCCCAAGAAGCTGAAGACGGCATGATGCCGCAGTGCCTCCCATGGCACGGATTTTGACGCTCACACAAGGATAGACCATTGACCAATCGACTCGATGCAGTGCTCGCCCACCTCGATGACACGCACGATGCGCAAATGGATCGGCTCTCCGACCTGCTTCGCATCGCCAGTGTCAGCACCGATCCGGCCCACTGCGACGATGTGCGAGCAGCGGCGGACTGCTGCTGCGACTACCTCAATGCGAGTGGCTTCCAGACATCGGTCCGCGATACACCTGGGCATCCCATGGTTGTCGGCCACACCGACGGGCCCGCCGACGCCCCGCATGTCCTGTACTACGGCCATTACGATGTGCAACCGCCGGACCCATTGGAACTCTGGGACTCGGCCCCATTCGAGCCAACAATCGTCGATGGCAAGAACGGCCCGAAGATCGTCGCCCGTGGCGCCGCCGACGACAAGGGGCAACTCATGATGTTCGTTGAGGCGCTCCGCGCCTGGCATGAAGTCGGTGGCGGCATTCCAGTTCGCGCAACGGTGCTGCTCGAAGGTGAAGAAGAGAGCGGAAGCCCGAGTCTGGATCCCTTCCTCGAAGCCAACGCCGACGAGTTGCGGCCCGATGTCTGCGTCGTATCCGACACCGGCATGTGGGACCCTGCTACGCCCGCCATCACAACCATGCTCCGCGGCATGGTCTACCTCGAAGCCACGCTTCATGGACCTTCGCATGATCTGCACTCGGGCATGTGCGGCGGCGCGGTCGTCAACCCGATCAACGCCCTGTGCAGCGTCCTCGCCGGGTTGCATGATGCAGACGGCCGAATCACGGTCAGTGGGTTCTACGACGGCATCATCGATCCGTCCGAGGCCCAGCATGCGCAGTGGGCCGATCTGGGCTTCGATGAGGCGGGCTTCTTGCAAGAGGTCGGCCTGCCGGCATCAACCGGCGAAGCGGGCCGGACGATCCTTGAGCGAATCTGGTCGCGCCCCACGCTGGACATCAACGGCATCTTCGGCGGCTATACCGGTCAAGGCGGCAAGACCGTCATCCCCTCGCACGCCACAGCCAAGTTCAGTTGCAGACTCGTACCCGGACAAGATCCCGAGGCCATCGAAGCGATGATCCGTGGCCATCTTGAAAAGAACACACCCACCGGCTGCCGGTGGACCATCGAGTCGCACGGCGTGAACCCAGCGATTCAGGTACCGGACCAATCTCCTTGGCTTGAAGCGGCCCAAGAAGCGCTGCAACAGGTGTGGGGCCGGCCCGCCGTTCTGATGGGATGCGGTGGATCGATCCCGGTGGTCGGTTCGTTTCAGACCATCCTTGGGGCCGACTCGCTGCTGATCGGATTCGGCCTCGATGACGACCGGGTCCACTCACCCAACGAGAAGTTCGATGTCGCCTGCTACCGCGGCGGCGCACGCTCGCACGCGGCAGTGGTTGCGGCACTGGCCGCTGTGAGCTGCAATGCATGCTGAGGCGGCTCCTGACACGAGCAACAGGTTCGCTGCTCCTGTGCGCAGCCGAGACGCTGGCCGCGGCGCCCGAAATCAGCATTCGGCAGGCTGGCGTGGGCGATGTGATGCCCACCGGACGGGCCACTGGGATCGAGATCCTTGTAGACCCGGGCGATCTTGAGCCAGGAACCTACCTGCTGGAGTGGGAGCACACCACGCCCGATGGCGATCGGCTGCTCTACCAGCGGCAGATCCCGCTTGCCGGCGGCTCGACGAAGGCGTGGATCCATGGTCCCACGCCCCGCCAAGACGGTCCCCCCATGCCGGTTCGACTTCGTCATCCGGACGACCTTGCGGTGCTTGCCAGTACGGCACTTCAAGTTCTTCGGGGGGGCGGAAACGCGGTCGGTGAAGGGACCGAACTCATGCTCGTACTCGGCGATCGGCGGTGCGGGCTCGAAGGGTATGAGTCTGCCACTCCCAACATGGCCCCGGTCTGGAGCCAGATCGCAAGCACGGTCCGCACCATCACCGCCGAAGATCTGCCCGACCGCCCAGACGGCCTGACCGCAGTTTCGACCCTGCTCTGGACCGGCGATACCAATGGACTCGACGCCACCCGCGCCGCGGCGCTTCGCGATTGGATGGAAGCCGGCGGCCATCTGGTCATCTCACTGCCAACAGCGGGGAATCCGTGGCGACTCGGGCAAGGCGAGGGACCGTGGCGGGATCTCCTGCCATGGCCGCCGACCACCACGCATGTCTCTGGTGACAGCATCGCCCCACTCATCTCGCCAGATGACCTCCAATCCCCTCGAAGCATCACCATGCCAATTCGTACCTTCGGTCCAACAACGGACGGCGAAGAACCGACTCCGTGGCATACCGTGCTGGCGCTTCCGGACGGCCGCCCCTTCGCCGTCGCCAGGCCGGTTGGATTCGGCCGGCTGACCGTCATCGGGTTCGACGTGGCCGCGCCAGCCCTCCTGCAATTTCGAGTCGACCAGGCGGCCGCTGGCCCCCTGCCCGCCCCCTCCGTGTTCTGGAACGCGGTGCTCGCTCGCCGCGGCGATGCCCCGAGTCCCGCTCAGGATCGCATCGCCATGACACAGGGCGTCGCGGCAGGAGCGCCGCCGACACTCATCGAATTCACCGATGAAGTCGTCGGTGAACCGATTCGACAAACGGTCACCGCCGGCGGGCGGCTGCTGTTCGTACTCACCTGGCTCGCGGTTGTGTGGCTCATCGGTGGCCCACTGCTGTGGCGAATCCTCAGCAAGATCCATCGGCGGCAACTTGCCTGGCCCCTCTTCGCCCTGCTCGCTGTTGGTGGCGCCGCCCTCGCCGCGGCGGCTGGCGGCCTGATGACCCTGCAGGCCGCGGAGGGGCGACACTTCACGATACTTGAGCACGTGGCGGGTACACCGCGGCACCATGTGCAGAGTTGGATTGATCTTCGGCTTCCCGGCACCGGCGAGCACCTGCTCAGTGTGGAGCGGCAAGCGGGCGAGCGGCCGCGACTCACGCACTGGATCGAACAGCGTCAGGCTGGCGTTTCTTTCGCCGACACACGCACGCTCCAAGTCGACGCCGACACGCCCGACCGCCTTCCCGTGCAGGCTCGCTCGACCGCCGTCGGTCTGGCCCTTGACTGGTTCGGCGTGCTGCATCCCGAAGACTTCGGCGGCGTGTTCTGGGTTGTCGATCCGGTTCGGCCCGCGCCGAATGCAGGCTCGGGCGCGCCGCTTCGGGGCATCATCCAAAGCGAGTTGCCCGGAACACTTCGCGATGTGTCCATCGTGTGGATCGAGGCCCGCACCGAGCCAACACGCACGCCGCCCCTTCCGTGGAAGGATGCCGCAAAGGCTGGTCGAATGCCGGTGCGGGCATGGTGGTGGAAACTCGCGAACGATATTGAACCGAAGGCCCAGGTTGGCCTCGGGCAGTTGCCGGCGCCAACGAGTGTCATCTCGCTCACGCTCCAACTGAACGAGGCCCTCAACAGACAATCGCGACCATTTGGTACGGGACCGCTCACATCGAGCGACCGACGCTTCGCAATCGAGTTGCTCGGGCTCTATCGATTGGCGACGCCACCACAGTGGCAGACAGATGAAAAACAAACAACTCCTCCGTGGATCATGGCGACCCGCCTCTTCGGCGAAGAACTTGATCTTGGGGCTCGGCTCGGGACACCGATGCTCATGGTCACCGGCTTCATCGACAGCGCTGATCTGCCGATTCCGCTCA
>CAYYGU010000014.1:13763-23387 GCA_964471525.1 uncultured Isosphaeraceae bacterium
CCGATGCTCATGGTCACCGGCTTCATCGACAGCGCTGATCTGCCGATTCCGCTCATGATCGACGGCGAAGCCATGAACCCACCGCGGGGTGAGATCTTTGTTCGGTGGTTTCTCCCCATGCTCGACCGCCATCCGGTTGATGGAACCTCCCCAAGCCGTTAGAAACAGATCCCCCACCATGCCGATCATTGAAACCATCAACCTGACCCGCACATACGGCGAACTCGTCGCGCTGGACAACCTCAACCTGTCCATCGAAGCAGGGTCGTGCTACGGCTTCATCGGCCCCAATGGTGCCGGCAAGACCACGACGATTCGCATCCTCGCCACCCTTCTCAAGCCGACGTGGGGCGAAGCACGAATTGACGGATTGACCGTCGGATACCAGAACTCGCTCATCAGACCGATCATCGGCTATGTGCCAGACTTCATCGGCACCTACGACGACATGCTGGTGTCGGAGTACTTGGAGTTCTTCGCCGCGTGTTATGGCATTCACGGCTCGAAGCGGCGCACGGTCGTTGGCGATGCGCTCGACTTGACGGATCTGGCTCACAAGGCTTCGGCCCAGGTCGCCGGGCTCAGCCGAGGCATGAGTCAACGGCTCTCCATCGCGCGAGTTCTGCTGCATGATCCGCAGGTGCTGCTCATGGATGAACCGGCCGCCGGACTGGACCCCCGCGCCCGCATCGAGATCCGCGAACTGCTCAAGGAACTCAGCCGAATCGGCAAGACCATTCTGATCTCGTCGCACATTCTCAGCGAACTGGCCGAACTCTGCGACACGGTCGGCATCATTGAGCAGGGGAAGTTGCAATACTCCGGCTGCATGCAAGAAGCGCTGCGACTGGCGGAATCGGGGCTCGAATACGAGGTCATCGTTGATCAACGACCAGAGGAGGCAGGCAAGCTCCTCGCCGCCCTTCCCGGCATTGCCAGGGTCAAACTCACGCGGGATGGAGGCCAGACCGTGCTGCACCTCATCATGGATGCGCAGAGGCCGGTGGAACCCTCTGAAATCCCGGCCAGACTCGTCACCGCCGGGTTCCGCCTGCGGGAATTCCGCCGAGGCCGTGTGGACTTGGAGATGGCTTTCATGCACCTCACGAAGGGCGTTGTCGGATGAGCGATCCCGTCAAGCCCCGCATTCTGGTCCTCGCCGATCGCAGCCGCGCGGAAGTCGATGCAGTTCTGACTGACTTGGAGGCCGACCTCACAACGTGGTCCGCAGCGGTCCTTCATCAATCAACGGCCGAAGAATCGGAGGTACCGACCGACGTCGATCTGGCGGTTGTCATTGGTGGCGACGGGGCCATGATCGGCCAGTCGCGGCGGCTGGTGGGTCTGGATATCCCGCTGGTCGGCATCAACTGCGGGCGGCTGGGATTCCTCGCCGCCTTCGACCCAACCTCGCTTCGCCGATTCGCCGCCGAGGTCTTTGGCCCGAATCCCCCGCTCAGGCATCACATGCTCATGGAGGTGCTGCACGAATCGACGTCCGGCACCCGCGAGGCCATCGCCGTCAATGACGCGGTCGTCACGGCTGGTCCGCCCTACAGCATGATCGAACTGGCGTTGCGAATCGGTGGTGTGCAGGGCCCTCAAATGCGAGGCGACGGGCTGATCGTGGCCTCGCCAACCGGCTCGACCGCCCACAATCTCTCGGCAGGCGGCCCTATTCTCGGCCCCGGTGTTGACGCGCTGGTCGTCTCCCCGCTGGCTCCACAATCACTGGCATTCCGACCCATCGTCATGGACGCGGAGCAGGGCGTGGAACTCGAACTGGTCCGAGGCAATGAGGGCACGACGCTGGTCGTCGATGGGCAACAACTCTCGCCACTGGGTGAGGCCGACCGAGTCATCATCAGGCGACACCACCGAACGATCCCCTTGGTCACACGACCAGACGAACCGTTCTGGCGCATTCTGCTCGAGCGAATGCGGTGGGCCGCGCCACCCGTTTTCCGATGAGTACCATGACCGCATGATCGACCTCAAGGACCTCCGCGAGAACCCCGAGCGATACATCGACGGCGCCCTTGCCAAAGGGTATGACGTGGACATCCCCCATCTTCTTGAACTCGATGCGAAGCGGCGAGAAGCGCTGGCACGGCAAGAGTCGGCCCGCGCGGAGCAAAAACGGATCTCCAAGGACATCGGACCGCAGATCGGAAAGCTCAAAGGGCAACTCAAGAAGGTCGATGAGCCGAAGCGGCCAGCCCTTGAAGCGGAGATCGCCACCCTCGAAGCGGCTCCGGCCGCGCTGAAACACACGGTGCAGGCAGCAGAAGCAGAAGTCGCCCAGCTCGAAGGGCCGCTCGAAGCCCTGCTGCTTCGCGTGCCGCTCCCGGCGGACGATGATGTCCCCCGCGGCACCTCCGCCGATGACAATGTGGAATTGCGTCAGTGGTCCCCCGAGGGGTTCGACCCAAGCATCTCCTACGATTCGCAGCGAGGCTTCAAGCCCAAGACGCATCTTGAGTTGATCGAACAGCACGGACTCGTTGATTTTGAGCGGGCCGTAAAGGTTGGCGGCGCGCGGCACTACAGTTTGCTCGGCGATGCCATGCGACTGCACAACGCCGTGCTTCGCTACGCCTTCGATGTCATTACCGACGAGCACGGCTTCACCCCCATGTCGGTGCCGGTTCTCGTCCGCGAAGCGTGCATGCTCGGGACCGGCTTTTTCCCGGATGGACGCGAGCAGGCCTATCACATCGAAGAGTCCTCGCGGGGCGCTGGGCATGACCTCTTCCTCACCGGAACCGGTGAAGTGGGACTCATGGGTCTGCACGCTGGCGAAATCGTGGATGAAGCGGATCTTCCGATCAAGGCCGCGACACTTTCAACCTGCTTCCGCCGCGAGGCGGGCGCCGCTGGCCGCGACACCGCAGGCCTGTATCGCATTCACCAATTCGACAAGGTTGAGCAGATCGTGATTTGCCGGGCAGACATCGATGAAGAACGCGCCCACCACGCCGCGATGATCGGCACGGTGGAGACCATCCTGCAGCGACTGGGCCTGCCCTACCGGCTTCTCCAGTGCTGCACCGGCGACCTTGGATCCAAGAATGCCGACATGATCGACATCGAGTGTTGGATGCCCGGACGGGGCGAACTGGACGCCAACGATCGACCACGCGGCGACTGGGGCGAGACGCACAGCGCCTCGCGGCTGCACGACTATCAGTGCCGCCGCCTCAACCTCCGCTACCGGGACGCCCAGCGGAAGACCCGTTTCTGTTGGTCCCTCAACAACACCGTCGTGGCGAGCCCCCGCATTCTCATTCCACTTCTGGAGATGCACCAGCGCGAAGACGGATCGATCGTGATCCCCGAGGTGTTGCAGCCCTACATGGGCGGGCGAACCTGCATCGGCGCGGTGTCAGGGTGCGACCCCTGATTCCGTCTCAAGCCGAACCCACTTCGCCTCCACGACGCACACCACGCCCCCGCCGATCTCGAAACTGCGGCGATGCTGCTTCTGATCAATGATGGCAGCCGATACCTCCCGGACGCTTGCGGAACTCACGCCATCGGCGCCGCCGCAGCACGCCGCCGCCGCCACATGAATGCTGGCACGGCGAATCCCTTCGGCGATCCCAGCAAGCGCACCCCGAGGCCACCGAGCATCGACCGGCTGCACCACCGAGGCGTCGAGCGCGTCGGCCGCCGCCTGCCGCAGCGGCGTCGACTCGCTGATGCGCTGCGCGGCGCCGCCGCGGATCGACTCGATCACGGGCAGGACATCGCGGCGAAGCAGCCCCCGAAGCGTCGATGGATCCTCATTGGTTGGGTCATCACACCATGCCACTCCCGCCCGCTCGCACAGATCCTGCGCATCCTCGCGACGCACTTCCAGCATCGGTCGAAGAAGATCGATGCCGTCGCAGAGCCCTCGCCGCATCCGCATGCCAACGAGCCCGCGAGGTCCGGCGCCCCGGATCATCGCCAAAAGCACCGTTTCCAGTTGATCTTCTGCCTGATGACCTGTGGCGATGAACCCTGCCTGATGCGATGTGGCGATGCGAATGAGCGCCGCGTACCGGGCCTCCCGCAGATCGGCCGGTGTCGCCGTCGGATCGCTATCAAGATGCGCGCACTCGAACGCGGCGCCGAACCTCGCCGCCGCGTCCCGGACCAGTTCCAATTCGGCATCGGCCTCGTCGCGGCGATGGTGGTGTACATGAGCCACGACAACCCGCTCAAAGGATGCCACGAGCGACAGCATCAAGGCCATTGAGTCGCGGCCGCCGCTGACAGCTGCAATGACGCACGCCTCCGAGGGAACCTCAGCGGATCGGACCGCCGCACGGACCCGCCGCACCACATCGTGCTGCCCAAGCGCATGGAGTACCGGAAACCTCGCATTCACGAGGGGATGCTCGGACTCGACATGGTCACGCCAACCTCGTCGCCCGCCTGCACGCCGAGTACGTCCGCAACCCGAGGGGGAACGACCAATCCTCCCTCGCCAACACCAACCACATGGCATCGCACGCCCTTGAAGCCTTCCTCCCCGCTCACGCAGAGAAGGTACTCATCGGTCTCGCCCGAGGGATCTTCGACCCGCTCGATCCGCCGATTGCTGGTGTCACGCACGAGCGGAATCTCATCCCGCTCCGCCTCCAGATAGGGACCGCCATCGAAAGGATCCACCTCGTCACTGTGGCAGAACCCCTGCCGCTCGAGCATCCGCATCGCGGGCATCGCCGTGGGGCTGACGCGGCCGATCAGTCGGCGGGCCTCTGCTGGCAACAGCGATACGTAGATCTCACCCTTCGGGAAGAGCGACGTAATGAACTCCTTGCTCGTCCGGCTGAACGCATCGGCCTCGACATAGGAGAGATTGATGAACCGGCGACCAAGGTGGTCCCACAGCATGGTCCTGCCGTCCTTCGTGAGATCACCCATGATCTCTCCGATCAGCCGCCGATCGAATCGATCGGGATGCAAGCCCACGTAGGCAAACCGAATCTTGCTCAGCAGCGAACCCAGGCGGTGCGGCCCGCCACGATGCGATTCGGAAAGCACCAGCCCGCCGAGTTCAGTTGGTCCGCTTCGATCCTCGCCGAGTTGCACGGTCATTTGTACTTGTCCGGCGCGAAGGTCCTCGCTGTAATGCTCCCGCCGTCGAACACGAAGGAACAGCCTCGGTTGCCCATTGCTGCCTTTGCCCGTCACGAGGCTTGAGGTTCCCACAACCGTATCCGTGTCGAGATCGACCAGCACGAACATATAGGTTCGGGGACCATCAAGAACGCGACCGGTGAAACTCTCGATCGACACCTGCACCCGATCCTGAAGTGCCTCCGGGTCGGGTGGCAGGTTCCCCGAATGAACGGTCTCCGCCATTCGAAGGAGCGTGGGGACATCTTCTGGAATCGCATGCCGGACGAGGAACACCGGTCAAGACTCCCGGCCGTGGGCGATGATTGACGCTTCGATGATGTCCATGACCTCATCGAGTTGTTCAAGACTCAGCGTACCAACTGGTGGCAGGAAGCGAAGGTGGAATGGCCCGTGACCGCAGAAGAAGGACAACACGCCATTCTCGAAGAAGCGATGCACCAGCGCCACGATGGCGGCCTTCTCGCCGCCAAAGGGTGTCAGCCGCATCATGCCGCCTGTGCCGCCCCATGGCTCAAGCGGTCCTCGTGGTCCGATGACTTCAGGAAAGCAGTCGCCGTGGGCGGCGACCATGGCTTCGCACCGCGCCGAATACGCCGCGAACAACCGGGTGTTGTGGCCGTCCGGTCCGTACCAGTCTCCACCGGTGAGCCGGTCGATCACCCGAGCGCCAACGGCCATGGCCGCGGTGGAGCCGAGGAAGGTTCCGCTGAGCAGCCCCGGTCGCGGGTTGAACTCGTCCCGCCACATGGCGCCGCAGCCCTGCGTCATTTTGCCCACGGTCACGATGTCGGCGTAGCGGCCAAGGTCGAGACCTTCGAATCGGAACATCCGATCGGTGCGGCCGAAGGTCTGAATCTCATCAAACCACACAGGGATGCCGTGGGCTTTGGCACATTCCAGCAGCGGCACGAAGAAATCCCGCGGCGCCACGGTGAAGCCGCCCTCGCCCTGCACCAGTTCCATGACAAAGCACGCATGCTGATCCGGATGCTCGGCAGTGAGCCTGGTCAGTGCCGCCAGCGCATCGGCAGATGACCCCTCGGGGTCGCCGGGATCGAAGTACGGAATGTAGTCCGCCTGAATGGCTCTGGGAATACCCTCGCGGTGCCCCGGGCTGTCGCCAATGTGCGACAGCGCGATCGTGCGACCGATGAAGTTCTTCTCGAAGGCGATGACCCGCGGCGCCCCGTTCCTTGCCTGCATGCAGGCCTTGAGCGCAATCTCGTTCACTCGCCCGCCCGAACATGCCGGATAGCAGTGGGCCATGTCGGCCCCGGCTCGGCGGGCAGCGGCCCGCAGCGTCTCGGCGAAGTTGATGGCCTCGGCGTTGCAGTGCAAATTGCCCTGCATCACCACATCCTGCACCGCAGCGACCGCGGCGACACCGGCCAGTTCAAGATCACCGTGGCCGAATCCGTTCACGCCGATCCCGGTGATCATGTCCCACTTGACCGATCCATCGACCAGTTCCACCAGCGCCCCGCGGCCCCGGCCGGACCCGATGGAGGCGTACATGGCCGGTCGTCCGCGGACATCGGCCAGCCGGGCAAGCAGGTCGTCCATGTCGGCCGATCGCTCGGGGTCTGGGCGGCGAATGCCGACGATGTCGGCGGTCGAGGCGTCCATGGCCGCAATGAGCTCGTCGCAGGCCGATTGAAGGGGGGCCAGATTGGTCGTCATGGCAGGAATTGTAGTGGAGCGTGGGCGGTGACCCGAAGCCGGCTCAGCCCGCCGCATGGAAGGGCAATCGAACCCACTGGCCGCGATCGGCCGGACCGCGGCAGGCTTCCAAATGCGTCGCCGCGGGAACGCCGATCATGCAGGCGTTCGTAGCGGTGGGCTCGCCATCCTCGGGGTATCGGTTGATGGCCAGGACGCCACCGTCGCGATCAATCATCAGTCGGCGAACGGCCTCGACATCCAGATCCGCACGATCCATCAGGCCTTCGGCGCGAGCGGAGCGGGCCAGGCTGCTCGGGCTTGGTGGCTCGGCTTCTGCATCGCTGTGCGGACCGCCGAAGCAGTGGTTGGTCCGAACGATTGCCGCATCGCCAAGGTCGCGCCGCACGCTCGTGCTCGCCGCGCACTCCAGTTCAATAGCGCCGCCAGCATCGGCCAGCAGGAAAGTGTGGGCTGCCGCCCGCGGCGCCCGCTGAATAACCGAGGCCGCCTCCTCGCGGTCGTGGCAACGAATGGCTCGGTGAAGCAGGCTCATGTAGCAGACGCCCGTTCGGACGCCAGAGATCTTGATGTTGGTTGTCCCCGTCCACAGACCGAACTGATTCATACCGATCAAGGTGGGCGCCCCCGCGACGGTGACGCTCCATGTCTCGGGGGAATCCTGCGGCAGTCGGTGAACGGCCACGATCGAATCGACATCAAGCGGATGCAGATCCCATGTCTGCCCGACCGTGACTCGACCATCGCGGCTTCGAGCGGGGGGAATGGCGATGGATGTGCATCCTTCATCGTGATCGATGCACACGATGTCTCGAAGATCGCTGTAGTTCGCAGCCGCGTACAGAACCGCCGCATCCACGCCGCTTCCCATCGCCGTGGCCTGATGCTCTTCGAAGCCAACGCCATCCCATTCCTCCAGCACGCCAAGACACGCAGACGCCGCGTCGATCATCGCGGTAACGCTGCCGACGCCACGCTCGGCGAAGTACCCCTCGGCCGCCTGCATCCGGCGGTCGATCATCGCGGCGATCTCAACCCGGAGCGAACCACCGAGCGTTTCGCCAAGTTCAGATGGCGTCCCGGAGACTTCGATACATGGAAGTTCGAGTGTGCTCATGCCCGCTCGGCAGCGTAGCGGTACACGCCATCGCACACAATCTCGACCGGGCCGATCATTCGCGCCGCAGCATCCGGCGCCAGAATCTCTATCCCAAGTATCCCGCCCAGCATCTCCACAGCATAGTGACCAACCTGCCCGCCGGCGGCGGCAACTGCGGCGGCGGCGCCCGTGGCGCAGGCCTTGACGGGTCCGACGCCGCGTTCCCACGACAGCATCCACAACCGCTGCGGTCCCGACGGCCACACGGCATGAAGATTGACGCCGTCCGGGAATCGCTCGTGCCCATCGAGGCGACGGATGAGTTCCCTAAGAAGATCACCTTTGGGCCGCGTCTGGAGCAGCACCAGGGCATGCGGATTGCCGACCCGAACCACCCGAAGCGTCTGCAGATCGCCGCCAACGGCGAGCACGACATCTGGCTCCACCTCGGCTGGCACCAACTCCATCGATACCTGCCAGCCCCCCCACTCGCACCGCTCCACTTCGGCGCGGTGTTCTCCGACGGCAGATTGGATGATGGGCGATGTCACGCCGCTGCGGGCCAAGACCGCGGCGGCGCACCGCAAGCCGTTCCCACACAATTCCGCCTCGGTTCCGTCGGCGTTGAAGATTCGAAAGTCCGCCACGACGTCCTCGGTGTCCAGCACAATGAGTCCGTCGGCACCAATGCCCATGCGTCGATTGCACATCGCCGTTGCCAGATGCTCGGCCGTCGATGCAAGGGCATCCGGCGCCACGATGAGGTAGTCATTGCACAACCCGTGCGCCTTGACAAAGGGGACGTCGACGCTCATCCCCCGCGGCCCCGAAAGGACATGGGCCGAAGAATGACGCCGAGGTCAACCAGCACACCGTCATGCCGGTAGAAATCCAGATTCATCGTGTTCTCGTCCACGAAGGTGAATACCAGACAGTTCGCCCTGGTGTTGTCCGCATAGGCCATGTCGCCGCCACCCGGACCGGCGTGCGAACCGTTGCGATGCTTCTGCGCATGGTTGTGAAAGTGAAAGAGGCCGGTGTAGCCGGCGTCGAACATCTGCTGGGGCGCCTCAAACCGTCGGTCGTGTACGCGGATGCGAGGGGGAAATTCGCGAATATTGAATCGCCCCGCCGCATCAAGGTCGATGACGCCGCCATATTCGGTCGTTTCATCGGCCAGATCGCGGTCGGCAAAGTGAAAGAGGTGCGCGCGGACTTGATCCGTTTCAACCGCCTCGATCGCCATGCTGATCGCCAAGAGGTCGCCCCACGTCAGTTGATCCCGATGTGCAGCGAGTCGGTGGTCGATGTCCTTGCCGGGGAGGAAGCCGGGGTCTTGCTCGCGGAAGTGCCGCTCATTGGCGATGCGCCGCTGAATCTGCGTATACAACTGCCCCTCGCTCGCCGAGAGCAGTTCCGGGCGGTGCGCCGCGGCCGCCGCCACGACGGAAAGGTCGCGGATTTCAAGCGATCCACGCCGCTCGGGCGCGAGCGAAGACGTCGCCGCTTCGACAGATTCCCAGAAGCCCGCGCGTTCGGGCTCGGCGAGTTTGTGGATCCACAACACCTCCTCGCGGTTCCACGGCACGGTACCGAATGACACGGCGGCTTCATGCAGCGGACGAAGCAGTGGATGCCCGCCGCCATCGCTCGCCGGTTCGGCCGACACCAATTCGATCAGGCGGTCGCGGCCGCCGAGTCGGTGCAGCAAG
>CAYYGU010000015.1:0-23100 GCA_964471525.1 uncultured Isosphaeraceae bacterium
TTCGCAGGGGGATGTCGACGTGCGGCTCTTTGCCCTTCAGGCCGTCCCGGGCAATGCTGTCGGCAAGCAGTTCGATGCTCCGATTGGTTGCCTTGTCGCGTTCCTTGCTGACCGTTGCGATGCCAGCCTTGCGAGTTGCCTTCTTCTTTGTCGCGGCCTTCTTGGCGTGTTTCTTCTTGCCGGTCTTCTTCTTGGCCATCAGCGTCTCGCCTTCTTCTTGGTGCGTGACTTCTTCTTGGCAGCGCTCTTTCGTCGCACCTTCTTCTTCGTGCGGTCGCCAAACAGATCGGTGTCGTCGTTACTTCCTCCGGAAGCGGCCTTGCGATCATCGAGAATGATGACGTCGGCGTCCTTGGCGAGGCGGCCTCCTTCATCGATGACCTTCCCTTCATCATCGAGCAGTTGATCGGCTTCGGCCGTTTTCTTGGCGGCCTGTTTGAGCAGGGCCGCGTAGAGTTTCTCTGAGTCCACGCCGGTGATCGCATTGCACGCAGTTGAGATCTCGCCGATGTACCGCTCGAAGATGCTGCGTCGTTCCGATTCCTTCTTCATCCGCTGTTTGCGGCGGAGGTAGATGCCAAGTTTGCGTCCGCACTCCTGCAGCGCCAGCCGCATCTCCTTGCGAATCTCGTCGTAATCGGCAATTGCCTCTTTGGACTCGCTGGTGAACGGCACCCAGACGCTCGCCATGTGAATCATGATGACCAATGGTCCCACCGGAAGTGCGCCGCGGGGCTGCTGGAGGCTGTAATTCTTCCAGCCCGTTTCGACGACGGCCTTGAACGACGAACATGCCGACTGTTGGTACAGCAGCGGCACGCGATTGGCGAAGCGCAGAATGCGGGCGGACTCTTCACTCTTGAGTTCGCCGCCGAACGCGATCGCGACTTCCATCTGGAAGGGGTTGCCGCGATACACCGACGGCGGTCTTGTCGCGGCTGCGAAGAACTCCGCTTTGACTTCCTTGAGCAGGCCCGCGAGCAGTGCCTTGGAACCGATCGGCACCAGACAATCGGTGGGGGGGGATGTGATGCGGGTGGCTTGGATCGATTTGTAGAGTTTCTCGGCCTCTGCGTGGCCGACATTCTTGACCCACGTGCGAGAAGTCATCCCGGCGGCTTCGGCGAGTTGTTTGGCTTTTTGCTGTCCGACGCGGCAGAAGTCTTTCTGGAGAAACCCGCCGAGCTGCCGCGCTTCGGTGCGTTCCAGCATCTGGATGAGTGTGCCAAGTTCGATGCCCTTGGGGTGCGGCTTGATCTCTTTGGCTTCTTCCGGAAGTTCACGGACGGCCCGCGGGAAGACAATCGTTTCGTTTGCGGGGGTGATGTAGGTGATCTCGGCGTGCGGGTTGGCGATTGCGGTTTGCTCGAGATACTCGTCGACGCTCTGGCGACCCTTTTGGTACTTCCCGTCGAGCTCGATGGAGACGATCGTGCCGCGACCCTCCGGGAAGAGTTTGTCATCCTCGGGGTGTTCGGTATCGCTGACGACCTCGGCCCGATTCTTGGACGTGTCAATCTTCAAGACGACCTCGTGCGAGGCCTTGCGCGGGCCGGTCTTCGAGATGATCTTGACCGGTTTGCCGGTCGTCATCAGGCCGTACATGCCAGCCGCCGAGATGCCGATGCCCTGCTGGCCCCGGCTCATTTTCATGCGGTGGAATTTCGATCCGTAGAGGAGTTTTCCGAAGATGTTCTCGATCTGCTGGCGGAGAATGCCCGGCCCGTTGTCCTGCACGGTGATCTTGAAGCGAGTCTCATCGATCTGCAACAGTTGAATCTTCAGCGAGGGAAGGATGCCACCCTCTTCGCAGGCATCGAGGGCGTTGTCGACGGCCTCCTTGACCGTCGTGAGCATGGCCTTGCGGGGGTTGTCAAAGCCGAGCAAATGCCGGTTCTTGGCGAAGAACTCGCTGACCGAGATCTCCCGCTGGCTGGCCGCCATGGTTTCGGCGGTGGCCGCCGTCCGCTTTCGAGTCTTCTTCTTGGTCGCCACTGGCACCGGGGGCTCCATCCTGAGGCTGTGAGGATCCGTCCTCAGCACCTACCGTACCGGATTCTCGATCGCTTCGACATCCGACGCTCGCTACAATTCGCCGCTTCCCAACAGGAGCCACACCACATGGAAACGACCCTCATCATTCTCAAGCCAGACGCCGTGCAGCGGGGCCTCATGGGTCGCATCATCAGCCGATTCGAGGACAAGGGCCTTCAGGTTGTGGGTGCGAAGTTCATGCAGATCTCCGACGACCTTGCGGCGAAGCACTACGAGTCGCACCAGGGCAAACCCTTCTACGACGGGTTGGTCGCCTTCATGACATCGTCGCCGGTGCTGGTACTGGCCCTGCGGGGCGTCGGCGCCATCGCCATCTGCCGCAAGATGATGGGGGCCACCTTTGGCAGCAATGCCGAGCCCGGCACGATTCGCGGCGATTTCGGTGTCTCCAACAGCTTCAACCTCATTCACGGCAGCGACAGTTCTGAGGCAGCCGAGCATGAACGATCACTCTTCTTTGGGGAGGGCGAGGTCCTCAATTGGAGCAGGGCTGGCGAAGGCTGGATCTATGATCTTTCGGGCGGCGACCCTGAGTGATCCCAACGCACACTGTTTGATCCATCTCTGAAATGCCATGCAAGCAATGCCCAAGGAAGGGCGTTGGAGGCATTGCATGCAGATGGTCGAGAGAAAACGTGGAAAATGCGGCACTGGAGCGGGGCGATCGACGCATGTCTCAGTAGGGCGAACACACACGCCAAACCGTTCGTAGGGTCTTTCTGGGGTATCCGTGCGCCGGGACCGAACGGATACACACACTCTGTCCCACAGGAACGCGTATGCCACGATCGACACCATCCAACCTTCCCCCGCGAAGCCGCCCAGCCACCAAGGGGCGAGCCGAAGATGCCCTGATTCGCGAGATTCTGGGTACGCAGGTGGAGTACGTCGATTCCGAGGAATTCCACCGTGCTGGCGCCGAGCGGCGTCTCTTTGATGAGGCACCGCCCGTTCGCCGGGCCGACGTCACCTGGTATCGCCCGCTCATGGATCCCATTGGAACCGCCGCGGTCAAGCCGGTTCGCACGAAGGATTCGGTGGTTCTGACCGCCGCTGAGGAGCGAACGATCTTCCTTCAGTACAACTACGCCCGCTTCCGTGTTGCGCGTATGCAGGCGCGGATCAAGTCTCCACGGCCCGGCGTGCGGCAGCGGCAGGAACTGCTCCGCTGGTACGGCGAGGCGCAGCGGCTTCGCCACCAGATCGCCGAATCGAATCTGGCGCTGGTGCTCGCAATGTCCAAGCGGATTCGGCTGGGCGATATGGACTTCGGCGACCTGATCAGCGAGGGCAATATGGCTCTGCTGCGGAGCATCGACAAGTTCGATGTGGGCCGCGGCTTCAAGTTCTCGACCTACGCCTGCCGCGCGATCCTCAAGTCGTTCTCTCGCCATGGCGGCAAGCATCTGCGGTATCGGCAGCGATTCGGCGCCACCTACGACCCCGAGTTTGAGCGATCGAATTACCCAGAGGAACGCCGCGCCGAGGAACTCCGAGAAAGCGCCGACGAAGTCAAACATCTGGTACTTGGTAATGATGCCGATCTCACCGAGGTCGAGCGAGAAGTGATCCACCACCGCTTCCGCATCGGCCCCGGTGAGGCGGCGGGACTGCGATTCGAACGCCCGCGAACGCTGGCCCAGGTCGGCAAACTGATCGGCCTGACCAAGGAGCGGGTGCGGCAGATCCAGAACAAGGCACTTCGCAAACTGCGATTTGCAGTCGAGGAGCGATCGATCCCACGACGCGAACGCGCCGGCTGATTCGCGTCCCTCTCCCTCGCGGGGCGGCAGGAATCGCGCCGGTGTCGAGCCCCTGTTCTTCCATTCTCCCGCGGGTGAGGCGTCGCGAAACCCAGAGAAGGGCCCCGACCCGGTACGCTGCCCTCGGTGAGTGACGAATCAACACATCCAGCCGGTGTCTCGCTCCGCGTGATGCCCCAGCAGCAGTCCCCGCCCACCGGTTGGGGTCGGCGGTGGGGGCTTCGGCTTGGCGTCCTCGTTGCCGTGCAGATCGCGATGATTCTGCATGTCTTGGTGTGGTGGATTGGCGTACCGTGGGGGTGGGAAACACTCTCGCCCGTGGAGCCGTCCGAGTCGATTGAAACGGTGTCCGATGGCATCATCAACGCTGGCGCGATCTTCTTCGCTGTGGCGCTGCTTTCGACCGCTGTGCTTGGACGTTGGTTCTGTGGGTGGGGCTGCCACGTCATCCTGTTGCAGGATTGGTGTCTGCGGCTGCTCAGCAAGGCGGGCATTCGTCCGCGGGCCTTTCGCAGCCGCCTGCTCCGGTGGGCGCCGCTGCTGCTGGCGCTGTACATGTTTATCTGGCCGGTCTTCTACAGGTTGGTCATTGCGCCGTATACCCGGCCTGATCTGACATGGCCCGGATTCCATTTCGAATTGCTCACCCGTGATCTCTGGGCGACGATGCCCGGCTTCTGGGTGTCGGCCGTGTTCTTGTTTATCTGCGGGTTCGTAACGGTATACGTTCTCGGAGCCAAGGGATTCTGCACCTACGCTTGTCCGTACGGTGGGTTTTTTGCGCCGCTGGATCGCCTTTCGGTTCGCCGTATCGTGGCGAGCGATGCCTGCGAGGGATGCGGACGGTGTACTGCCGTGTGCACTTCCAATGTTCGCGTTCACGAACAGGTCGCCGCGTATGGTCAGGTGATCGATGTGGGGTGCATGAAGACGACAGATTGCATCGATGCCTGCCCGACCGGTGCCCTGTCGGTGGGGTGGTCGACGCCAGCCATCACAACGCGACTTCGACCGGGCACGTCGCGTCCTCGCGTGAAGTGGGACGTGTCCTGGATCGGTGAGATCACGCTGGCGTTGTTGATGCTGCTTTTCTTCTTTGCATGGCGGGGGGCCTACGGAATGGTTCCGATGCTGCTCTCCCTTGGGGCATCGTCGGTACTGGTATGGATGTTGTGGAAGTGCTGGAAGATGTTCCGTGATTCAAACACATCCTTTCATCGGTGGGGGCTCAAGCGAGCGGGGCGGATCACCGGTGGCGGCGTCGTATTTCTTCTCGTGACGGCATTCGTGTCTGCCGCCACGGCGCAGGCCGGCGCATCGCACCTGCTTGGATGGCAGGCGGACCGAACCGCCAAGGGATTCCGCCAGCGGATCGAGGCACCGATGCGGGCGGGCTTCACATCGCTCTCCGAGGAGCAGCAGGCCCGCGCCCGCGACGCCCTCGATTGGTATCGACTTGCCGGGTCACTGGTCGATGGCGGCATTGGCATGGCGAGCGATCCGAATGATCTTCATGTTGCTGCGAGAGTTCACGCCCAGCTCGGCGAATTGGAGCGGACCCGAGATCTGCTCGACCAGATCGAACACCTTTCCAAGCCAAACGAGGCGCTCGCCATGGAGCGGTTTATGATCGGTGTTTCACTCGATTCAGACGATGAGGTGCTGCAGTGGGTCGATGACCGACTCGTCAAGGAAGTGCAGTGGTCCGACCTGCGGGCAACTGCGGTGCAGTGGTCGCTCTCGCGGGGCGATCTTGCCGCTGCTGGTCGGCTGTCACTTGGACCGGAGGCGCAGAAGTACGCGGCACTCGGGGCACTGCAGCAGGGAGATCTTGGCGGAGCGATCGAGCAACTGCGGCGGTACACCACTGCTGTCCCCGCCGATGCGCTTGCGTGGGCGACCCTTGGCCGGGTGCTGCTGGTCACCGGTGATGTTGGGGGCGGCGACAAGGCCATTGCGGAGGCACGAGCGACACGATCATCGCTCGATGAGGGGGCGCAGCGGGATCTCGATAGCGAACTGAGTGCCTATGCCGCCGAGCGGCGATTCGTGACGTCTCAGGAGTCGCCCTGAAGCAGGGCCGCGAGTTCCTCTGCCGTTGCGGCCTGATAGGCGGCTTCGCGGGTACACCGGTCGCTCATCAGCCGACTGATGCCACCGAGCACCTGAATGTGCGAGGCAGTGTCCTCCGGCGGCGAAAGCACCAGCACAATCAACTGTACCGGCTTCTGGTCGAAGGACTGAAAGTCGATCGGCATGGCGGGGCGACCGATCGCCATTGTGAGTGAATCAACACACGTACACCGCCCGTGGGGAACGGCGAGCCCTTCGCCGATGCCGGTCGTGCGCTCTTGTTCGCGAGCCCACGTGATGTCGACTGCAGTTTCAACATCCGATACCAAACCCTGCGCGGCGAGCAACTCAATCAACTCGCGAATGGCCCCGAGCCGGTCTTCGGCGAGGAGCGGGACGCGGATGATGTCCGGGCTGATGAGTGTTTCGATTTGCATGGGAGTGGCTCAGAAAACCAGGGCGAAGCGGGGGATGGTATCGAGCCCGTGAGCTTTTGGGGGTGGATTAGCTGTCTGAAAGAGGCTTTCGCAGCAGGGCGAAAAACCCACCATCTCGCCATCCCGTTGCGGGGTCGCCGGGGCCGCCGCGGCCGAGTTCTCGGTGCATCAGGGCCAGTTCCAGATCATGCCATTCCATGAGCCACTCGATCTGCCGCTCGTTTTCATCGGCGTGGATGCTGCAGGTTGCCCAGAGCAGGGTGCCGCCGGGGGCGAGCAGGGCCAGTGAGTCTGCGGCGATTTGCCGCTGGAGTTCCTGAAGCCGCTTCCGGGTGGAAGGATCCTGTCGGTGCCGCGCTTCGACGCGGCGGGCCAGAACGCCCGAGTTGCTGCATGGGACATCGAGGACCAACAGATCGACACTGCCCGCGTGCTTGATGAGGTCCTTGCCCGGGCAGCCTTCGATCTGCTCGTGCGTGCGTGCGAGGTCGTGCAGCCCAAGCATCCGGCCGGGGCTGATATCCGAGGCGAGGATTCGGGCCGATGTGTGAAGTGCAGCCAATTGTCTGGTCTTGGTACCCCGCCCCGCGCACACGTCGGCGATGAGTTGAGGGGCCATGGCCGATGTCGCGGCGCAGGCAGCCGCGGCGGTAGGATCTTGCACGATCGCGTCCGGGTACTGCTCAAACACAGAGGCCAAACCACCGCCGGGACGAAGCACATGAAAGCCTGCCGCTTCGTGGGGCTGAAGCGCCTCGTGATCTCCCGCGCCGTGCAGGATGACAGGGGGACGGGCCATGGCATGCAGCGCCAGCCGCGTTGCTTCTTCGGGACCATCGGTCCGAGTGATCTCCTCCAGAAAGGCATCACCGCATCCAGTGTGTATCGCAATGTTGGTGTCGCCGAAGATCGGTTCCGAGAGTCGCCACCCAGTACCGTCGCTTCGGAGGAGGTGCGACGGATTGTTCACATCGGCATGCTCCAGAGACTCGGCGCGAAGTCCTGCGATGCGACGAAGTACCGCGTTGACGACGCCCGATGCGCCAGCGGCGGCGGTCGTCTTGCACCACCCGACCGATTCACCGATTGCGGCGTGGTCAGGGACACGATCCATGAACAGCAGCTGCGCTGCGCCGCTCATGAGCGACGCGAGAACTGCCGGGTGCTGTTGAGCCCACGGCTGCTTCAGCCGCGGCTCCAGAATGGCCCGAAGCGTGGACCATCGCGTCGTGACCTCGCGGTCGATCGTGGCGGCGAGCCGCGCATCCCGCGGGCTGAGCCGGGAGACATCCATTGGGTCCGGGTAGAGTTCCGGGAACCGCCTCGCCTTGGCTTCCAAATGCGGCAGCACAGTTGCCCGCGCCGGACTCACACGGGTGGATCGGCTGGTTTGTTCAGACACCGGCGGCATCACAGGCCGCGGCCTTCTTGAGATCCTCGGCCTTGTCGGTCCGCTCCCATGTGAAACTACGGAGGCCTGCTTCGTCGTGGTCGCGTCCGAAGTGCCCATGTGCCGCGGTCGGTGAGTAGATCGGGCGGAGCAGATCGAGTGTCTCGATGATGCCAGCTGGAGTCAGTGAGAATGTCTTCTCAATGGCCTCCGAAATGGTGGTCTCAGGGATGTTGGCCGTGCCCTGACAGTCCACATGGACCGAGGTCGGTTCCGCGACGCCGATGGCGTAGGACAGTTGAACCTCGCAGACATCGGCAAGGCCCGCTGCCACGACATTCTTGGCGATATAGCGAGCCATGTACGCGGCACTGCGATCGACCTTGCTCGGATCTTTGCCCGAGAAGGCGCCGCCGCCATGTCGTCCACGACCGCCATAGGTATCGACGATGATCTTGCGTCCCGTCAGACCGCAGTCACCGAGCGGTCCGCCGACTTCGAACTTGCCGGTTGGGTTGAAGTGAACCTTGATGTCATCGTGCCACCACTTGCCGAGAACGGGCTTGATGACGACTTCAGTGACTTGGGCCTCGAGATCGGATTGCTTGTCGTTCCACTCCGGTCCGTGTTGTGAACTCACGACGACGGTTGTGACGGCGGTGGGAGTCAGGCCGTCGTACTGGACGCTGACTTGCGACTTGGCATCGGGACGCAGGTGAGGAATGGTGCCATTCTGTCGAGCTTCGGCCATGGCCTCCATGAGCCGGTGGCTCAGATCGATCGGCAGCGGCATCATCGAATCGGTCTCGTTGCATGCGAAGCCGAACATGAGTCCCTGATCACCCGCGCCTTGTTCGGTATGCAGGCCGCGGTTGGTGTCTACACCCTGAGCGATATCGGGCGACTGTTTATCGAGCGCCACAAGCACGGCGCACGAGTCGGCGTCGAATCCGATCTGCGAATCGGTGTAGCCGATGCGGCGAATCGTGTCACGCACGACGGCGGGAATGTCGACATACCCTCCGCACGTCACTTCGCCAGCGATGATCGCCGTGCCGGTCGTGACCATGGTCTCGCACGCCACGCGAGAGTTGCTGTCTACGGCAAGCATGGCGTCAAGGATGGCATCCGAAATCTGGTCGGCCATCTTGTCCGGGTGGCCCATCGAGACCGATTCAGAGGTAAAAACGTGGGGATTGGTGGTCATGTCGGCTCCAAATGCTGCGACCCCTCCAGTGGAGGTCGGAAGTCACGTATGGTAGCCGCCCGCCGCCCGAATCGCTCCCTTCTATACAATCTGGGACCAATGGATGTCCCGATGACACTGACCCGGATTCTGATCGGCGAGATGAGCGATGCACAACTCATCGAACTCACCGAGGTCGGTGGATCCCGGCGTATCCCCATCGTCGTTGGCGTTGCAGAGGCCTTTGCGATCGAGCGGCGGATCAAGCGGATGGACATCCCCCGTCCGATGACCCATGAACTACTCTCGGCCACGATTGTGGCGCTTGGGGCGACCCTCGAGCGGATCGTCATCCACGATCTCGCCGAAGGCACGTTCTACGCCATGCTCTGCTTGCAGCGGGACGACGAGGAGATTCAGGTCGATGCTCGCCCCTCCGATGCCATTGCACTGGCGGTCGGGTCCGACGTACCGATCTTCGTCAGCGAAGCCATCATCGATGAGATCGAGCGGGAGGGAGGCATGCCCGGCTTCGATCCACCCTTCGGGGGCGGCGAGCCCGATGTCGGCGAGGGCGGTTCTGGCGATGATCCGGACTTTGCATGAGCGAGCCTTCTCAGCCGAAGCCATCCGGTCGCATTCGTCTTCGGGCAGATGACTTTCTCGTGGATGAGGTGTCCACTTTCGAGCCCACGGGTCGGGGAGAACACCTGGCGTTGTTGGTACGAAAGGAAGGCATTGACCATCGGTCCATGATCCGAGCCATTGCCTCCGCGTGCGGTGTCAGACCGGGCCGAATCGGCTGGGCTGGCATGAAGGATCGCGATGCCATCACGGTGCAGTGGATCACGGTGCAGTGCGGTGACATCGATGTCGCCGCGATCGATTCGCAGCACATCGCCGTACTCCAGGCGACGCGGCACGATCGGAAGATCAAGCTCGGGCAGCTCACTGGAAACCGATTCATCATCCGCATTCGGGAGATCGATCCTGTTGCGGCGCCCGGGATCTCCCGAAGCCTCGAATCGCTTTCGCAGGAGGGCCTTCCCAATCACTTCATGGAACAACGGTTCGGATACCGCGGCGTCAACGCGGCAATTGGTTCCTGTGCACTGAGAGGACAGTGGGAGGAGTTGATCGAGGTATGGCTCGGCACGGCACAATCGCCATGGCCCAGGAACGAGCAAGAACGCCGCGAGCTGTGCGGTGCAGGCCAGTACAGAGCCGCCGCCGATCGATGGCCTGCATCGTGGGCACCCGAGCGATCAACGCTGGAGCATCTTGCCCGCGGCGCGACACCGCAAGAAGCTGTCACCGAAGTGCCGATGCCGATTCGCCGCATCTGGACGGATGCGGTGCAGGCTGCGATCTTCAACGATGTGCTGGGCCTTCGCCTTGCGGCAGGCACAGTATCGACGCTGCTGGAGGGCGATATCACATGGAGCCACGAGCGGTTTCTGGAATCGCTTCCGGATGCGGTGGCAGGCGGCGTCATGACTGTTCCGACCGGGCCGCTGTGGGGGCGTCGGCTTCGCCCAGCGGGGGGCGAGACTGCTGCAGCCGAAGAGGCCGCGCTGGCGCGAAGTGGGCTTGAGGCGCAGCACTTTTCCGGGCCGGGCGCGCCTGCCGGCGGTCGCCGTCCATTCCTTATTCCCGTTGTACTACCGCACTGCGAGTCGGGATTTGATTCCCATGGCGGCTATGTTGAGGTCACCTTCACCTTGCCCAAGGGCGGCTACGCGACGGCGGTGGTCGATGCGCTCATCGACCGCGGCGAACGCTGAAGAAGCGCTGCAGCAGCATGATGCTTTCGTCCTTCAACACACCACCGACACCCTCCAGTCTGTGGTTCAACCTTGGGTCGGCGTGAATCTCATAGAGCGACCGGCAGGCACCAGCCTTGGCATCATCGGCGCCCCAGACCACTCGTTGAAGGCGGGCATTCACCATGGCGCCAGCGCACATGGCGCAGGGTTCGAGTGTCACAGCCATGGCGCAGTCATGCAGCCGCCAACTTCCGAGTCGTTTGCCTGCCTCACGCATGGCGACGATTTCAGCATGACCTGTTGGATCATGATCAACCTCTCGGCGGTTCGCGCCTTCACCGAGGATCTCATCGCCGCGGTACACCACAGCGCCGACCGGGATATCGCCGCGGTCGGCTGCTTCTGCGGCGAGCGCCAGCGCGCGTTGCATCATGATGACGTCTCGTGTATCCGATCCGCTCATTCTTCGTCGCCGTCTGAGCCACGCAGTCCACGGGCCACCCGATCGGCTGGAAGCGTTGCGACCAGCACGATGCCGAACTCATACAGGCCGTATAGCGGAACGAGCATGAGTAGCATCGAGAACGCATCGGCGGGTGTCGTAATCGCTGACACGATCCCGCACACGAGCAGCGCCCATCGACGCTTCGATCGCAGCATGGGCGCCGTGAGTAGTCCGAGCCATCCGCCAAGCAGCATCACCAGAGGAAGTTGGAAGGCAAGTGACACACCGAGCAGCAATGCGAGAACGAAGTTCACATACGAGGACAATTGGAAGACCTGCGTGACCGCTGAATGCCCCTGAAGCGGTGTTTGAAGAATCTGCACCTGTCCGGCCGGTTCGGCTTCTACCGCGACATGCAGCATCGTTCCATCAGAATCAAGCCAGAGTTGCCCGACGAGGGCCTCGGTTGGCGGTGATTCGGCCATAGGAATCACCAGCGCCGAGTCCGCCGCGGTTTCAGCCAGCGGGAGGTACTGCGGAGGTACATCCACGCCACGTGTGATGACCATCAGTACCTGCAGCATGAGCGGGAGCATCAAGAAGTACATGACGGCGATGCCGATGAGCGTCAGTACGAAACTGCCCGGAAGAAGGAAATAGACGAACCGCCGCTCGCGCGGATAGAGCCCCGGTCCCACAAACAGCCAGACCTGCCACAAGATCCACGGCATCGAGAGCACGAGCGCCAGCACGATGCTCAATTTGAGTTCCAGCATCAGGAACTCTGGTGGGCTGAGCACCTGTACTTCCGGCGGGAAACCCCAGGCGAGTTGTACTTTTTGGAGCGGAAGCAGCAACCACTCGATGAGGATGTGCGCGAAGAAGAAGATGATGATCGAAAGAGGAAGCGGCACGATCAATCCGGCGATGACCCGCTTTCGCAGTTCATCGATGTGGTCGCCGAGACTCATGGTGTAGTCGGCGGGGTCTTCTGGAAGACGGCTGTTGGGGTCGCCGGTCATTCGTGGTCGGTCTTCGCTGGAATGCTCTCAACGCCCGGCGAGTCCAATCGAGGATCGGGAAGGGTTCTTCCGATCGCCTCAAGTTCGGCAGCGGTCTCTTCGGGAAGATCCTTGGGCGCCACAATCTGAATGACAGCGTACAGGTCGCCCCTGGCATCTTTCTCATTGGCGATGCCTTGGCCTCGCACGCGAAGTCTTGCTCCAGACGAACTTCCTCGGGGAATGGTGAGGTCGACCGAGCCTTTGAGCAGCGAGACTCGCACGCTGGTGCCATTGGCAGCTTCGGCGATGGTGATGGGGACCGTGACGAGCAGGTCCAGTCCCTGCCGCGTGAAGTACGGGTGGCCGCCTACTTTCACAGTGACGATCACATCGCCGCGGGTTCCGCCCGCGGCTCCGATGCCGCCTCGTCCGCGGAGCCGCATTTTGCCGCCGTCATCGATGCCGGCTGGAATGTGCAGATCGACGCTTGAGCCATCGTCGAGAACCAAGTGTTCGGTGCCGCCAAGGGCTGCCGTTTGAAAGGTCACGCTGACGTTCTTGGAAACATCCACGCCCCGGTGCGGCGCCGGTCGGGCGGCACTCTGGGGCTGTCCTCCGAATCCGCCTTGCCCTTTGAACATCTGCTCGAAGATGTCTTCGAAGTCGGCGGGGTCAACCTGTTGCCTGCCGCCCCAGCCACCACCGAATCCGCTTCCAGTTGGGCCTCCGGGGCTTCCGGGGCTTCCGGGACCTCCGGCGATTCCGGCATGGCCGAACCGATCGTAGGCGGCGCGTTTTTCCTTATCCGAGAGGATTTCATACGCCTCCTGCACGGCGGCGAATTTCTTCTCGGCATCCGGCTCGGTACACACATCGGGGTGATAGGTTCGCGCCAGTTTGCGATAGGCCGATCGGATCTCCTCGTCCGAGGCCGAGCGAGAAACGCCCAGAGTTTCATATGGATCTCGATCGGCGGCCATGGGGAGGGCTAGGGTATCAGGCCGTTCGAGTGGAGTCCTACACGGGCAGAGGGAGGGCCGGTAGGCTTCCCCTCATGTCTTCACCTCCAACTGCCATCGTGCTGGTGTCCGGCGGCCTCGATTCGGCCACAGTGCTGTCGATGGCCCGCGCCGAAGGGTTTGACTGCATTGCTCTGTCCTTCGATTATGGGCAGCGGCACCGCTTCGAAGTAGCCTGCGCAGCTCGCGTGTGCGAGGCGGCTGGGGTTCAAGACCACCGCATCATCACCCTCGACCCGATGCCGCTTCGAGGCTCGGCGTTGACCGGCGGCGGGGATATCCCCTCCCCGGTCGATCTCGCTTCGATCGGCGGCGAGATTCCGGATACCTATGTTCCGGCCCGAAACACCATCTTCCTCTCAATGGCACTCGGCATGGCGGAGGGCTGCGGCGCTGGCGATATCTTCATCGGCGCCAATGCGGTCGATTACAGCGGCTATCCCGACTGCCGGCCCGAGTTTATTGCTGGCTTCGAGCGGCTTGCGAATCTCGCCACCAAGGCTGGCGTCGAAGGAGACGGCATCCGTATCCACGCGCCACTCCTGGAGCGAACCAAGGCCGAGATCATTCGCCAAGGCGTGCGGCTTGGCGTGGACTACGGGCTGACAAGCAGTTGCTACAACCCATCAGGCGATGGACGTCCATGTCGGAAGTGCGAATCGTGTGTGTTGCGGGAGGCGGGGTTTGCGCGTGCCGGAGTGGATGACCCATTGCACGCGCATTCATCTTCCCTGCAGACAGGGGAAGGGGGTCGGCGAAGCGACAGAGGGGGCGGGGCCTCATCATGACAGCACGTGCCTTCATGAGCGGCCCTCACTGGCAGAAGGGCCGAATACGCCAACTCAACCGCCTTCTCTGGGCGTCGCTTCTGTTCTGCCTCATCGGCTGCACGAATCCCGATCTGCCCACAACCGAGGCTGGCGTCAAGAAGTGGTCCAAGGCCTGCGCCGATCGCCTCATTGTTGAGGCTCGCAACTGGTACGAGGGGACGCAGCCAAACATCTCGGATGAGCAGTTCGCATTCGATGTGCAGGCTTTTTTGGCAACGGCGGGTTCGCAGAAGACCTACCGTTTGGTCATGGACCGCCACGGAATCCCCATCGATGTGACGTGGGATAACGACTTCTGGGATGCCGCCGCCTCGTTCATGTCGGCGGAGGAAATGAAGAATTGGAAGGTCTACTCGGTACGCGTGCTCGATGCGGTTTGCGTGGCGACTGGGGTTCGTCCACCTCATTCATGGTCCGACCCCGCGGCGATGCCAGTACTCAGCACCGTCGCCGCCATCAGCGGCATGCCTCCGGAAGCAGCGATGGCCTCGCTTGACCGCCTCATCCCGCTGCCCGAGCGAAGGCCGGTCACACTCAAACTCCGCACGCTCATGCCACAGTTTCCTGATGCCGCAGTTTTTCCACAGTCGCCATAGTGCGCGTGAATCAACTCAACGCCGAAGACGGCGAGCGATCACACGTCGAGGTTCTTGACCTCAAGCGCGTGGTCCTCGATGTAGGTGCGTCGCTGCTGGACGTCTTCGCCCATGAGGATGCTGAAGAGGCGGTCGGCCTCGCTCGCTGCTTCGACGGAGACTTGCAACATCGTTCGCTGATCGGGGTCCATGGTGGTGTCCCAGAGTTCCTCGGGATTCATCTCGCCGAGACCCTTGAACCGTTTGACCTCGATGTTGTTCCGGCCGATGGCCCGCAGGCTTTCAAGGATTCCGGGCAGGTCAGCGACCTCGACGGTGTGTTCCTTGTCCGTGCCAGCATCGACGACCCATGCGTAGGTCGTGGGCAGCAGTTCACCCGAGACGGTTTCTTCCTGCGTCAGACCCCAGTCCTCGATGTTGAGGTCGAGTTCCGCGAGGTCTGCGGCGATCTTCTCGATCTCCGCGTTCTCATGCAGTTCTCGCAGCGATGCGATGGTGCTGCGGTCCGTTCCGTTGGTGCCGACGACATCGTCAAGAACGAGCGATTCGGACTGCACGAAGGCCCGCGCCTCGGCTTCGTCCCAACAGAGTTGATCGCCTGCGGTCCACGTGATGCGGTAGCGGGGGAGCCGTCCAGCACCATCGGGATCACGATCACGTGCGGCGAGCAAGTCCGCAAAGGACAACCCGCGGCGGTTGGAAATGCCCACGAGATCGACCAATCGCGTCATGCGTTTGACCATGCGTTCGAGATCGTCGCCACTGATGCGGTTCTTGACCGTCGTTGGGTTCTCTCGCACGATGAATTCGGCGTGGGAAAGGGCCATCTCGGTCAAATGCGCCGTCATCTCGTTCTCGTCGAGGACATACATCGTCTTCTTGCCACGCTTCACCTGATACAGCGGCGGCTGCGCGATGTAGATCTTGCCCTGCCGCACGAGCTCTGACATCTGCCTGAAGAAAAACGTCAGGAGCAGCGTGCGAATGTGCGAACCATCAACATCAGCATCGGTCATGATGATGATGCGGCCATACCGCAGTTTGGACAGATCGAAGTCTTCGCCGATACCGCACTGCAAGGCCTGAATCAAAATGCGAATCTCTTCGAAGCCGAGCACCTTGTCGAGACGGGCTTTTTCGACGTTGAGGATCTTCCCTTTGAGTGGAAGAATGGCCTGCGTGTCGTGATCGCGTCCGCCCTTGGCCGATCCACCGGCCGAATCGCCTTCGACAATAAAGAGCTCGCTGCGATCGACATCATTGGTCACGCAGTCGGCGAGTTTGGAGGGCATGCCGCCCGACTCGAGCGCGCCCTTCCGCTTGATCAGATCTCGGGCCTTGCGGGCGGCTTCTCGTGCTTCCGCAGCAAGGATCGCTCGGTTGCAGATCTTTTTTGCTTCGGCCGGGTGTTCTTCGAGCCAACTTCCAAGCGCCTCATGAATCGCCCGGCTGACGAAGGGCTCGACCTCGGGGTTGAGCAGTTTTTCCTTGGTCTGATTGTTGAACTGCGGGTCTGGGATCTTGACTGAAATGACCGATGTCAGCCCCTCGCGAAGATCATCACCCGAGGGCGTCAATTTCTTGATGAGGTTGTTCTTCTTGGCGTAGCCGTTGACGGTACGGGTCATCGCCGTGCGAAAGCCAGCGACATGGGTACCACCGTCTGGGTTGATGATGTTGTTTCCAAATGCGAGCATGTGCTCGGCGGCCGAGTCGGTGTACTGAATCGCCATGTCCAGCGAGAGACCGCTCTCTTCGTCGTTGCGGAGAATGCGAATGATCGGGCTTGCGGTCGTGCGAGATTCGTTGATGTAGGCCACATACCCGGCGATGCCGTCATCAAAGTGGAAAGTCTCTTCGCGAAGCCTGCCCGCGCTGTCGACTCGTTCATCGACGAGTCGAATCGAAACACCCGTGTTGAGGTAGGCAAGTTCTCGAAGCCGGTGCTCGAGCGTTTCCCAGCGGAAGTCGGTGTCGGAGAAAATCTGTGGATCGGCCTTGAACGCGATGGTGGTGCCGGAGGATCGCCCATCCGCTTCGCTCGCTGGTCCGACCTCGTGCAATGCCTTGCTGATTTCCCCTCGCTCGAATGAAATCGAGTGGACGACACCATTCTTGATGATTTCAACGAGTGTCCACTCAGAGAGGGCATTGACGCACTTGACGCCGACGCCGTGCAGGCCGCCGGACACTTTGTAGGCGTTGCCGTCGAACTTTCCGCCCGCGTGCAGTTCGGTCATGATGACTTCAACTGCGGGACGACCATCGATCGTGGGATTGTCGCTTTTCATCGGGTCGATCGGCATGCCGCGGCCGTCATCACTGACGGTGCAGGAACCATCGACACCGATTCGAACCGTCACGATGCTCGCATGGCCGACCATCACTTCATCGATGGAGTTGTCGACCGCCTCGTAGACGAGGTGATGCAGGGCGTTCAAGCCCGTTCCGCCGACGTACATGCCGGGTCGTTTTCGGACTGCCTCAAGCCCTTCGAGGACTTGGATCGACTCGGAGGTGTACTCGGCGGATTGCTCCGTCGAGGGCGGGTTTTGATCGGTGAGTTCTGCCATGGGGTGAACGTGGATTATACGTTCAACGGAGGCCTTTTAGGCCTCTTGGAGGTCTCGGAAATGCTCAGGCAAGCCGTCCTTTTCGGGCCCTCACCATGAAGGCCTGAAGGCTTGTTCCCGGGCATGCCGTCGCGGCCATTTCCTGATGGGTGGCCACCTTGGCAGCGCCGATTCGGTAGGTCTTCATTTGCTGTCCAAGGAAGCGAACGAGGGCATTTTTTTGAGCCGAATTCAGGCTCTGCCGGTCGTAATTCCCGAGGACCACGATGCCGAGGTTTCCCTGGTTCTGGGCGCGGACATGGGCGCCCTGCCACGAGATGGGGCGGCCCCCCCACACACGGCCCTTCGGGTCGATGGCAAAGTGGTAGCCGATGTCGCCAAATGGCTGGGGGCTGCGGCGAAGATGGGCCCGCCGGATGGATTCAAGTCGCTGCCGCGCCGCCGAGATCGAGGTGTCGGTAAAGGGCGACATGCCATCGTGGTGGATGGTGATGCGGTGGATTGGGGTCATGCGGTCCATGCGGGTTGGGATGGGTGAACCCTTTGCCCAATTCGCCCGCGAGATGACGCCGGCCGTTGATGGCAGCGGCGCCGGCGTTGGGGTTCCCGGCCGCGCAGGCGGTGTCCAGATTGGCCCGGGCAATCGGCTCAGCGGTGTGCCCGTTTTCGTCCCGCAGCCACCGAGCAGGAGCAGGGTGCCACCAAGAAAGAGCCGGCGTGTGGTTGAATCAGGCATGGAATCAGTCGGGGATCGCCCCGCCTTTGTTCATCGGCAGGAGATCCAAATCACCTGAAGTATACGATCGAAAGGGGGGAACCTTTGCGGCGAAAGACCAATCAGGATGAGAGATCAATCCTCTGGGGCGTCTTGGTGGACGCGGCGGCGGAACTCGGCATTCAGGGCGTTGGTGACCGGCCCAACCTGTCCGCCGCTGAGCGGAGTATCGCCCACGTGGCTGACCCCGATGATCTCGGCTGCGGTTCCGGTCAGGAAGACTTCGTCGGCGGCCAAGACTTCATCGAGTTCGACCCGCCGTTCCTGAACCGTGTATCCGAGGGCCGGGGCCACCTCGTCGATGACAAATTGCCTGGTGATGCCGTGCAGAATGCCCGCGTCGGTATGCGGGGTCGTGATCGTGTCACCCTTGACAAGAAAGATGTTGTCGCCGGTACATTCGGACACGTCACCGTCGCAGTTGAGCATCAAGGCCTCGTACACGCCCGCCTTGAGTGCCTCCACTTTTGCCATGATGTTATTGAGGTAGTTGAGCCCTTTGATCCGCGGGTCGAGGCACGCAATTGGGATACGCGGCCGGCTTGCCACGACGATCGGCATGCCCTCTTCGTAGAGCGATTCGGGGTAGAGCGCGATTGTTGCGGCGATGATGATGGTCTGCGGTGTACCGCAGGTGAACGGATTGAGCCCAAGGGTGCCGATGCCACGCGTGTAGATCACGCGAACATAGCCATTCTCGATCTCGTTGGCCTCCACCGTTTCACGGACGGCCTTCTCAAGTTCATCGATCGTGTAGGGCGGTTCGAGATGCAGCCGCTCGGCCGACTCGTGCATCCGCTTCAGGTGGGATTGCAGTTTGAAGATCCTGCCGTTGTAGACCCGGATGCCCTCGAAGCAGCCGTCGCCATAGAGAAGTCCGTGATCCAAAACGCTGACGGCAGCATCTTCCATCGGAACAAGGCATCCGTTCATCCAGACCTGTCCGGTCAATGGAAGCGGTCCCGTGGCGGTGGTTGCTGGCGTTGAAAGCGTCGATTGATCGGACATGGAACTCGTACAACTCCTTGAATGGACCCACACAGTAGCAGGCTTCCCCGCCGTAGGTCGAGCCACCATTCGATTTCGCCGCGTCCCCAAACACTGTTCTGCCAAGGAAATAAAGGGCTATCATCTGCGGTTCCATGCCTCCACAGCAGAAACCACATGCCGACCCTCACGACACTGGCCTGCTGGCCGACATCGTGGCAGGAAACGTGCGTTTGAGCAGCGAACAAGCGATGCAGCTGTACCACGAGATGCCGCTTGCGGAACTTGGGCGATGGGCCGACGCGAGATGCCGGGCGCTTCACGGCGAGCACATCCGAACCTATGTCATCGACCGCAATATCAACTACACCAACGTCTGCACGGCCAAGTGCACCTTCTGCGCGTTCCGCCGCGATGCCGGCGACCCGGATGCGTACACACTTCCCAACGCCGAGATCATCGCCAAAGTCGAAGAACTTCGGGCGATCGGTGGGACGCAGATTCTGATGCAGGGCGGCATGAACCCGTCGCTACCCCTGTCGTGGTACGAGACACTGCTCTCGGAACTTGGAGCGGTCTGCCCCGACGTTCACATCCATGCCTTCAGCCCGCCCGAGATCGTTGAATTCGTCCAGTACTTCGATCCTCCCGGCGGCGACTTCCGCGCACAGGTGAAGTGGGTACTCACACGCCTGCAGGCCGCCGGGCTCAAGTCAATCCCCGGCGGTGGCGGCGAGATCTTCGCGTCTGCCGTTCGCCGCAAGATCGGCCTTGGGAAGTGCGATGCCGATATCTGGTTGACCGTCATGCATGTCGCCCACGAACTCGGCATGAACACGTCGGCCACGATGATGTTCGGGCACATCGAGGGCATTGCCGATCGCGTTCATCACATGGATCTCGTTCGAATCTGGCAAGACAGGTCGCTCGCCGACTTCGAGTGTGACGGCGGCGGCCGGTACATGGCCTTCATCTCGTGGCCCTTCCAGCGAGAGAATACGCCGCTCGGTCGCGTACCCGATTGGGATGGTGTCGGTGACTTCCCCGGCGATGTCGTCGCGGAACTCGACGGCAACGGTTCCAAGGGAGCGGATCCGGAATTTGGAAGGCGTCTTCGCCTCGCCGGTGCCAGCGCCTACCTGCGAACGCAGGCCATCAGCCGCCTGATGCTCGACAATATCTACTCGATCGGCGCATCCTGGGTGACGATGGGACCGCACGTCGGGCAGTTGGCGCTCTCATTCGGCGCCAACGACCTCGGGTCGGTGATGATGGAGGAAAACGTGGTAAGTGCCGCAGGCACCACCTACTGCTTGAGCGAACCGGTCCTCTGTCACCTTATTCGTGATGCAGGATTCACGCCTGCCCAACGGGACAACGGGTATGACTTGCTTGCCGTACACGACGACGACTCTTCACCGGATCTGCGGATTGATGACTGGTCCGAGTTTCGGCAGGCGAAACTGCACATGCAGGGCGAGCACGATGAGCCGGTTCCGGTGACGGTGGGGCAGGTCGACTGATCCACAGCCTATTCGCAGGTGATTTCAATCTGCGTGGCGAGATCTCTGCACCGCTCGACATCATCTGCCGCTTCGCCGGCGAGTCGTGCGCGTTCGGTGTCATCGGACAGACTTGGCAGATTGATGCGCACATTCCACGCGGCGGCAGCGCACGCGGCCTGCAGCAGAATGGCCGCCACGGCCAGATCGCTGGCGAGCATCGGATTTGTGCGATCGGGCAACCCGGCGAGCAGTTCGGCGGCGTTGCGGCACAGACGACACATTGCCAGTGGCGCGTTGATGGCGGCGTGGACGGCGGCGCTCCAGTCGGCGATGCGTTCCGGGTGGTCTTCCGGAAGTTTCCACAAGGCCGACAGAACACCGAACGCCTCGGCATCGGCTTCGGCCAGCGCGACGGCTTCGTCCCGCCATGCTTCGAGTTCCTGGAGCGCCGCGGTATTGGCGGTGTCGTATTCGGCGAGGTCTTTGCGGCCGATTGAATAGGCCAGCACCATGCGGCCCGCGGCGAGGCCAATGGCGGCGGTGACACCAGCGGCGGCGCCGCCGCCGGGGGTCGGGCACTTCTCGCCAAGCGAGCGAAGCAGCGATTCGACCTTGAGTTCCTGGAGTTCCATGTCAACCCCTGATTTCGGCACCGACATCGGCGCGGAAGGTCGCAAGAAGTGATTCGAGAGGCCCTTCGATTTCCTCCCGGGTCAGCGTGCGGTCCCCCGCCCGAAATCGCAGCCGCATGCTGACGGACTTCTGTCCTTCCGGGATTCCCTTGCCTCGGTACACCGTGACGAATTCGGTGGCCTCGTGGTGTGGCATGTCCAGACCGCGGGCGATGGAGGCGAGCTGATTCCACGTGATGGCCTCCGGCACGATGAGCGAGAGATCACGTTCGATCGCCGGATGATCGGGAAGGCGATGAGCTGATCGTTCCGCCACTTCGGCCTGCGTGAAGGCTTCCGGTTTGATGGTCGCGGCAAGCCAACTGCCTTCGCACGGTGACACGGCGGGGCTCAGGCGACCGATGTGTCCGACGCAGCGATCGTTGATCGAAATGGTTGCAGCCGGGGCGAGCCATGGCAGGTCATCGCATGGCTCCACCGTGACGGCGGCATCCATGCCGGCAATTGCCCGGGCCACATGATCGACGACACCGCGAAGCGGCCTGATGCCATCCGATGCGGTGCGGATATCCATCAGAAGACCGAGTTCGAGCGTTTCGATGTCTGCCCCGTCGGCTGCGTGGTGGAAGGTGCTTCCAAGTTCAAAGAGGCTCAGATCCTCGACGCCCTGATCGGCGTTGTGCCGCCGGACTCGAAGCAGGCTGGGAATGATGGATGGTCGCAGCACCGGCTCGCCGGCGGCGCGGGCTTCGTGGACGTGACGTGCGGTACATCCAGCAGGCAGGAAAGGGGCTGCATCCTGTTCGCCGATGAGCGTGTGCGTCACAGTTTCAACGAATCCGTCGGCGACGAGTGCCGCCGTAAGTGCTTCGGTCGCGTGGTGGTCCGGCGGATCGACAGCGGGCGTGATGGTGAGCGTGCCGCGGACTGGGACTGCAGCGAATCCGTGCATTCGCATCACTTCTTCGATGAGGTCCACTTCGCGATGGATATCGCCGCGGTGCCAGGGGACGGTCGCGGTGATGAGACCATCGGCGAGTGATGGCTCAAAGCCGAGTCCTTCGAGCATGGCGGTTTGCGTGTCGTCGTCGATACTCAGGCCAAGCAGACTGCGGCACCGCGCGGTTCGCATTGTGACGACCGCTCGCGCGGGCAGTTCCGTGCCGCTTGTCAGGACGCCGGGCGCAAGGCTGCCCCCCGCGGAGTCGAGAATGAGCTGGCACAAGCGTTCGGCAGCCTCGTCGATTTGGCCGGGCGACACGCCGCGTTCGAATCGAAATGAGGAATCACTGGAGATGGTGTGCAGACGGCTGGTATGCCGCACCATGACTGGGTCAAAGGTTGCTGCTTCGACGAGGATATTCTTGGTTGCCTCGGTCACCGCCGTCAGCGCGCCGCCCTTGACGCCAGCGAGGGCAATCGGCTTTTCGGCATCGGCGATTACCAGTTCGGTGCCGTCCAACTCGATCTCGCTCGCGTCTTCGCCGATAGGCAGAAACTTCTCGCCCTTGCGGGCCATGCGAACGATGATCTGGCCACCGGCCAGGGTGTCGAGGTCGAAGACATGCGTCGGTTGCCCGAGTTCAAAGAGTACGAAGTTGGTCGCGTCGACGAGGTTGGAGCGGGGAATGTCACCGCGGGCGGTGAGCCGCTCGCTGATGTGAGTTGGCGACGGTCCGACTGTGATGCCGGTGATGATGCGTCCGGTGTAGCGCCGGCAGTGTTGCGGAACTTCATTGGTGATCGAGGCGAAGGTATCCGCCGCAGGGCCGCTGGTTTCTGGTGCCGCGACAGGGATGAAGAGCGTGCGATCGCTGAGCGCGGCGATCTCGCGGGCGAGGCCAACATGGCAGGTGCAGTCGCCGCGGTTGGAGGTCATTTCGAAGTCCTGCCGCACGTCGTCAGGAAGATCCTCGCGGCCCTCCAGCGGGAAGCCGGCGTGGGTGAGCAGGTCAGCCTGCTCCTCGGCGTCTGCGGGGCGGTCGAGGTAGTCGTTGATCCAAGCCTCAGATGCGTACATGGTGGGTAGCGTATCGCCCGGCGGTGGCTCGCAGGGCGTACACT
>CAYYGU010000016.1:0-22462 GCA_964471525.1 uncultured Isosphaeraceae bacterium
ATCGGCTGCTCGCCGAATGCCGCAACTTTCAGGATCGGGTTCGAGCGGGCGAGGCGACACTCGGCGAGAAGACGGTCGAGATCGTCCCCCCAACAAGTCAGGGTGGTCACGTCGAGCACCTCTCGGTCGGCAAGTCGTGAGGTACGAAGTCAGAAAGCCCAAACGACACGGATACACGCTGGTCGAGTTGATGGTCGTGCTGGCCATCATCGGCGTCCTGCTTGCCATGGCCTTTGGCGGCTTCATTCTGGCCCGCCGCGCGGCCATGCAAAGCAGCCAGTCGAACAACTTGCGGCAACTCGGCTTGGCGTGGGCGCAGTACAACACCGCCAGCCGTGGTCGGTTTGTACCCGGCTGGGTCTCCCCCGATGCCCAGCGAGACGGCCGTATGGTCTTGGCCTACCCGGACACAACACTCATTCCGCCAGCACCATCTTTCTCGCAAACCGATCCCAATATCGCCGGGCCGTGGACATGGCGATTGGTCCCCTATCTCGGGAATGATCTGTCCATTCTCATCGGTCCCGACGAACAGGATCTCCTTCCGATTCTCGATTACGAGAAGTACGGCGAACAGGTCGCGTACGAGCCAGCCTTCGCCTACAACGGCTGGTATGTGGGCGGGCATTACACTGTGCCGCCCGGGGCGGGCCGAGCAATCCTGTCCTTCTCGCGGGCAAGACTGGGTGATCGAACCTATTCAAATCTTGTCGCCGAGTCGATCGGACGGATGAGGCACCCCTCCACGCTTGTTGTCTTCCTTCCCGGGGCGAAATTGGCCGAGCCAGGATCGCACTCCGTGGCCGACCCACATCTGCAAATGTGGTTCGAAGCAACACCCCCCTACCTTGCCGATCAAGAGATGTGGCGTGTTGTGACTCCGGACGATGTTGACAGTCTGGAACCGGACATCGGTGTCCCAAGACTCAGCCACGGCATGGACACGCCAGTCTTTCACGCCGACGGCTCCATCAACACCGAGATTCTCAACACGCTGAGAAAGCAGAACCTCTGGATCGATGGGGCGAGAGTCGTCGAAGGCACACCGGCTGAAGAATTCACTCATGAGGCAGAGTAGGCGTCGATGTCCTCCGTCGTGGACACACAGCCTTCATCACTCAGGACCACCGCCGCCAGACCCCTTGTGCAGTTGCCGCCCGATGACGCCGACCCACCCGCGGAGCATGTCGATCTCGGTGCGGGTCAAGGCGGAGTCGTCCAGTTCCAGCGTGATGGCGGGAAACCACTGCTCATCGACAACTTCATACGCCCCCCGCTCGCAAAGCAATTCGGTCAAACCGGGCAGATGACCAGCCCCGTACAACACCGCAATCGACTCCATCGCCGGGGCGTCCCGGATCTTGGCATCCATCACATCCATGGCACGCTCATTCCGCAGATCAAGCAGAACCTCTTTGAATGCCGGGCCCTGCATCGCCAGCGCCACATCAATCGTCGATTCGTTCCCCAGCGTTTCGATCAGCATGACGTGCATCGTGTCCACGACGCGGCCACCGAACATCGCGTCGAGCGTGGGAATCACGCCGAAGATGCCGCGGATGAGCCCGCCAAAGAGCCCCTTGCCATCAAGGAGATCCGTCAGATCCTCGATTCGCTGCCCGCGTTCTTTGAAGGCGACGCTGATTTCATCGATCGACATATCGCCCGGAATCCAAGATGGCGTTCCGTAGGGCAACCCGTCGAGCTGGAACATGAGGCCGAGTGATTCTGCCATCGTCTGCTGAATGCCATCGCCACCCGTCTCAGCAGGTTCTGGGGCGATCTCCACGGCGATATCCGCCGCGTGGCACTCGCCAGCAGGCATCCCATCGGACCCGTAACTAAGAAGGTGTCGCCCCGCATCTCCCTCAGCCTGCGTAAACACCCATGGACGGCCCCACCCATCGCGGTTCAGGGGTCGAGCGATCCCGACCATTCGAGGTTCCCGCAGGGCAAGGGCGGCCATCGCGCCGTTCCAATCCGCCGCCTCGCCGCCGGCGAACAAGCGTGCAAGAAGTTTCGCCGTTGCGGCGGTGTGTTCGGCTCTGGCCGTGTCATCCTCGCCACCGGGAGGTGTACCACCGGCAGGCAGCACCGACTCGAAGATCACCGCATCGCGCTGTGCGAGCAATCCTTCGACCGCTTCGTAATACCCCGGCTCACCAATATGAATCACGCCCACCAACCACACACGGGGGCCCCCCGCCACGGGTTCATACGCGCGGGCTGCGACCTCAAGCCGACCGCCAGCATCATTCCAGACCGGACGGAGCCAGCCCGGTTCGGCGGCCGTCCCGCCAGCCATCATCATCGCCAGGATCACGCCGTGCATGCCATCGCCTCCTCTGGAAGAACAGCGGCTCGTCCCGTTCGCCGATCGCCCTCTTGGCCCGCCGCGACGAGCGCCTCGAGACGGCCCATGGCCCGCGAGGCCTGCCCGCGAAAGGACATATACGGGAAGATCGTCACGAGGGCGATGACCAAGCCGAAGGCCGTCGTCAACAACGCCGCAGCAATTCCGCCGGCCACCGCGGTCGGATCGGTCAGCGTTGATCTGCCTCCGAGCAATTCGAAACTTTGAATGATGCCAAGCACCGTCCCGAGAATGCCGAGCAGCGGAGCAGCAGTGATGATCGTGGACATCGTCACCATGAATCGATCCAGACGTCCTCTCTGGTCTTCGACCACCTCCAAGGCGACCGCATCATTGGCGCCCTCCTCGACCAATCTGCATGCCACCCGGCCATAGGGCGTGTTGTCATCTGCAACAAGGCCCCGCACCATCGCCGCATCACCGGTCCGAAGCGCGTGATTGAGCCGAGCAAGCCTTCGCAGCGTCGTCTTGCCATTGACGCCCACCCAGAACAGCGTCCGCTCGACAATGAGCATGATGGTGAGAATGCTGAGGACCAACAGCGGAATCATCACATAGCCGCCGCGCGTCAGGAGAGACGACACCTCTCCAGACCAGCCGGGATCGGTCGCGGGGGTACTCAAGGAAACAAGAAGAACCGCAGAGACGGAGAATCCGAACATGCTCGGTATAGTAGACGTTTCGCCCCATCGACCGTATTCGACGCATCAAACCTATGACGACAACCACCACAGTGCAAGAAGGCCGCGACACGCTCGCTCGCTCAAGCGAGGCCATTGAACGGTGGTTCGAAGATTCGATCGACTGGTCTCGCCTGCCGAACCACCTTGCAAAGGCCGCGCGATATGGCGTGCTCGGTGGTGGCAAACGACTACGCCCGGCACTGGTTCTGGAATGCTGCCGCGCTGTTGGTGGCGAAGACATCGACGCATTGGACGCGGCGGCCGCGCTTGAACTGGTGCACTGCTTCAGCCTTGTACACGACGACCTACCCGCCCTGGACGATGATGCGCTTCGCCGAGGGCAACCTACACTGCACATCCACGCTGGCGAACCAATGGCGATTCTCGCGGGCGACCTCATGCTGGCGATGGCCTTCGGAATCATTGCTCGGTCCACCGCCACGGCGGAGGTTCGAACTTCACTGGTCGAAGAACTCGCCGGCGGAACCTCCGACATGGTCGCCGGTCAGGTGTATGACACCCTTGGCGGATTACCAGAGGAACTCACACCATTGGAACAGGTCCAACTCGTCCACCGCAACAAGACCGGCGCGTTGATCCGCGCCGCCTGCCGAATGGGCGGGCGCTGCGGCGGTGCCGATGAATCGCAGATGACGGCACTCACCAACTATGGCGATGCGATGGGGCTGATGTTTCAAATTGTGGATGATCTGCTCGATGTCACGCAGTCCGCTGGTCATGTTGGCAAGGCCACCGGCAAGGATGCAGCCGGCGGCAAGCGAACCTACCCAGGAGTGCTTGGCGAGGAGGCATGCGGCAGGGAGATCGCCCGGCTTCGGGTCGAAGCCGTGGAAGCCACGGAGTCATTGGGATCCACCGGCAGATCGCTCGCCTGTATCGCTGCGTTGATGGCGGTACGAACTCGCTGATTCTTCGTCGTTTTTTTCCGGTGCGTTGGTACACTCCCCCATCGGCCCGTCTGGAGACCCCCATGCACCTGACGATTCTTCCTGGCATTTCATCGCCAGCCGATCTCAAAGCCCTCGATCTCGATCAGCTCCCCATGCTGGCCGAGGAGATGCGGCATGCGATCTGCACCCAGGTACAACAAACCGGTGGACACCTCGCGCCAAATCTCGGCGTCGTCGAACTCTTTATCGCCCTGCATCGCGTCTTCGACTTCGGACATGACCGCCTGCTCTTCGATGTCGGCCATCAGTGCTACCCCCACAAACTGCTGACTGGCCGATACCCCATGCTCTCGCGGCTTCGACAAAGCGGCGGCATGGGAGGCTTTCCTGACCCGAACGAGTCTGACTACGACCTCTTCATGGTCGGCCATGCGGGGACCGCCATCTCGACGGCCACCGGCATGGCCCGCGGCGACACACTGCGGAATGAAGGGTGGTCACCCGAGAATCCAGGCGGCAGGCGAACGGTTGCCTTCGTCGGGGATGCCAGCATTGTCAACGGCCTGTCGATGGAAGGACTGAATCACGCTGGCACGCTCGACCGACAATTCCTCGTCGTACTCAACGACAACGGCATGAGTATCTCTCGCCCCCAAGGTGCCGTCGCGTCCTACTTCGATCGACTGCGAGTCAGCGACACGTATCGCTCGATGAAGAAGGCCGCCAAGGGCATGGTGGACGGCATTCCGGGCGGCGGCGCGATTCGCAGCATCGGGCATCGTCTTGGCGAGGTCGCCAAGGATGTCGTCAACGAAGATCCGTGGTTCGAGAAGTTCGGACTGCTGCATGTCGGCCCGATCGATGGCCACGATATCCCATCGCTCATCGAAACACTTGCAACCGTCAAGGACCTGAATCGCCCGCTCGTCCTGCACGCCCACACCGTCAAGGGCAGGGGCTATGAATACACCGAGTGCAACGCGACTGCCTTCCATTCACCCAAGCCCCATCGGGTCACGGGGTGTGGCATCGAACTGAAATCCGGCGGACGTAGTTTCACCTCGGCCTTCGGCGATGCGCTGTGTGATGTCATGGAGCGCGATGAAACTGTCACCGCCTGCTCTGCGGCAATGGCCGATGGGACAGGCGTGCAGAAGGCGATCGAGCGATTCCCCGACCGCACGTGGGATACCGGTATCTGTGAGTCTCACGCTGCCGACATGATGGCGGGGATGGCCAAGACCGGGCTTCGGCCCTTCTTCGCCGTCTACGCGACCTTTTTGCAGCGTGCCTTCGATCAGTGCTTCCAAGAAGCGTCTTTGCAAGGACTCCCACTTCGGCTCTGCCTCGACCGCGCCGGGTTGGTCGGCGGCGACGGCGCCGTCCATCATGGATTCTGCGATGTGTCCATCCTGCGAACGCTTCCGGGCGCCGTCTTGATGGCCGCCATCGATGAGCCGAGCCTTCGTGGATCGCTTGAGTTCATGCGGACGTTCGATGAAGGCCTGACCGCCGTTCGGTATCCGCGTGATGATGTCAGCGATTCGCTGTCCGCCGAACCGTGTCCGCCATTTGCGTTGGGTAAGGCAGCCTGTATTCGCAGCGTTGCCGGCGCCGATGTCGTGGTGCTTGCCTACGGCGTCCCGGCCCTGACCGCAATCGAAGCGGCCAACCAACTTGGCGGCGAACTTGCCGTGGAAGTCTGGGACGCCCGATTCGCCAAACCCGTCGATGGTGATCTCATCGAGCGAATCCTGCGAAGCGGCACACCGATCCTGACGATCGAGGAGCACAGCCTGATCGGCGGATTCGGAAGCGCCGTTATCGAAGAAGCGGTCTCTCGCGGACTGAACGCCTCGCTCGTGGAGCGAGCAGGGCTGCCCGATCGGTGGATTCACCAAGGATCTCGGGCCGAGCAACTGGCCGAGGCAGGGCTCGACCTCGACGGCATCACCGCCGCCATCCGCGCCGCCGCGGCCCGCCTCGACACGCCGCCGCCGCCCACCGTCGAGCTACCCGGGCGAGCGAGCGCAGCGTCCTGAACGATGCGTCGACACCACGTGATGCGTTTTGGCATCACTCTGGTGAACCACCCAAATTGGCGCCTAGTGTCCGCGGATGCTCACACACTTCATCGCAAGTGCGGCTGTCGCGTTCGGCTCGGTGGATCCCGCCACCATCGGCGAGCGAGACATCACCGAATCCATGGCAGCCATCTCAGAGGCCATCCTTTCGGCCCACCACCCCACACGCCACTGGGACCCACGAAAGATGCCATCGGGCGAAAGTACCCGGCAGCATCTCGGCGGCTATACCGCGTTGGCAACGCTGGCCCTGTTGACCGCCGGACACGATGCCCAGTCCTCTCCGCTGCGGGAGGCCATCGACTACCTGAAGACGATTGAACCCGATGGAACCTACGCCGTCGCCTTCCGGGCGCAGGTGTGGGCAAGCCTGCCGGATCGGTTCTTGCCACACCTTCAACGCGATGTCGATCGGCTCATCGAGTCCTTCCACTGGGAACAGGGCGGATGGGACTACCTGTGCCGCCCGGTCAACCGCATCCCCCGCGTATCACCATCCACTCGGCACGTGGCGATCCTCGCGTTGCACGCTGCGAGCGGGCGAGGCATCGAAGTCCCGCCGAATCTGCTCAAGCGTGTTGAAGCTGCAACGATCACTTCTCAACAGGAAAGTGGCGGGTGGTCCTACCACGCCGGCGATACCGCGACCGGTTCGATGACCGCCGCTGGCGTGTTCTCGCTCGTACTGGTGGATGAGCTCTTGAATCCCCGGCACAGGCAAGACCGCCGCTCACGCCAGCGGAACGAATGCCTGCAACGCGGACTCGCGTGGCTGGACGATCGATTCGAAGCCTCGCCATGCCCAGGGCTTGGCCGCTGCGAGAAATACCCGATGTACTGGCTCTACTCGCTTGAGCGGATGGCGCTCGCAACCGGAACCCGGCGACTGGCCGGGCGGGACTGGCTTCGGGAATCCACGGCGATCATCCTCGATCGCCTGTGCACGAAGGATGACAGCGGTCGGTGGATCACGAAGAAGGGGCGATCGCACTGGCAACTCCGCAAACGATGCTTCGCGCTCATGTTCTTGCATCGCGGCCGCCTCCCCCTGGCATGCTCGCACCTCCGCCTCGAACCGGGCTCGATTGCCAGCGACGTCGGCAGCGGTCTCGTATCGAGCCTGCTCACACATCACGAACAAGAGACAAGTTGGCAGTGGGTTGATCTGAACGATCCCGTGCAGGCGTGGCTGGAATCGCCGATGCTCCTGATCACCGGCGCCAACGAACCGGACTTCATACGCACCCACAGACGCAGCATTGCCGCCCATCTGCGTGAGCCTTGCTCCACCCCACGGCCCGACATCGCGGCAGTCAACGCCATCACCGACTACGTGCGACGTGGCGGCCTGCTCGTCGCTGTCACGACGGGGAGCGGATTCACGCGGGCCATCAAGCAGATCGGTTCGCTCGCCGCGCCCCACGCATCGTGGCACCGACTCGGCCGCGACCATCCGGCTGCCTCACTGCTCACACCGCCGCGACGCCTGCCTCGCCTTGAGGCACTGTCCACCCCCCAGCGCGACCTCATCGTGTTGATCGGCGGGCCGAGCGAACACGTGATGCCAAACCTGTGGGGCATCGCCACCGAACGTCACGACTTTCCACCGAGGTTGGAGTTGTCTCGCAAGTTGAAAACTGCCAGCGTGTCCGGTCCGCAGCGCACAGTCGTCTTTGCCAGCGATCCCGACGACTGCGTTGAGCACGCCGCCGCCGACGCCTTTGCCACATGGTGCGAGCGTACCGGTCGCGCTGCGAAGATTGCCACGGCGGGACTTCCCAGCTACGGCGAGAATGGACTGCTCGTTCTCCAGACCGCCTTGCATCAACCGGAGTGGTCGCTCGTCTGGCGAGCACTGAGTGAAGGCCGCGTCGTACTCATCACCGGGCAGACGGATCGTGTCCACGCGGACGCATCGAACGCGGGGCTGATCCTGAAGCCGGTCCGAACGGCCCCGTGGGTCACCGCCGCCAACCTGCCCGGCTGTGAAGACCTCTCCACCCCGGGGTGGCGGGCCAGCACCCGCCAGCGAGGCCTCGCGACCGCTGGCCTTGACCTCATTGCCGCGGATCATCCCGGCGGCGGAACCCTCATCCTCGCGCCCTCGGACATCTGCCACGCCCTGCTCGATCGGCCGCACTGGGGCATCCACGGCTACGACGCCACGACGGCCCGGCATCTGCTCTGGAACCTCGCCACCTGGTCAAGCGCGTACCCTGCGGGCAAGGAACCTACTCATGCGGCGATGGACATGGTGGACGATCACACTGGGCGCGACGGTGGGGCTGCTGATCGGCCTGTGGCTGTCGCCGCAACTCACGGCGACAGCGTGGATTGATGACATTACCTCCACGAGTTCCGCGCGGCGAGCGGCCGCGTGGGCGTGGCTCAACGCCCCACCACCCGGTGGTCGGACGCCGCGACTCCGCGATTGGCAGGCCTCGGTCGAAACCCACCTGCTCACCCGCGGCCACGACGATGCACTGCTCGATGCCATGGCGATGCTGGAGACACACGGACGGTTTGGGTGGCAGCACACCCCACCTGCGTTGATGTCCGCCACCATCGAGGCCTTGACCCGCGCTGGCGGCGACCACGCCGAAACGGCCCGCGACTTGCTGGCCTCGCAACCGGTGTTGCCAACGGCGAGCAAAGCGGGGACCATTCCCTAGATGACCAACCTGACCGAACCCAGCGATGCCGCCGCGATGCCCGAGGACGACACCCACCTGGCGATCCGCGTCCACATGATGCCCAAGGACACCAATGTGGCTGGCACGATCTTCGGCGGCGTGATCCTCTCACTGATCGATCAAGCAGGCTTCTATCAGGTTCGACGCCACGGCCTGCACCGCTGGGTCACGGTATCCATGGACGCGGTGAAATTCCACCGCCCCGTCTGGCCGGGCGATGTGGTCAGCCTGTACACCTCGACCGAACGCACGGGCCGAACGAGCGTGCGTGTGCGAGTTCGCGTACTGGCAGAACGGTTTCAGACAGGAGAAACCGTAGACGTCACGGCGGCCTGCCTCACCATGGTCAGCGTCGACTGCAGTGGCAGCCCGATCCCGTTCACAGATCCCCCCTCCCTGATAGCCACGCGGACCGAATCGTGAACCAACCACTTCGCCTGTGCTGCCTCGCCAGCGGCGGTGGCCGGACCATTCTGAACCTTCAAGATCACATCGAAGCGGGCACGCTTCCTGCCATCATCGAATCGGTCATCCTGTCCCGACCGGGGCTTCCCGCTGCCGAGCGATGCGCCGCCCGCGGCCTTCCGGTCTTTGAACCCGACAGCGACACGCCGATCGATGAGTGGGTTCTGGCAACCCTTCAATCCCAGGCACCCGAACTCATCTGTCTCTGCGGCTACCTTCGCTTGCTTCCGATCCTGCCGTGGATGATGAGGCGAGTCATCAACATCCATCCGGCCTTGCTGCCGAACTTCGGAGGCAAGGGCATGCACGGTCGCGCGGTCCATCAGGCCGTTCTGACATCGGGACGACGAGAAAGTGGCTGCACCGTGCATCTGGTGGACACGCAGTACGATCACGGCCCCACCATCCTGCAACGCAGGTGCCACGTGCTGCCCACGGATGATGCAGACACCTTGGCCGCCCGCGTCTTCACGGAGGAGTGCATCGCCTATCCAGATGCCATCTCCCTCATTGCAGAGGGCCGCGTCCGCATTGGAGACGGACCGATCGAGATTGCGCCCGCTGGAGACCGCTGGCCCGACCCAATCGGTCACGCACCGGCATAGCCGCACCCATCCACCCTGCTGGATCGCCATCAAGCGGTCCGGCAGTACAATGAAACCGCATACCCTCACCCGATGTCGAAAAAGCATCCATCCCGAGGCAACTTCCGCCGGTTTTTCCTGCGAGGCCTCGCTGTGGTGCTGCCAGCGACGCTGACGCTGTGGGTGCTTGTGCAAGCCTACCTGTGGGTCAACGAGGCGATCGCCGAACCCATCAACAGCGGAATCCGGTACACACTGGTGCAGACATTCGCCGCCTGGCCGGGCCTGCCCGAGTACTGGGGAATCACGCCAAGCCCCGAAGACATGGAAATCGCCCGCACGGCGCTTGGCCTGGCACCTGGAGATGGCTCGAGCGACGCAGACATCGTATTCAAGTATCAAGTTGGCGTCGTCACATCATGGTGGACCAACTACTGGCCCGTCCGGCTCATCGGCCTGCTCGTGGCGATCTTCGCGGTCTACCTTGCAGGTCGCCTTGTTGGTGGCTGGGTTGGTCGGGTGGCCTACCGCCAGGTGGAGCGGGGCATCACGTCGCTGCCGGTCATCAAGAAGATCTACAGTTGGATCAAGCAGATTGTGGACTTTCTTTTCTCCCATCAGGACAAAGCCATCGAGTTTCGCCGTGTCGTCGCGGTGGAGTACCCCAAGAAAGGGGTCTGGTCGGTTGGATTCCAGACGGGCTCGGCACTGCGATCCCTCAACGACGTCGTCGGAGACGACGCCATCACCATCTTCATTCCGAGCAGCCCAACACCCTTCACCGGCTACACGATTACCGTGCCGATATCGACAACGATCGAACTTCCCCTGACCGTTGAAGAGGCCATCGGATTCACCATCAGCGGCGGCGTGTTGAGACCGCCATCGCAATACAACCCACACTCATTGTCGACCGCCGATTCGTCGGATACGCGTGGCGACGCAGACGAGTAGACACAAGGAAGACCCCCAACGATGCAGATTTCCATCACGACACGACACGGCGATGCAACGCCGGCCATCGAGGAGTACATCCAAAAGAAGGCCGAAAAACTCCCCCGTTTCTTCGACCGCGTATCCGCCATCGAGATCATCGTGGACCACCAGAAGTCCGAGCATCTGATCGAATGCATCGTGTCGATCGATCACGGCGAACCGCAGATCTCACATGCATCGTCGGACGACATGTATGCGGCCATCGATCAATGCACCGACCGCGCCGTCCGGCAGTTGACCGACCTCAAGAGTAAACTGCTCGACCACAGAGACCATCGGCACCACTCGGGAGACGAATGATGAAGCTGACCGACATTGTTGTCCAGAAGGCGATCTCGCCAACCATGGATGTCCGCACACGCGACGAGGCAATTGGTGGCCTGATGGATCTGCTCGTCGAGGCGGGCGAAGTCAGCAAGGGCGACCGCGATGACTTCGTCAAGGCGGTCATCAAACGGGAGAACCGCGGTTCGACCGGCTTCGGCAATGGCGTTGCCGTACCGCATTTGAAGCAGGCCTCGGTCAAGAAGGTGGTCGCCGCCATCGCCAACGTCACCGACGGCATCGATTTCAATGCCCTCGACGGCAACCCCGTCCATTCCATCTTCCTCCTGCTCAGTCCGGAAGACCAGCCGGAACTTCACCTCGAAGCGATGGAAGCGGTCTTCGGAAGCCTGAGCCAAGAGACCTTCCGCCGATTCCTTCGGCAGGCCACCACCGTCAAGGAAGTGGTCACCCTGCTGAAGGATGCCGACTCGCGGCAACTCTCCGCCTGAGCACACCCACACCCCCCCACCCCGCCCCATGACTGCGACCGCCAAAAAAAAGGTAAAGGTCACCAACCGACTCGGCCTGCACGCCAGGCCAGCCATGCTGCTTGCCGAAACGGCCCAGCGGTATGGTGGTGACGTCACCGTGCGGCGGACGGATCAAGACACCAGTGTCGATGCCAAGTCGATCATGCAGATCATGATGCTCGCAGCCACGGCGGGAACCGAACTGATCATTGCAGCAACTGGCGATGACGCCGATGCCGCCGTCAAGGAACTCGCCTCGCTCGTTGCCGCTGGGTTCGACGAGGACTGATCTACTCGGCTGCTGGCTGCCGGCGCATGAGTTGATCGACTCCATCTCTGGGCGACAGTTCCTCAAAGAGCACCGAATGCACCGCAGAGGCGATCGGCATGTCCACGTCGTGTTGTTCTGCCAATGTCATCACACTTCGAGAAGTCGCAACGCCCTCGACCACCGAGTCGGTTCGCGCTTCATAGTCACGCAACGATTCGCCCCGACCAATCGCTTCGCCGCAACTGCGGTTCCGGCCGTGTGGACTGAAGCACGTCGTTGCCAGGTCGCCCACACCTGCAATGCCCTGAAACGTTTCGGCGTCAGCCCCCATCGCCAAGCCAAGCCGAGTGATCTCGGCCAGCCCTCGGGCGAGCACTGCCGACTTGGCGTTGTCGCCGAGTTCAAGCCCGTCGCACATTCCGGCGGCAAGCGCGATGACGTTCTTGCAGGCGCCCGCAAGTTCCACACCAAGCAGATCGCTGCTTGTGTAGATCCGAAGCCATGGCACGTTGAAACAGTCCTGCACCCGCTGAGCAACACTCCCATCCGGCGAAGCGGCCACCATGAGTGCTGGCTGATGCGCGGCCAACTCGGTCGCAATGGTCGGACCCGACAAGGCGCAGACGGCACCAGCAGCCGATGCTGTGTCCCGCAGCACTTCGCTCGGCCGCCGAAGCGTCCCGTTCTCGACGCCTTTGGCCACACTGACGATCGGACACCCCTTTGGAAGCGATGCGGCGACCTGCGACCACACCGTGCCGATGAACTGCGACGGAATCGCGTTGACCGCCAGCGAGCAGTCCCTCAGGGCCTCGGCGGGGTCGGTCGTGACAGTCGCCGCCTCATCCAGCCTGAACCCCGGCATTCTCGCCGGGTTCTCGCGGGTGTCGCGGAGATTCGCCACCACTGCAGGGAATGGTCCCCACAGGGTCACAGGCAGGCCTTGATGCACCAAGGCATCGGCCAGAACCAGTCCCATCTGTCCATCACCGACAATCGAGATTCGCTCAGACACGGTCAGGCGGCTCCTTTCGGGGGAGCGTACCGCACGAACCACCCCGGGGCTGCTGACGTATGGGAGAGACTGCGGGCGGGGCCTATACTCTTCGCCTCCATACCCCCTTCCTCGGAGCACGAGCAGCAGATGAGTGAGTACGAATCGATGAGCCCTCAAGCGATCTCGGATGATGGCCTCGGCGGCGAGGACTACTCGGCCGCTGGTCTTGAACGGCGCCTTCTGGTCGCCCTTGGTGGCGGCGTCCTGCTCGGCACCGCCTGGATTGGCAGCCTGCTCGGCGTCAACCCCCAGATCGCTCAGATACCAGCCTTTCTCGGCGCGATCATTCTGGTCATTCCGCTGCTCATGGGTGCCTGGCGAGAAATCGCCATCGGACGACCCGGCGGCGATGCGCTGGCCACGCTGGCCGTACTTGCCGCAATGGCTTCCGAAATGTATCTCGCGGCAGGTTTCTTGGCGCTGTTCCTGTGGGCCGCCAATCTTGTCCTCAGCCGAACGGCATGGGGTGCCCAGCGGGCCATCCGTGACCTGGTGCACCTGACACCCGACACAGCGCGTCGCATTGCGACAGGTGGCGATGAGGAAACCGTCGGCCTTTCCTCACTCCAGAAGGGTGACATCGTTCGGGTTCGTCCCGGCGAGAACCTCCCGGTGGATGGCCGCGTGGTCACGGGCGAGTCCGACATCAATCAGGCATCGCTGACGGGCGAAGCCGTTCCGGTCGAAGTTCGCGCTGGCGTCCCCGTGTACGCCGGCACGACCAACCTCACCGGCCAGATCGACATCGAAGTCACCGCCATCGCCGCGGAAACGACGATCGGCAAGGTGGAGGCGCTCATTCGTGAGGCGGAGTCAAGCAAGACCAAGCGTCAGGAGATCATCGAGCAACTCGCTGGCTACTACTTCTGGATCGTCATCATGGTCGCTGCGCTCGTGTGGTTTTTCGCTTCCCGAAGCGGCGACGAAGCCGTTCGGGCCGAAGCTTCTCTGCGGGCGATCACCGTGCTCGTGGTCACTTGCCCGGGTGGGCTGCTGATTTCCCATCCGACCGCCATGGTGGCCGCCTTTGCAGCAGCTGCGCGGGTCGGCATCATGATCAAGCAGACCAGAACGCTCGAAGCGGCCGCCGAGGTTGATACCGTCATCATGGACAAGACCGGCACGCTCACAACCGGTGTCTTCGCCGTGTCTCGCCTGAGCCCTGCCGAGGGCGTTGAAGGGGCGGCGTTGCTTCAGGCTGCCGCCGATAGTGAACAGCACTCCAATCACCCGCTCGCCAAGTCGATTCTCGATACGGCCCGGCAGGCAAATATCGAACCGGCGCACATGGACCGCTACGAGGAACTGCACGGCCGCGGTGTGCTCGCCCACGCAAGCACCGGCGACATCCACGCTGGCCGAGCGGCCTGGCTGCTGGAGGTACAACCGGAGATCGCCCCGCAGGTCGCTGCGGTCGAAGCCAAGATCGAGGGAATGTCCGGCGTCCATGTCATGCGAGGCGGCCAGTATCTCGGCGCGGTCGGCCTTGAAGACGCCCTTCGCTCACACGCAGCCGAAGCGGTGTCGGAACTGCGAGAACTCGGTTGCCGCCGCATTGCGATGTTCACGGGCGATCGCCTGCCCGTCGCAACCCGCGTTGCCGAAGCGATCGGGATCGACAGCGTGGAGGCCGAGTGCCTCCCCGAGGAAAAACACGAGGAACTCAAGCATCTCATGCAGCGGGGCCACCGCACCATGGTGATCGGTGACGGAATCAATGACGGCCCGATTCTCGCCACCGCCGATGTCGGCGTCGCGATGGGCCTGAGCGGCTCGGACATCGCCACCAACTCGGCCGGTGTCGCGTTGATGAATGACGACCTGCGGCACATCCCCTTCCTGCTCTCCCTTGCCCGGCGTGCCCGCACAGTCATCAGCCAGAACATCGGCATGTCCCTGCTGCTGGCGATCATCGGCCTGGCACTCGCCGCCACCGGCACGATCCTGACGCTCTGGCTCGCGCCCTTCTACTACGCGCTCGGATACGTCGTCGTCATCGCCAACAGCCTACGACTCGTTCGCTTCGGCGAAGAGTTCAGCGAAGCCGAACAAACCCGCGCCGCCAAGGAACAAGCCGTTCACCGCCGCCGCGAAGTGAGCGAAGCACGCCGAGCCCGCATCGCTGGGGCATGAGATCCCACTCAGGCGATGGTGATCTGGTCGTCTAGGAAGACATCCTGAATCGTGTTCAGCAGTTGCACGCCTTCGGCCATCGGTCGCTGGAATGCCTTGCGGCCCGAAATCAGTCCGCAGCCGCCAGCACGCTTGTTGATGACCGCTGTACGGGCGGCCTGCGCGAAGTCGTCGTCGCCGGACGCACCACCCGAATTGATCAATCCGACACGACCCATGTAACAGTTGGCGACCTGCCAGCGACAGAGATCGATCGGATGATCTCCGCAGAGCGAGTCGTACATGGTCTTGTCGTACTTGCCGAAACTGCCGTGCTGATTCATCGCCACGTAGCCGCGATTGTTGGTCGCCTGCTTCTGCTTGATGATGTCGGCCTCGATGGTGACACCCAGATGATTGGCCTGAGCGGTCAAGTCGGCGGCGGCGTGGTAATCGGTGCCGTCCACCTTGAAGTCATTATTCCGCAAGTAGCACCACAGCACGGTCGCCATGCCACGCTCGTGGGCGTAGGCAAAGGCATCGGCAATCTCGACGATCTGACGACGTGATTCCTCGCTGCCGTAGTAGATCGTCGCGCCGACCGCGACAGCGCCCATATTCCACGCTTCGTCGATCGATCCGAACATCACCTGGTCGAACTGATTGGGTGAGGTCAGCAGTTCGTTGTGGTTGATCTTGACGATGAAGGGAATGCGGTGTGCAGAGGTCCTCGCGACCGATCCGAGTACTCCGAAGGTACTGGCAACCGCGTTGCACCCGCCCTCGATCGCCAATTCCACAATGCTCCCGGGGTCAAAGTAGATCGGGTTGGGCGTGAACGAGGCGGCCGCGGAGTGCTCGATGCCCTGATCGACGGGAAGAATCGACAGATACCCGCTGCCGCCGAGGCGTCCGTGGCCATACAGGGTCTCGATCGAACGCAGGACCTGTGGGCTGCGATCGCTGCCGGTCCAGACACGATCGACAAAGTCGCCGCCGGGAAGATGCAGCATGTCGGCGGGCAGCACACACTCGTGGCCGAGCAGATCGTCGGCGTCGGAGCCAAGAAGGTCCTGAACGGTGGTGGTGGCGGTACTCATGGGGTCGGTTCTCCTGACAGACCGGTCAGGATACCAAGCCCCCCTCTCGTGGGGCCTATCATCGCCGCCGCCATGCATCCTCGACCAGGAGATCGCGTCCTCGTCGCCATGTCCGGCGGCGTCGACTCCAGCGTCGCAGCCGCCCTTCTTACGCAGCAGGGCTACGACGTCGTGGGCTGCTTCATGCGCCTCGGCTCGCCCGGAGACGATATCGGCGGCGCCACCCTCGGCCACCGAGGCTGCTGCTCGCTGTCCGATGCCAACGATGCCCGTGGTGTCGCGGCCACACTCGACATCCCCTTCTACGCTCTGAACTTCGCCGATGACTTCGAGCAGGTTATTCGGTATTTCGAGCAGGAGTACCACGCAGGTCGCACACCGAACCCGTGCGTCCGCTGCAACGACTGGCTGAAGTTCGGCACATTGCACAAATACGCCGAGGGCATCGGCGCCACCTGGGTCGCGAGCGGCCACCATGCCCGCATCGATCGATCATCCCAACACGCTCGCCTCCGCCGATCTGCCGACCCGAAGAAGGATCAGTCCTATGTGCTCTTTGGTGCGGGTGGCGTGCCTGGAGTGCGACCTCGAAGACTCGACCAGTTGATGTTTCCAATTGGCGAACTCACCAAAGAGGAGGTCCGCGAACAGGCCAAGACGCTCGGACTCGGCGTTCACTCCAAACCGGACTCTCAAGAGATCTGTTTCGTTCCCGACGACGACTACGCTGGCCTGCTTGAGCGGCGACACCCCGAACGCTTCGAGCAGGGCCGCATGCTCGATGCCGATGGCAATGAACTTGCGATGCACGAAGGACACCAGCACTACACCATCGGACAGCGGCGACGGCTTGGCGTCGCGGTCGGCCATCCCCTCTACGTCGTGCAGAAGGATCCCGCGAACAACACCGTGACCCTCGGCACCCGCGATGCGCTGGCAGCCGTGGGGTGCGCTGCCAGCGAGGCGAGTTGGCATGTCGAGCCGAGCGAAGACTGGCTCGACTGCACCGCGCAGGTACGTGCCCACGGCCAGCCGCTCGCGGCCCGGGTGCGGTCGACGGGCGGCACTCACATCGAAGTCGAGTTCACAGACCATCAGGAAGCCGCCGCCGCCGGTCAGGCCGTCGTCTGCTACGACGGGGACCGCGTGCTGTGCGGCGGATGGATGGATCGCGTGGAGCGGGCCTCATGACGGCACGCTGGCCACACTCACTTCCCTCCGGAGCCCGCATGCCCGTGCTTGCCGAACAGGTCGTAGCGACCGGGCAACCTCTGGCTGCGCAGGTTGGCCTGGACATCCTCGCACGTGGCGGCGCCGCTGCGGATGCCGCCATCGCCACCGCCGCGGCGCTGACCGTGGTCGAGCCGACGGCCAATGGACTGGGCGGGGATGCCTTCGCGCTCTCTTGGGATGGGCAGCAACTGCGGGGCATCAACGCTTCGGGCCGCTCGCCAGCGACGCTCGATGTTGATCGCCTTCGCCGTGATGGCATTCCCCGAGCCGGCTGGGATGCCGTCACCGTGCCGGGCTGCGTATCGGGATGGGTCAGTCTCTGGGAACTCCACGGCACGCTGCCCTTTGCCGACCTGCTCGCGCCAGCCATCCGCCTTGCCGAGCACGGCTTCCCGGTGTCGCCGCAGTGCGCTGCCGCGTGGCAACGCGCCGCAGCCACATACACGCACTTCCAAGGGTGGCAGGACACGTTTACGCGAAACGGCCGCACGCCCGACATCGGCCAGTGGTGGATCCTTCCCGACCATGCCCGAACGCTGCGTTTGATTGCCGAATCCAAAGGCGAAGCCTTCTATCACGGCGAACTTGCCGCTGCGATGGCAGCCGACGCCGATGCCCATGCCGGCAGTCTGAGTCTGCAAGACCTTGCAACGCATCACACCATCGCGGCCGATCCGATTGGCGTCCCATTCGGTGATGTCGTCCTGCACGAACTCCCCCCCAACGGGCAGGGACTGGCAGCCCTCATTGCCGCTGGCATCCTCGATCGCGTACAGCCTGCTGCCCATGATGCAGACGATCCGCTGCTGCTGCACCTGCAGATTGAATCCATGAAGCTTGGCTTTGCCGATGCCGAGGCGCACGTGGCGGATCCGGACCACCTGCGCCGCTGCCCGCAGGAACTCATCGCAGCCGAGCGGCTCGATACGCTCGCAGCGAAGGTCAACCGGCACCACGCCCAGGATCTCTTCACAGAGTCTCCGGAGTGGAGCAGCACCGTCTACCTCTGTTGCGGCGATGCGAGCGGGCGAGCCGTCTCCTTCATCCAGTCCAACTACGAAGGCTTCGGAAGCGGCATCGTGATACCAGGCACGGGAATTGCCATGCAGAACCGCGGCGCCGGCTTCGTCGATCGGCCCGGACACCCCAACGACATTGCCTCCGGAAAGCGGCCGTACCACACGATCATCCCCGCCTTCACGACCAAGGATGGAAACGCCCACATGGCATTCGGCGTCATGGGCGGCCCGATGCAGCCGCAGGGACACCTGCAAGTCCTCAGCCGCGTCGTCGCAAGCGGCTGGGATCCACAGGCCGCCATCGATGCGCCGAGGTGGCGGGTGGAGGGCGGTCTCAAGGTGTCGGTCGAGCCAGACACGCCCGCTGCCACGATCGATGCGCTCCTACACATGGGCCACCACATCACCCGTGCCCCGCAGCGAGACGTCAGTTTCGGCGGCGGGCAAGCCATCCTCCGCGTGGGCGACTGCTGGTGCGGCGGCAGCGACGGGCGGCGTGACGGACAGGCTGTGGGCCGCTGAGCCAAGTACCATCGAGTCATGCTGTACGCAGGCATTGACGAAGCCGGGTACGGGCCGCTGCTCGGCCCGCTGTGTGGAGGCGTGTCGACGTTCGACATTGATGGCTCACTCGATGATGAGGCCCCCTGCCTGTGGACGATGCTCAAGTCCGTCCTCACACGCTCGCGGCGGGACACGCGAGGACGCATCAGCATCGACGACTCCAAGAAACTCAAAGGTGCCGGCGCCACGGCGCACCCGCTGACGCATCTGGAACGTGGCGTGCTGGTGTTTGCAGCATCGCTGCGTGAGCGAGGCTGGCTTGAGCAGCTCGACGACGATGTGCTTCTCGAATCGCTCGGTGTCGAGTCGCCCGCATCGCCGTGGTACGAAACGACGACGCCACTGCCGGTTGGCCGTACCACCGATCCGCTTCGCATCGATCGAGCGAGACTGCGGCGAGCCATGGAACGCACCAGCGCCCGCTGCGTCCACATCGGTGCTCGCGCCATCGATGCCGACGCCTTCAACGCTCGCGTCGAGCAAGCAGGCTGCAAAGCCACCGTCAACTTCGAGCTCATCGTGCATCTGGCCGATGCGTGCTGGCACCAAGCCGGGGCGCAGCCCTTGCTGCTGGTCATCGACCGTCAGGGCGGCCGCACGCGGTATCTCGACGAATTGCGGACAGCCTGGCCGCAGGCGGATCGGCAGGTCCTCGCCGAATCTGAGCAAGAGAGTCGCTACCGCCTCACGCTCGCAGGCCGCGGCCCCATCGAAATCCGCTTCGCCGCGCAGGCGGATGCCACGCACTTGCCCGTGGCATTGGCATCGATGACGGCCAAGTACGTCCGCGAACTGCTCATGATTCGGCTGAATCGCTTCTTCCAGGGTCACCTGCCAGAACTCAAGCCGACGGCGGGGTACGTCGAGGACGGCCGACGGTTTCTGGCCGACATCGAGCCGCTCATCGAATCGGTGGGGCTTGAGCGATCGGCCTTGGTCCGCTCCTGCTGAGGGAAAAAGCAGAAACGGCGTTTGGATTTGGTGGGGTTTGCCGATACCATGCCCGCTTGCCCGTCGATCTCTGGGATCGGCGGCATGTCATTCAGGACCGGAACGCGTCGGGAGTACCCCCCACCATGCCACATGATGAGGAAGACGACGCCCGGCCACGCTGAGGACTCCCCTCCGGCGTGATGCCGGGCCTCAGCCCGCCACCGAACAGGTGGCCCCTACCAAGAATCTTTATGAACCGGTGTCGTCCATCGGTCCATCCATTCACCAACGAGGCGTCAGCCTCACAGCGTCCCCGGATCCACCGAGGAACCAGCGAGCCTTTCAATGTCCACCGACCTGCAACTCGTCCGAAACATCGGCATCTGCGCCCACATCGACGCCGGTAAGACCACCGTCACCGAGCGGGTGCTGTACTACACCGGCAAGAACTACAAACTCGGTGAGGTACACGAAGGCACGGCCACGATGGACTTCCTCGAAGAGGAGCAGCAGCGGGGCATCACCATCCAGTCGGCCGCGACGACCTGCCCGTGGGATCACCACGGGCAGACCTACACGATCAACCTGATCGACACACCGGGCCACGTGGACTTTACCATCGAAGTCGAACGGTCCATGCGTGTCCTCGACGGCGCGATTGCGGTCTTTGATGGCAAGGAAGGCGTCGAGGCACAGAGCGAAACCGTCTGGAGGCAGGCCGATCGCTACAACGTCCCGCGCGTCTGCTTCATCAACAAGATGGACAAGATCGGTGCCGACTTCGAATTCTCCTTCAACACGATCAAGGAACGCCTCGGCGCCAACCCGGTGGCGATGCAGATTCCGATCGGCGCAGGTGACGAACTCGAAGGGCTGGTCGACCTGCTGGAAATGAAGGCCTACTACTTCGACAGCGGCGAACTGGGCGCGGTCGTTGAGCAGCGGGCTATCCCCGAGAACATGGTTGAGATGTCGCAACTCTGGCGACACGACCTCGTCGAGCGCGCCGCCGAACTCGATGACACGCTGACCGAGAAATACATCGAAGATGAGTCATCGATTACGGCGGACGAGATTCAGGCTGCCGTCCGCAAGGGAACGCTCGCCCACGGATGCGTTCCGGTCCTCTGTGGCGCAGCACTTCGAAACATCGGCATTCAACGTCTGCTCAACGCTGCCATCGACTACCTGCCGAACCCGACCGAAGTGCCGGATGTCGAGGGTGTCGATCCTCGCGACGACACCAAGAAACTCACGCGACCGAGTTCGGATGAAGCGCCCTTCTCAGCACTGGTCTTCAAGGTCGTCGCCGACTCACATGGCGACCTGACCTACGCCCGCATCTACTCCGGCACGCTCCCAAAGGGCACGCGGGTCCTCAACCCGGGCAATGGCCGTAAGGAGAACATCTCCCGCATCTACGAGATGCACGCCAAGGACCGCCAAGCCATCGAAGTCGCCCATGCGGGCCACATCGTGGCCTTGATCGGCCTCAAAAACTCGGTCACGGGCGACACCCTGTGCGATACGAACAACCCGATCATCCTTGAGCGGATGGACTTCCCGGAACCGGTGATTTCGATGTCCATCGAGCCGCGAACCACCGAGGACAAGAAGAAACTCGGCGAAGCGCTCGGCACGCTGCACCGCGAAGACCCCTCCTTCCACGCACAGTACAACGAGGAAACCGGCGAGACGATCATCTCGGGCATGGGCGAATTGCACTTGGAGATCGTCAAGAACAAACTCGTCCGCGACATGAACATCGGTGTGAACGTGGGAACCCCCCGCGTCTCCTATCGTGAAACCATCAGCGGCTCCGCCGAGAAGGTCCGCGGCAAGTTCGTCAAGCAAACCGGTGGCCGTGGTCAGTACGGCGATGCCATCATCAACGTCCGCCCCTGCACGCCCGCCGAGGCCGAGGACATGCCGGATGTGAAGTTCAAGAACAGCATTGGATTCCTCGACAAGGTTTCGCAAGGCAACATCCCTCGCGAGTACATCCCATCGGTCGAGGTCGGCATCCGCAGCGCCGCGGTCTCTGGAATCCTCGGCGGATATCCGATGGTCAACATCCTGGTGGAACTCATCGACGGTTCGTCTCACGAGGTGGACTCCAGCCAGATTGCGTTCGAGCAAGCGGGCGCGCTGGCCTTCCGTCAGGCGTGCAGCAAGGCGGGACTCGCCCTGCTTGAGCCAATCATGCGGGTCACGATCACGACGCCCGAGGAGTATTTCGGAAGTGTTTCGGGTGACGTCGCGAGCCGCCGCGGACAGATCGTCGATTCGGAACTTCGCAACAACGCTCGCATCATCACGGCGGAAGTACCACTCTCTGAGATGTTCGGGTACACCACCGTGCTTCGGGGCATGACCCAAGGCCGCGCCAGTTCCTCGATGGAGCCGGCCGAGTACCGCGTCATGCCGCCGAGCCTCAGCGAAGAAGTGCTCGCCCACACGTGAGTGTCGCGATTCCTGTGGACGTTTCGGTCGACCAGTATTGGCTCGACCGCGCCGCACGGCTCGCCACGCGTGGACACGGTGGCGCCGAACCCAATCCCCTCGTCGGCTGCATCGTGCTCGATG
>CAYYGU010000017.1:0-20882 GCA_964471525.1 uncultured Isosphaeraceae bacterium
ATGCAGGCGGCCTGCACGAAGATCTCGATTGTGATTGGAACTGGGTGCTCGATACATGTGAGTACGCGGGATTCGACTGCAATAGCAACGGCATCCCAGATGCGTGCGAGGTCAATGACGGCACAGCCAACGACTGCAATAGCAACGGGCTGCTCGATCAATGCGAACTCGACTCCGGCTACTCACCCGACTGCAACGGCAACGGCATTCCAGACGATTGTGACATCGCTTCGGGCGTCTCTGAAGACTGCAACGACAATGGCCGGCCCGACTCATGCGATATTGACGATGGAACCAGTCTCGACGCCAACGGCGATGGTATTCCAGATGAATGCTGCTCCTCTGTGTGCGACGGCGTCGACGGGCTGCTCGTGATCATCAACAACCTTGGCTGCGTGGGAACACCACCGACCTGTCCGGGTGATTTCGACTGCTCGGGGCTGGTAGATACGGGAGATGTCCTGGCCTATCTCTCGCAGTGTTCGTTCAAGTAGCGGACACCTACGCCGCCAGCGCCTCGGCAATCTCCACAACCAGAACATCCAGCATGCACACGGGCGTGCCGATGCCGCGGCGGAGCCGCTGTTGATGACGGAGCGCGCCGCCGAGGAGCGAGGCCAGCCGCTCGGGTGGCACGCGATCGGCCACCGAGAGCGTCGCGTCTCCGGCTGGTCCCCAGAGTTTGAGATCCTTGCGGATCTGCTGCGGACTGGCGCCGCTGCGGCGCATGTGCGCCGCTGCGTGCAGCCGGCGAAGCATGTCGGTGACGGCCCATGCCACGAGTACATCGCTCTGCCGTGAGACGCCGAGTAGTTCGTGCAGGGTCGCAAGGCCACGCGGCGCGCCGCCGCCGAGCAGCGCGTCCTGGATAACCCACGCCTTCTCTTCGCGGCTCAGCGGCACGGCTTCATCGACGAGACGCACATCAATCGGCTTGCCCTCTGGGCTCATCGCCGCGAGTTTGGCAAGCTCCGAATCGAGCCTTGCGAGCGTGCAGCCGACCCGCCGAACCAATCGCTCGGCGGCGCCGCGATCGATCTCGGCGTTGTGTTGTTTGCCCGCGCGACCCACGACCCACCGCAGCGTGTCGGCCGGGCCGAGCGACTTGATGCGGTGCACCAGTCCAACCTGTTCGATGGCCTTGTCGATCTTGCCCCGATGCCATGTGTCCGCCCGCAGCAACAACGTGGCATCCTCGCACGGGGCGGCGACATACTTCTCAAGCAAAGCCCTCGCCCGGCTCGGCCCACTGCCTTCGCCGCGGGCGGCGAGAAACCTGTCCGCCTTGTCCACGATGACGATCTTGTGCTGCTGAAGCAGGCCGAAGGTCCGCAATTCATCGAGCACGTCGGCGGGGCTGGCCGACTCGCCATCGAAATCAAAGCGATCGATCTCGCCATGAGCCTCCTCAAGGGCGTCCATCAGTTGGCGGGTGTAATACGGCAACAGAAAGGTGTCGTCACCAATCAGGGCGACAACCCGCATGGACGCATCAAAGGAGACTTTGGCCATCCGCTGAGCATAGCGGGAGTCCCGGCAGCGGAGTACCTTCCTTCGATGCTCGCGCTCGAAGTCACCCATGGGCCTGATACAGGTCGCCGATTCCCCTTACCGCCAGGCGAACCACAATTGCTCGGTCGATCTTCCGAAGCGGTGCCGCTGACCGATCGCAGCATCAGCCGTCGCCATGCCGAACTGACGCCCGACGGAGATCGGTGGGTGCTCCGCGATTTGACGTCCTCCAACGGCACCGAGATCAATGGCGCTCGGGTCACCTCGCCCACGCTGCTTGCGGTGGGCGACGCGATCCAGTGTGGCCGCACCCGCCTTCGACTCATCGACGCCGGGGAGATGATGGCTGGGCCTGCCCGAAGCGGTCCCGCCATGCGGCATGCGCCCCCGCCCATGCTGCTGCCAACAGCACCCGAGGATCAGCGGCGGATCCTTGCCATGCTGTGGGCAATCATGAGCCACGACGGGGGCGGCGATGCTCGGTTGCGGGACCTCCACGCCACGCTGGCCGCTGGCCTCGGCGCGGCTGGCGATGACGGACATCCGCTCGTCGTGCCCCTTCGCCAATCGGACTCGACCCAACACATCGAACTGATGTTCGAACAACCACCCCAACCATGGCAACAGTGCGCCGCCGAACTCGGGGTCTGGCTCTTTGAGATGCTCGGTGAAGCCGGAAGAGTGGCCGAGCGAGATCGGCTTGCCGCCATGGGCGAGACCGTGGCGGTCATCAGCCATGCGGTCAAGAATATCCTGCAAGGGCTCCAAGGCGGCGCGGGCGCCATCGAACTGGCAATCCAGCGGGGTGACCTGGAACTCGCTCGGGAGGGCTGGCCCATTCTCGCGCGGAACCTCGACCGTATTCACGATCTGACCTTCAATATGCTTGCCTGGTCGCGGACCAGCCATCTTGAGCTCACTCCGGGATCGCTCGGCACGCTCATCAACGAGGTTGTGGCTCTCCAGCGAGCCACCTTCGAGCAGCGGCGTGTGCGGCTTGAAGTTGTCGGCGAGCCTCTGCCAGAGATTCCCTTCGACGCGGCGGCCCTGCATCAAGCCCTGCTCAATCTGGTCCTCAACGCCCTCGAAGCCGCTCCGCCGCGTCGAGGTCGTGTGTGCATCGGCACCTCGGTGGACGAGCTGCGGCAGGAAGCCGTGCTTGCCGTGTCCGATGATGGCCCCGGCATTCCACCTGCGGCGCAGGCGACCATCTTTGAGCCCTTTGCCTCGACCCGCGGCCAGCGAGGCACCGGGCTCGGGCTGGCGGTCACTCGCCGCATTGTTGCGGCCCACGGGGGAAGACTGGTACTCCACAGTGAATCCGAGGGTGGCGCACGGTTTGAAATCAGACTTCCGCTCCACGCCGCCGAGGGTGATCCCGGCGACACCGACATCCCGCCCCCGGCGGTGGCCAATCCCGGTGAATTCGAAGGTTGAGCCGTCGGCTATCATGCCGCCCTTCACCGAACCCTCCACGTAGGAATGTCTCCCCGATGGATACCGCGGTCCCCCCCCCGCTCTCAACGATGCCGCCCGAAATGCGGGCGTCCTCCCAGTACCAGCGAACCCGCGAGATGACCCTCGACGAGCTCCTGCTGGAAAACCGGGTCATCTTCCTCGTCGGCGAAATCAACCACGCCTCCGCCGCCCGCGTCATGATGCAGATGCTCTATCTGGAAGACCAGAAACGCGGGCAGCCCATCAACTTCTACATCAACAGTCCGGGCGGGTCGGTCGATGACACGCTCGCCCTGTACGACACGATGCGGTTCATCTCGAGCGAGGTGGCGACCTACTGCATTGGCCGGGCCTACAGCGGTGGCGCCGTGCTGCTCGCTGCCGGTCAGGAAGGGCAACGCCACATTCTGCCCCATGCCAAGGTGATGATCCACCAACCATATGGTGGTGTGACCGGGCAGACGACGGATGTGAAGATTCAGGCCGAGCAGATCATCAAGGCCAAGGAAACCCTGAATCACATCCTCGCCGAACACTGCGGCAAGCCGTACAAGACCGTCTCCGCCGACTCGGAGCGTGACAAGTACTTCTCCGCGGCCGAGGCCAAGGACTACGGACTCGTGGATCAAGTGGTCGAGTTCCCCAAGCCCAAGAAGACGAAGAAGGATGCCTGAGCACATGTCCCAGTTGATCCCCATCGTCATCGAGAAGGAAGGCCGCGGCGAGCGGGCCTACGACATCTACTCGCGTCTGCTCAAGGACCGCATCATCTTCCTCGCCGGACCGGTGATGGACGAGTCGGCCAACCTGATCGTGGCGCAGATGCTCTTTCTTGCCAACGAGAACCCAGAGGCCGACATCAACCTGTACGTCAGTTCTCCCGGCGGAAGCGTCACGGCTGGACTCGGCGTCATCGACACGATGAACTTCGTGCCGTGTGATGTGGGTACCTACATCATCGGCCAGGCCGCCTCGATGGGCTCGCTGATCGCCTGCTCGGGCGCCAAGGGCAAGCGATGCACGCTTCCCAATGCCAAGAACCTCATGCACCAGCCGCTGCTCAGTGGCGTGCTCGAAGGTCAGGCCACCGACCTACAGATCGAGGCCGAAGAGATGCTTCGGCTGCGGGATGTGCTCTACCGCATCTACGCCGATGCGAGCGGCCGATCGGCCAAGCAGATCGCCGAGGATTGCGAGCGAAACTGCTGGCTCGATGCCAAGGGCATGGAGGAGTATGGCTTGGTCGATCGTGTCATCGAGCAGCTGAACCCCGAGAAGCCCTGATGCGTGCCTGCGGCGTGCTGGTGCTTGCATCGCTCGGCCTCACGCTGCTGTGCAGCGGCTGCGACGCGCGATCTCGACGAGCCAGCGCGCGGCTGCGGACCGAGAACGCATCGCTGCACACGCAGATTGGATCGCTGGAGGCAAGGCAGCGAGAACTCGAAGCCTCGCTCCAGGTGGCCGATACAGGCTCGCCGAGTCCCGCCGATGCACTGGCGGAAATGCCCCAGGTCGCAACGCTCGCCGTCTCGTCAATGAGTGGCTTTGAGCCCGGCGACACCGAAGACACCATGGTTCTTGAAGTCCACGTCCGCGCAACCGACGGCAGACAGCGGCCGATCCAATTGGTCGGGCCACTTGAAGCGCAGGTTCTGCGCCCGGTTCCCGCCGAGTCTCCGCAGCTTGTGGCCGATATCCAACTCGACCCGAAAGCGGTCAGAGACGCCTGGCGAAGCAGCATGTTCGGCGCAACCTATCTGATCCCAATCTCCCTGGACGCCGCCGATGTCCCGACCGACACCCCGCTGCTGGTCCATATCTTCCACGACGACGTGCGGACAGGTCGGCGACTCGAGGCCAGCGGCGTTGTTGCCCACCACTCGTCCACGGACGATCGCTGAAACCGACCCGCAGTACACTGCCACGATGCGTCTCGTGCTGTGTGGCATCCTGCTCGGTCCATTGGTTCTCGGTCCATTGACCGGTTGTTACCGGCCGTTGTTCGATGAACATTTGCCGCGACACCAGTACGAATCCTATGACACGGCACGAAACGGACACACGCCAACCGAGGAGTATGACCTCTTTGGCAACCCGCAACCCACGCTGAAAGCCCGACTGACCGACCGATGACCCGATCCGATCACGAGGCCTGCGCACGCCACGCGGCCTCTCAGTTCAATCATGACGCCAAAGCACCACCATCGATTCAAGTCGGCTGGGGGGGGTTGGCCGATGGACACCCTGAGGGACATGGACAGTCCCGAGGAATGCCCACGCCGATGCATCAATCACCGAGCGGTCCCAGTCGCCGCACGCAGTTCGTCTTCGCCGCCTTTGCGGTCGCCATGACGGCAGCCATGGCGGTTCTGGCATTGGACACACCGCAGCAGGCCGGCGGCTTCCCCCTGACATCAATCACCCCCCTGGTGGACAGGCCGAGCGTCGGCGATGACCTCATCTTCGCAACCAAGAATGGACTCGATCGGCAGCGGTGGACCGGCATCGTCATCCACCATCTGGGAGAACCTTTCGGGACGCCCGAGTCGATTCACCGCCAGCACCTCTCTTGGGGCTATCAGGGGCTGGGATATCACTTCGTGCTTGGAAATGGGAATGGATTGGGCAACGGCGAAATCCATGTCGGATACCGCTGGATCGAGCAACTCCCCGGGGCCCATGTGGTCGGCGAGGCCGGGCGGACGCACAACGAGCACTCGATCGGCATCTGCATGATCGGCAACGGTGATCGCCACGGATTCTCTGAGCGGCAACTCAAGCATCTCACCCGCTTGGTACAGCGGCTCCAGCAGGAATTTGGTATTCCCGCCGAGGCCGTGCGGCTGCACAGCGAGTTGGCTTCAGACCTCAGCAGCCCGGGGCGGCTGTTTCCGAAGGCCGACTTCCGGTCGCAGTTGCTCGACGCTCCGCGTTGAGTCTCACAATCTCCCCCTGTATCCTGTGTGATTCCCTCGCGAGGCCCGTGTGGGCCCTTCTCAGTGGGAACCACTCCGCCCATGTCTCCACAACGGACTATCGCCGGGTTCACTGTGCTCGCCAAGATCGGTGAGGGAGCGCGGTCCGATATCTACGCTGTCCAAGAACCGAAGTCCAAACAGGTCTGGGCGCTCAAACATGTTGAGATGAAGGATGACAAGGACGACAGGTTCCTCAAGCAAGTGCAGCGTGAGTTCACGATCGGATCCAAGCTTTCCCACCCGTCGATTCGGAAGATCCGGAAGATCATCAAGCAGCGAAAGATCTTCAAGATCGAAGGCGTGGCCCTGCTGATGGAACTTGTCGATGCCAACACGCTCGACCAGCAACTTCCTCGCACCACAACCAAGGCCGTCACCATCTTCAGACAGATCGCCGATGCCCTCGCCCATATGCACGAGAAGGGATTCGTACACGCCGATATGAAGCCGACCAATGTGCTGATCATGGAAGACGGTCATGTCAAAGTGATCGATCTTGGTCAGGCGTGCCCGATCGGCACCATCAAGAAACGCATCCAGGGAACTCCGGGGTACATGGCTCCAGAGCAAGCACTCCGCGAAGCCATCGACGAACGAACCGACATCTTCAATCTTGGCGCGATGATGTATTGGGTACTCGTCCGCAAAGTGATTCCGACCGCCATGCCCCCACAGGATGGTGAAGGCAGCCTCACGACCACCAAGGACATTTCAGAGGTGCCGCCACCGATACCGCCCCGCGAGGTCAGTTCCAAGATCTCCGCCGAACTCTCTGATCTCATCATGGAGTGCGTTGAAAAAGATCGCGAGAACCGCCCCGAGTCGATGACCGTCGTGGCCCACCGCCTCGGCGCGATCGCTCAATCGGACGGTGGAGCCGGCGCCTGATCCATGCGAGACGACGATGAAATCTGCATGTGCTTTCACGTCACCCAACGGAAGCTTCGGGCTTGGATCCAACGAGAACACCCCTCCGTTGCCTCTCAACTGAGCAACTGCCTTGATGCTGGCACGGGCTGTGGCTGGTGCCGCCCCTTCTTGGAGCAGCTCTACCGTCAATGGAAAGCTGGCGAGCCCGTTGGGTTGACGGTCGAATTGGATTCCTACTGCTCGGGGCGTGATCGGCATTTGGACAACGGCCCGGACACCAAGTAGGACACCCCGCGGTGAGACCGCGAGTTCTGGACTGGCCCGATCCCCCACCGCGACACGCGGCCGTCGTCCCACTGCACTTCTGCCACATCGTCGCGAACCCGTACCTGGCCGCGGGCGAGCCGCCTCACCACACCCCGGCCCCCGCTGACCGCACCTTCCAGTTCCAGCCACGCGGCGCGGTGGTCCGGCATCGGCACGACATGAATGACCGCCCCGGATGAACCGTCCGGGCGTTCTTGGCATCTGAGCCCCCACAAGACGGCCCCCTGCTGTGGACCCCGTGCCATCAAGAGATCCCAGTGCACGCCGCCGCCGGGCTCCACATGCTCCAGCACAACCACCGGTACAGGCGGCGAATTCGACGTGATTGGCCATGTGAGGGGTCGGTTGTCCACGAGTACTCCACGTTCCCTGCTCACCGAGAGGAATCCGGTGGACATCAATCGTATGATGACCGGCGTGAAACAACGCAACCAATCCACCATCGTCTTGATCGGCCTGCTCACGGGAATCGCCCTGACCGCATGCTCCAACCACATTCCCAGCCACGCCTTGCGTCTCAAGGGCGACCGGGCGGTGTCCATTCACGACTGGCCCGCCGCCGCCGGGTGGTATGGGCAGCTGGTCGATCGCGATCAGACCGACTGGCGGGCGCAGGCCGCGCTCGGACATGCGGCCCTGGAAGCCGGGGATCTCTCAACCGCCCGCCGCTCGTTGGAGATCGCCTCGGCGCTCAAACCTTCTGATGCCGATATCGCGCAGGATCTCTCCGAGACGCTTGAACTTCAAGAAGCGTGGGACGATCTCTTCGCCTACCTCCAGAGCCGGGCCACAACCACCTCGTCGGCGAATGATTGGCTCCGCCTGGCCCGCGTTGCCATCGAGGCAGATGATCCGGACACCGCGAGGGAAGCCATCCGGACCGCGATTGCTGTGGACGGCGCCGCAACCGTCGGTCCCTATCTCCGGGCCGCCCGACTTGCTCGCCGGCTCGGTGATGACGGCGATGCGTTCCGCGCCCTGTCGCTGGCGTGGCAACTCGACCCCGAAAACGAAGATGTTCACGCTGCCTTGCGGGATATCGGTGTTGTACCGGGACCAACGATGCGTCTGACGCAGGGTCAATGACCCCCGCGATACCCCCAACTGCCACATCGCTTCTCGAACGACTGGGTGGATTGCACGATGCCTCCCGCCTGCGTTTGCTGGGGCTGCTCGAAGCGCATGAACTGGCCGTTGGAGAGTTGGCCGCCGCGATTCAGACACCGCAGTCCACCGTCTCCCGACATCTCAAGAAGTTGGTTGACTCGGGCTGGGTACAACGCCGCAGCGTTGGGCCCCAATCGCTCTACCGCATGCGTACCTCACGGCTTGAGCCACACGCCCAGCGGCTGTGGGAGGTGACGGCATCCTGCCTCGACGGCGATCCAACCCGCGCCGAAGATATTCGCCGCGTTGAGGAGATTCTCGCGCAGCGACACATCGATTCGCAGACCTTCTTCGGCTCGGTTGGGGGCGACTGGACCGAACTGCGAACCTCGCTCTTCGGGAATTCCATCGCCACGGCCTGGTTGCCCGCCCTGCTGAATCCGACCTGGTCCATCGCCGACCTTGGATGCGGCACCGGCCAGACGGCGGCGATGCTGGCCCCTTGGGTGACGCGGATCGAAGCAATCGATCGCGAACCTGCGATGCTTGATGCCGCCCGTCACCGACTGACTGGACACGACAACGTCTCCTTTCATCAGGCCGACATGGCCGCATTGCCACTCGATTCCGAGTCGGTTGATCTGGCACTCATCTCGCTGGTGCTGCACCATAGTGAGCATCCTGACCACATCGTCACCGAAGCGGCGAGGATCCTGAAACCCCACGGAAGGTTGCTGATCATTGACATGGTCGCCCACGATCGAACCGAATACCGCGACACCATGGGGCACCTGCACCTCGGTTTCGATCGGTCGCTGGTGGAATCTTGGTGTGAGGGCGCGGGACTCCGGTGCGAACGATTCACGCTTCTCAGGCCGGATACTCAGGCCCAGGGACCGGGACTGTTCGCAGCAGTCGGCGTGAACTCAGGGTGATTCGGACACGCTCGGCGGCGGTCCCCACACTTCTGAGAGCAATTGCGTCAATGACGGGTCGCCCCCACCACGCCGCATGGCATCGAGACCGGCCTGCACCAGATCCTGCCGATCGAGTTGATGGCCGATGTAGGCAAGCAAGAAACCATACCGATCAAGATCCACATCACCCTGAATGCGTGCGGTGAGGATGGAGATGGCCCTGTGCAGATCCTCCTGCGCTGGCAGGAGATCTTCCGCGTACTGCACATCGATCATCTCCGGCTGGAAGGCGAGAAGGCTCTGCAGGGTCAGGGCGGCCGAGAGATACAGGCTTGCGCCAATCTGAGCGTGCCCCATACCGGCAGTCGCAAGCGGATGGCCGGGGATGAAGCGGAGCGCCCGGTTGAATCGCCGCTCGGCCCAGAAGTAATCGCCTTGCTTCAGCCGCTGCTCCGCGGCAGCGATCAGATCATTGAACCGGCCGCGTCCCCCGCTATCGAATGATTCAATCCGTTGACCATGCCGAAGTATCAGCCCGTAATCCTCCCACGCAAGCTTGGTTGGCGGTGCTTCCACGCCCGATCCGGGAGTCTCAGCAACACCGCCCGGCGCTTCGGTCGGAACCGGCGTGGAGTCATTGGTCAGCCCACCAGGTATCAAAGGCTCGACGTCGGAAGGCGGCTGAGCGGCCAGCCATTGTGGGCCAGTAATCAACTCTCCACGCATCCGGCGGTAGTCGCGATCGAGGCCGTCAAGCCGCTGCTCAAGCGTCATCGTGGCAGGATGCAGGGAGGCGTAGCGGTCGGCCATGGCCTGATAGGTGCTCTTGAGATCGTCGGCCACGGGAAGCGGCGCGGCCTCAGGCTGCATTCGGGTATCGCTCGCCGTGGACGACTGAGCAAGATCCTTGAACCGCGTATCCCACGCGTGCCCAACCGTTGGCAGCGCCCGGCCAGCCATCTGGTCTTCTCGCAATCGGGCAAGATCAAATGACGACAGGCCGGCATCAAAGAGACCAGCGCGATCGGGCGCTGTCGACAACCCGCGAAGCCCCGAACCGACATACCGAAGCGGTTGTTTCTTGGATGAAACGCCTCTGCCGAGTGGTCGCTCGAATCGTCCCGACCAACTGTCGTCGATGTTGGCTTGAAGTGTGGTTTGAAGCCTGTGGCCTGCAAGCACCGTGCGATCTGCGGCCAGAAGACCAGGCTGTGACTGTGTGAGCGCCGTTGGATCATCGGTTCCGCCAAGCGGTGCCGGTGAGGTCATTCGTGTCGTGTCGCGATCACCGTTGGCAGGTTGTTCGAGCGGGGACGCACGTCCCGCCTCGCCGGTCATGGCCCCAGAGTGTCGCAGTCCGGACGTTGTGTTCCACTGGTCGTAGAGGTAGGGATTGTAATAATTGCCATCGGTACCAGTTGATGCAATTGGCAGGCCACTTCCACCGGTCATCAGTTCGGTATCAAGGCTGCCGAGATTCTGCCAGTACCACGGGTTGTTGTAGAGACTCTCACCAACGAGACGCTCGGAGACATTGTCCAAGTTGTGGGATCGAAAGGCCGCGTTGGTGGTCATGTCAAAGGAATGTTCGAACATACGCCCGCCAGCAGGGTTGTTGCGAAATTCATAGCGATTCGGAAGCGATCGCCGAGCCCCGACGCCGTCGACACCGCTCAACCCGTGAACGGCATGGATCGTCGGCAATCCCTGAGCGGTATTCTGCCTGGTCGATTCGACACGATCCTGACCAAGCGCGGTCCCTGCCGTGACTCCGAGAATCAAGGCAAGTATGGCGTGGGGTGGCATGGCCCAATGGTATGGCAAGCCGGGCAGGTCGTGCGAACACATGAACTACCATGCTGCGATGGTCCACCCCCGCCGCTCTATCACGACCCCCATCTACTACGTCAACAGCCGTCCACACATCGGGCATGTGTACACAACCACAGTGTGTGATATCTGGGCGAGATTCGAGCGCATGCTCGGACGCGATGTGTTCTTTTTGACCGGGACTGACGAGCACGGCCAGAAAGTCGAACAGTCCGCTGTGGAGCGAGGGATGGCGCCCTTGGCCTTCGCCGACGAGATTTCGGCCGAGTTTCGCAAGACCATGGATCTTTTCGGGCTGACCTACGACGAATTCATCCGCACGACAGATCCAGAACATATGAAGCAGGTCCAGGCCTTCGTCGCCCGCCTCATGGAATCGGGCGATGTGTACCTCGGTGCCTTCGAGGGCTGGTATGACGCCGGCCAAGAGGAGTACCTGACCGAAACGCAGGCCAGCGAAGCCGACTACGTGTCTCCGGTATCCGGCCAGCCGCTTGAGCGAGCTACACAAGAGAATTATTTCTTCAAACTGAGCGCGTATCAGGGACGCCTCGAGGCGCTCTTTGCCCAGCAGCCTGAATTCGTCCGACCCGAGGGCCGCCGAAACGAAGTACTCGGCCGGCTCAAGGAGGGCCTTCAGGATGTGCCGATCAGCCGGACCAACTTCTCGTGGGGCATCCCTGTACCAGGCGATGAATCGCATGTGATCTACGTCTGGATCGATGCCCTCTTCAATTATGTGACGGCCCTGGGACTCGGTGACCCCGACGGTCCCCGAGCCGCCGAGCGGCAGGACTACTGGCCTGCCACCTATCAGGTGACCGGCAAGGAGATTCTGTGGTTTCACGCGATCATCTGGCCGGCGCTGCTCATGGCGCTCGATCTGCCATTGCCACGCTGTGTGTACGCACACTCTTTTTGGATCAGCGAAGGAAAGAAGATGTCCAAGACGTTGGGCAACTTCGTCGGCCTTGAACAGTTACAGGTCTGTATGGATACATATGGGCGGGATGCGCTTCGCTACTTCCTCGCGGTGCAGGGACCGCTTGGGGCGACCGACGCCGACTTCTCACGGTCGCAATTCCATGAGACCTACACGACCGACTTGGTCAACACGCTCGGAAACTGCGCCAGCCGCACGTCGGCGATGATCGGCAAGTACTGCAAGGGTGTGTTGCCAGAGAACACCGACGAGTCCATTGGAGAGTTCGACTGGCCCGCGTTCTGCGAAACGCAGGTGTCTCGCTCCATTGCCGCCATGGAGCAATTGGATCTCGCCGGCTCCATCGAGGCGGCCATGAGCATTGTTCGCCGCGTCGATGCCTTCATCAATGACACCGCGCCGTTCAAACTCGCCAAAGACGATGCACACGCGGCCACAGTCGCCGCCATCCTCCACCGTTGCGCCGAAGCCATTCGCATCGCGGGGTGCCTTCTCGAGGCGGTCTTGCCGGATCGCATGACCGACCTGCGGACGGCGTGGAACCTCGGCCAGGCCGGTGGCGATCTCCTCACAGAATGCCGCTGGGGCGGACTGCAGCCCGGAACGATCATTGAGAAGGTGGCGTTATTCCCGCGGGTTGAAGGCTGAGCGTCGCGACACGTTGGTTTCAACCCCTCCAGGGAACGTCGGCCAACAGTGTCACAGCCCCTCTGACGCGATCGCCCAGCGAGACATGCACAACAACGTCTTGGCGATCAGGAACGACCAATTCGGTCGTGCTGCCGAACTTGATCATGCCGAAGCGAATGCCCCGCGCGAGCCGATCGCCGGACTTGACGGGACAGACGATGCGCCGCGCGATGGCACCGGACACTTGCCGCACGCCAAACAACACGCCGTCGTCACGGCGGCAGAAAATCAGATTGCACTCGTTGACCTTGGCCGACTCGTCGGTTCGTGCGTCGAGAAAACGGCCGGGTCGATAGTCGGTTCGAATGACCTCCAGAGCAGACGGTGTGCGGTTGACGTGGACGTTCAGCACGCTGAGGAAGATCCGAACCACGACGGCTGGTCCATCGACGAACTCGTGATGCTCAACACGTTCGATCGCGGAAACACGACCATCGGCTGGGCTGATCATCGCCCCAATACCGAAACTTGATGAGGGCCGCCGGTGTGGGTCGCGGAAGAACCACGCGATCGAGAGCCACAGCACCGCCATGCATCCCGTCACCACCCAGTTCACCCATGAGAGGGGTATCAAACCCCAGCACACGACGACGACGACTGTCGCCATCAGACCACTGCCACCCCACTCCCGGATTCCGGCTGGTGCGAGCCGCATGATGCTGCTCAGCCTGCCTTGCCGCCGATCGCATAGCCGAGAACGCCAAGCACCACGGTTCCGGCGGCAAGTCCACCGATCCAGATCCACATGTGCTCGGCAATGAGCGGCGCGATACCCGAAACACCACCCATCACTTCTACAGCCACCATGGCGAAGACCGCAAAGAGCGCGACCGTGCCACCAATCAAGAAACCTGTACCCAGCCCGGACCACGCTGGATCCCAGACCTGCGCGGCAACCATGGCGGGGGCCGCCGCTGGCGTCGACACTGGCGCGGCCCCAGGAACGACGGGCGACGGCGTATCAGAATCGGAATCATCGCCCGCCGCTTCGAAGAGCCCGGATGCTGCGGGGAAGTCAACTTCGTCCTCGCTTGAGTAGACCTCCTCAAGCAGTTCGGCGCCGAGCGATGTGTCGTCGGACTCTCGCGTCAGGTCCAACAGCCCGCTGCCGGAGCCGACAGATTCAAGCGTCAGGTCGTCATCCAGCCCCTCGCCAAGCTGGGTATCACCACCTTCGTCGAGTTCGATGCCGCCGTCGAAGGCGGATACCGATGCCGATGCATCGCTGCCTTCGATGGGGGAATCAAGCTCGGCCGACAGGTCGAGATCATCGCCACCCAAGTCACCGACCGACTCCATCGAGGAAGCCCCCAGACCGATCACGCTTCCAGAATCCGAGCCGAGGCCGGGTGAGGGATCGACAGCGGCGGGCATCTCGGCGCTCTGGCTTTCGGCCAGACCGATGGAGCCAGACTCTGACCCGCCCAAACCGAAACTGCCTCCAAGATCCACCGCGGAGTTGTCTAAGTCGAGTTCGATGTCGCCTGCCTGAGACCCTTCTGTAAGAAGATTGATCTGCTCAACCTTGAAAACGAGGTTCTCGCCGTCTCGGAATTCTTGAATCTCTTTGGAGGCGACCATGGCCTCTACCTCGGCAACGGATTTACCGAGTTTCTCGCACACCTCTTCGAGGGTGTAGAACATCTTGGCCATGGTCAGCACACTCCTACGAAACCCCACAACGATCGCGAAACGAGGCCAGATGACCCCTTAGAACCGTGAAGCGTACCGGACCACGTGAGACCCGGCAACCATGTGCTAGCGGCAGTTGCCACCACCTCCCAGCAGCAATCCAAGATCAGACTCGGCCACGATGCCATCGCCATCGAGATCCCATGGACTCTGCGAGTCCCCGATGGCCTCGATCGCCCGAAGCAGCCGCGATGCGACGGCCTCGGCGGCATCGAGGGGCTCCACGGGCGGCACGATCAGGCTCACCGAACGCTCGCCCACGCAGATCTGAGCCCCTGTCGCCCATGGATCCACAAGCCGCACGTCGCTGAACCAGCCCTCGATGGCCTCGGCCACCACAATCTCGTATCGACCCGGTGCGAGCGGGCCACGCTCGGGCAGGTGCACCATCAGAATCCCATCGAGCCAGGCGGTCTTGCCAACGACCAAGAGATCGCGGTCGATCAGTGGCAGCGGCCCGGTCACCTCCATCTCAAGGATCGCCCATGGCTGCTGGAGATACCCACCGCCGGTACTGATGAGCCCGCCGGAGTCGGCCGGCACGAATCGATCGGCATTGATCAGCAGATCGATGATCGGTGTGCCCGAATCGCTCGGACTGTCGTCGATGTCTCCGTCATCGGGCTGTGAGCCACCTGACCGCGGCGTTCCGCCGCTGCCCCAGTTGGCGATCACGAGGAGCAGGTCGTCGGTATTCACCGCGCCGTCGCCGTTGACATCGGCCGGGCAATCGCCGGGTGGGCAAGGACCCCAGGCCGAAATCACTGCCAGGATGTCGTCGGCATTGACCATGCCGTCGCCGTTGGCATCACCCGGCACGCCGCTCGAAGGATTGACGGCCACGATCTGCACGTCATCGATATTCCAGCCGGAGTACTGCCAGGAACCATCGGTCGTCCCCATCACCCAGCGGATGCGGACATCGCCCTGACCATCGGCCAGATCGGAAAGGTCGTAGACCTGTGACACCCACGACGAGTCGGTGATCTCACCGGCATTCTCCCAGAGTGTCGTGAAGGGACCGCCCGCCACGCTGACCCTGATGGAGGCGTGATCGTAGGTGCTTGTCTCGACGTTCAGATACCGCATGAAGTGCAGTTCCACATCGGTGAGGTTGCTGCAGTCGAGCGACTCGCTCGTCAGGGAGTACTCGGGAATGGCGTTGTCGTAGTCACCGGCGAGGTTGTAGCCCATGACGTTGTCGCCGGTCGCGCCGGAGGTGGGGTCGGGGTTTCCATGCTGCCCGCCGCCGCCGCTGGGCTGCCCGAAGTCCCACTGGCCCTCGCGGGACCATCCCGGATCGCTGTCCATCGGGAACGTGTAGATGACCTGCGGCCCGTCGGCCACAGTGATATCGATCGTCGCCGGCGCGGAAGCCCCGCCATCGGGTGGCGAACCGCCGTCATCGACGTGGAAGGTGAACGAATCGAAACCCTGCCAGCCGTTCATGGGCACATAACTCAGGTTGGGGTGTTCGCTGTCGCCGGGGACGTAGGGCAGATCATCCGCATTGATGATCGCCCCGGTGTCGAGGTCGATCAGCAACTGCGAGGGCAGGCTGTCAATCACGAAGGTCAGCACACCGGGTGGATCTGGAAGACCGTCGTCGCTGCCAGTCAGCGTGACGTTGAGCGTTCCGCCGGGGGCCATGGACAGGGACTGCCCATGCGCCGTGGGCGGCTGGGGACCGCAACCGGCGGTGGTCTCGGACAGATCTGACGGCTCGAAGTCGGGGTCCTGCCCCACGCCTTCGGAGAGCCCGATGATCGCGTCGCTGAGGTCAATACCCAGCCACGCCATCCGAATCGTGCCGTCCCAGTACATCACCACTTGGAAGGTGTTGCTGTTGCTGGTGCTGTACTCGGGCACATTCTGCCACGTCACCGCGACGCCCTCGGCGATGGCCTTCCAACTGATCGTGCCACCAGCGGAGGGGTTGAGGTCATCCCACAGCCCGCTGATCCGAGGCAATCCAAAGTGCTCTGCGATCGATTCGGTGTAGTCGGTATCGGCAGCACCAAAGGTCAGGAAGCCATTGCTACCGATCCAGAGCGACGAATGGGCTGTCCCGTACAGAACAACATCTTGGCCAGGTGTCACCTGAATCGCATCGTCGTCTCCGAGACCAACCGTCGTGCCGCCAGAGGGATCGACCGGCAAGGCCGAAATCGGCTCGCCGCAGGCGACATACCCCTCGATACCGCCGATCGGATCGAAGCGAACGCTCATGCCATCGAGATCGATGCCGCTGCTGAATTGCTCGGTGAAGAAGTCCGGAATATCGGGCGTCGTAAAGGACCAGCAGGCCCCGCCATTGTCGTAGTGACTTTCATTCCCGGCCGCATCGACGAGCGTCAGGTCGAAAAAGTACGTCGTCGCGTCGGTCAATTGGCTGAGCCAGAAGTCATGTTCGGACACGACGCCCTGCCGCAGCAGCACCTCGGCGAGGTCATCGCAGGCGGTTCCATAGTTCACGACAAGCCCGGCTGCCTCGCTGGGCGTGATGACCAGGTGGGCAGCGCGCGGGTCCACCTCGAGAATCTGCACCCCAAGCAGCTCAGGCGGCACCCCGTCGACGCCCGCCGATGCGATCACTTCGACATCGGTGTTGCCATCGGCGTCCTCGGCGTCGAGATACACGGCCTCGATGGTGGAGCCGTGCAGCGCATACAGGGTTCCGGCCGCATCGGTGGTCGAGTGCGGCATCGTGGCCGAGAAAGTGGAGGCCGCCGGATCCTCTTCAATCAGCGTCAACCACTCACCGGTCGGCTCGTCGTCCGATCGGACCAGAACGTCGACCGTCTCCACCACGGCATCGTCAAGATTGAGGTCGCAATCGACGACCGTCACCGTCAAGTTGCCTTCAAGCGGGTAGGCGCCGCGGTCGAGTCCGACGATGCCCGTGCTGGAGCAGGCGACCAGATCAGGGGTCGCCATGACCGAAAACGCCTGCGGTCCAACCGGAACCGCGTAGCCGTGAATCTGGACCCGCCAGACGCCCGGCTGCGGCGAGTCAACGGTGACCTGCTCGATGTTGTTGAGATGGTCTTCGGCGGCCTGCGTGGCGGGGTCGCCGGGGTTTGCTGGATCGATGGCCCAGGGATAGTGCCGGGTACCGTCGGGGGCATACACGATCAGGTCGAGATCATTGACCAGTGATGGCAGCACCAGCGGCACGGCTGGCTCGTCATCCCAGGCCAGGGTGACCTGAAGTTGCGGATCGCCCGCATGGCTGATCACAAGAAACTCATACGCCTCACCCGAAGACACTTCGGCCTCAAGATGCGAGTCGGTGCGGAGATGGTCGACCGCGTCCTTGGTTCGAATCGAGCCGTAGCCGTACTTGAGATCCGGACCGGCGTTGCCAAGGTCCGCCGCCGTGTGAGCGAGCAGCGCCTTGAGGGTGCTGTTTCGCATGTCGGGCCGCTCTGGGAACTGTGATCGCCAGTCCTGCATCAGCAGGGCACCGATGCCGCATGCTGTTGGCGAAGCCATGGACGTGCCGCACATGGTCGTGTAGCCGCCGCTGCTTGAGCAGCTCGTGACGCCACCATCGCCATCGGCCTGGCAGCCGGCCGTCGAGATGTCCGGCTTGATTCGCCCGTCATCGGCTGGACCCCAACTGGTGAAGTAGGTGACGGACTCATCATTGCTGTTGAGCGCCCCCACCGTGATGTGGTTCTTCGCACAGGCCGGCGGCGCGGTCGTATAGAACTGGTCGCCGCAGCGAGAGGTCTGCCGTTCGTTTCCGTTGGCCCACATGATGCGGATATCGCCACCGAGCGCACCTCGCACCACCGAGTCGATCACGCCGCTGGTGATGCCATAGTCGCCCGTCCATTCGCAGGGGAAGCCGTTTGTAGCCGTATTGGTACCAATTGAGTTGTTCGCAATGACCGCCCCGTACTGGTTGATGGCCTCGCCGTAGTCAGCCTCGATATCGCCCGGCTCTGTGTACAGGAAGCCCTCTTCAAGGCCGCCCTCCATCTCGAAGCCATATGACTCGATGGTGACGGCGGGTGCCATGCCGGCGTACTGGCCGCCGCTGCCACTGCCGTCGCCGCCAATGGTCCCGGCGACGTGCGTCGCGTGATTGCTCAAACCAGCGGAGTCACGGGCGGTATGCCGACCGCCGAAGTCGCCATGCGCCGAGTAGCCGTAGCCGCCGTCATACACCATGACCACCACGCCTTCACCGTCGAGGTTGTAGGGGGGGTCCTGCACCTCGCCGGCCTGCGTGACGCCGCGATTGGAGTCGTTGAGTTCGACGAACTTGGGCAGCGCCGGTTCGATCCACAGCACGCGGGCATCTTCGGACAGTGGGATGATTGTGGAGATGGGCTGCCGCACGACGAAACCGTGGACCGTGTCCAGCACGGTGAGTACTTTGGCATCGAGAATCTCGATATCGGCGGCCAGGCTTGCGAGATCCTCATCACGATGGGCCAGCACATAGGTCACGACCCGCGGGTCGGCCGACTCCTGCAGTTCTCGCAGAAGATCATTGACGGCGAATCCCCTGCCCGCCGCGACCGCCTCTCGGGCGCTTCGGTCGATGGTCCAGTCAGGCACGCCGCCTGCTGCGAGGAATGGGTGGAGTTTCCACACGGGGTCGAGTGGGCCGATCCACGAGATGGCATCGATCGCCAACTCGTCGCGGGTCGCCTCGTCATGCAGGGCGGCAATCCATACCGGTCCGCCGAGGCTGGTGAGCAAATCGATGCCCGCGTCTGCCAGTTCCTTGCGTGTATCCAGGTGCGACGGGCGGAGCACGACCATGACGTGCTCGTCATCGGTTCGCCATGAAAGCCGCGTCAGTTCGGCAAGGCACGCCCCACGGTCCATCGCCTCAACCTGCACCGCGCCGCCTCGGAGCGGAAGGGTGTGGTGAACGGTCCCAAACGCAGCTGCCGCCACGCACACAATCATCGATACTGACATTCAATGCTCCTCAGAACGCTTCTCGGACAGGCACTAGCGAACCTCAAGGTATTCCACATAGAAGGGGCAATCCAGCCCCAATCCACCGAAATGGGGTCAGTTCCGCACGCGAACGAAGGCCCACATCGCTGCAGTCAGGAGCAGGATCGGCACTGCAATGCCGAGAAACATGGCGATAAACGGGCTGCCCGTCCATTCCGCCGCATACAGCCCCCGGGCAGGAAAAACGCCGGGAAGCATCAGCACCCGCTCGGCATCCAGTTCGGTCCCCCAGCGGCAACTGATCGAAACCAAGACCACAGCCGCCCCAACCAAAGCGATGCCGATACCAATGCGCCCTATCGCGTGCATGGGGGAAGTATGACAGGCGTGGGCTCAGCCAGCGAGGGCCAGGAGCCGATCGGGGGTCAAGTCCACCCGGGAGCGGAGTCGTTTCAGGATGGAATCGAGCCGCTGCGACACCCGGGATTCGCTGCACCCAACCGCGATGCCGACCTCCTTCATGGTGAGCGACTCGTAGTAGTAGAGCGACACGATCATGCGATCGATGGGTTCGAGATCACGGGTGATCCATCGCCGGAGATCGCGGCGTTGACTCTTGAAGGATGGACTACTGCCGCGGCGTTCGGGAATGGACACCGGATCATCGTCGCCTCCACCGGACACCGTGGAGATTGTCACCACGACCGGCGGCGTCTCCTCGCCGACAATTCGATCGAACTCCTCTTGGGGAAGATCCAAGAGTGATTGCAATTCATCTCGGTCCGGTCCGCGGCCGTGGAGCGCGACAAACCGATCCACTTCCTGCTGAATGATCTTGGCTCGCCGCCGCATCAGGCGAGGGACATGGTCGAGCGAGCGAAGCCAATCTCGCATCGAACCGGTGATTCGCTGCGAGCTGAAGGTCTCAAAGCGGATTCCCCGACTTGGGTCGAATCGCTTCATCGCATCGATCAGCCCGAGGAATCCTTGCTGCACGAGGTCATCAACATCAACATGATTGGGCAGCAACGATCGCATGCGGCTGGCGATCTTTCGAACATGCCCTGCCAGATAATGCTCGACAAGTTGGCTGTGGGCATGGGGGCACTGGCGCTCGGTCCAAGCCGCCCACCAATCCTGGATGTCCCCGGGTATGGGCTCGCGGGTTCGACCAACAGGTGAGGCGAGGGGGTGATCGCGTTCGGTCGTCCGACCATGCCGTGGGATGTGGGGTCGTTGGTCGCCCTCGCAGACCGAGGGGTGTCGCGCCGTCATGCTCATGGGACCGTCCTTGGTCTCTTCGCTTCCAATCTCCAGAAGGTCACGCCATCCATAGCGTGGCCCAACACATACCATCGGAACACCACGGCAACAAGCGAAAGGTCTGAGGATCGCTGCGAAGAAGGAGGGATTGCACGTGTGTGGCGCAGTGATTCTCGGACGCTAATCGTCCGAGAACACCCGGCATGCGGCCTCACCGCGAGCGGGGTTGGGTACGCGGCTTCGCCGCGAGCGCAGGCGAGCAGGAGAGAGAACCCCCTCACCGCCTCCGGCGGAGCTCCCCCGCAGGCGGGGGAGCGGACGAGTCCGCTTACAACGCCGGAATCACCGCCTGCACAATGACGCCCAGCAGGA
>CAYYGU010000018.1:0-3211 GCA_964471525.1 uncultured Isosphaeraceae bacterium
CAAGAGCGGGCCAGTGTGCCGCCTGTGGTGCCGTGGGGGGAGGCCGATCTGCTTCTTGGCTATGACCGAGGGGCCGCGCTCCGGGCTGTGGATCCGGACGGCCCGCTGCAAGTTGCCTCGTCAGGACGCACATCGGTGCTGATCAACACCGGGCTCTTTGATGATGAACTCGACCGAACCGATGACGCCACCGAGCAGGAAGAGGCAATCAAAGCGCATCTCCCGGCGATCGGTCGTCGGGACGGTGTGCTGGCCGCCGATTTGACTGGTTTGTGCCGGTATCGCTTCCACAACGAGCGACTCGCTGATGTTGTGTTGCTTGGCTTGGCCTGGCAATCTGGGGCGATCCCACTCTCGCTGGATACCCTGCACCGAGCCATGAGCCAGGTGGAGGAGGGCGGGACGGCCCGGCTCAAGGAAGCATTTGAGTACGGCCGTGAGGCATGGCTGGATCAGGATCGGTGGCTTCGCCCTCAAGAACGTGCTGCCGAGTCAGGTCGGCGATCGGTGCGTCGCTACCGGCTCATGCTGGCAAAGCGGCGATTGGCTGGCGGAGATCGTGCCAGTCGGTTTCGCCGCCTCGCTGAACGGGTGCTGGAAGATGTGCCGGGGCTGCTGGAGACGACGCTCGGAAGGGAGGCCCACCGCGACTTCGTAGTGGCCCTTCGTCGGTGCGTCACCTGGGGCGGATTCGAAATGGCGGAACGCTTTGCAGATCGAATCCTCGCGCTGTACAAGGCCGATCGCGGCGATACCGGGCGAGCACTCGTTCGCGCCGCGGTACTTCCAATGGCTGAGACCCTGCTCATTCGTGACGCGGTGTACATCGCTTCCATGGCCATTGGCGCCGAACATCGCCGCCAAACCCGGCAGCGATTGAATGTGCGGCGGGGCCGCGGAGATCGCATTTCGGTTCGGTACCTGACCCGGATTGAATGCACCTTTGTTCGCTGGAGGCTGCGACTGGATCTGCGAACAAGCGACTGGATGGCGCATCTTCTCGCCGCGCTGCGGTTCGTGCTTCCTCATCGATTTCGCGGCCGCCGGGGGCAGCGGCATGTGCGGGAACTGGTCGCCGAGGTCGTGATGCAGGCCACCAATGCGCCTCCAGAGGAGTACGAGCGGTGGCGAGCCGTCTTGGAGCACCTGCATCGGTACGCGCTTGATGGGCGGCTTCGCCGCATCAGCCCTGCGGCGCTCCGCCGAGAAATCCGCCGAGCAGGGGACTCGGAGGAGATCGCCAAGCGAGGATCAGCAGGCGGGCAATGACCGCGTGCGGCGGAGTTGCCCGCAGGCTGCTTCGATGTCGCGTCCTCGGCTGGCTCGGATGTGGGCGTTGACGTTCCGCTCTCGCAAGCACGATTGGAAGTCGTGAACGTCTGTCGCGGCGGGGCGTTCAAAGGGCAGGCCAGGGACCTCGTTGTAGCGAATGAGGTTGATATTGCAGCGAAGCGTACTGGCAAGGTCGGCGAGCATGCGGGCGTGGTGGGGGCGATCGTTGACGCCCCGAAGGAGCAGGTACTCGAAGGTTATTTCGCGGCCGGTCGCGTCGAAGAAGTCGCGGCACGCATCCATGATCTCGCAGATGCGTGCATGCGCCGCCCACGGAATGAGTTCGCGCCGAAGCGCATCCTCGGGGGCATGCAAACTGATCGCGAGCGTGATCGGAAGCGAAAAAGTCGCCAGGCGGCGAATGGCTTCGGGGAGTCCGATGGTCGATACCGTGATTCGTCGTGCGCCGATGCCGAGTCCCCACGGCGCATTGATCGTCCTGATGGCATGAGTGACTGCGTTGTAATTTGCAAGCGGCTCGCCCATACCCATGAAGACGACATTGCTCACGCGGCCTGCACCGAGGCGGCCAAGCCGGTGTACTTGCTCGACGATCTGTCCCGCCGACAGGTTCTTCTCCAGCCCGTTCATGCCGGACGCGCAGAAGGCACATCCCACGGGGCATCCCACCTGACTCGACACGCAGGCCGTGGCGCGGGCATCGGCCGGGATCAGCACGGTTTCGGTCGACGCGGTCTCGCTGATTGACGGCCAATCAATGAGCAATTTGCGGGTGCCATCGGAAGCCAGCAGGCGTTCTCGCTCCCGTCCCTGTTCGATCGGAAGCCACTCCGAGACAAGGGCTCGGTGGTCTGCCGAGAGGTTGGTCATCTCAGCAGGATCAACGATGTGCTTTGTGTAGACCCAGTCGAGCAGTTGTGTGGCGGCGAAGCCTGGCATCCCGCGATCACAACACCAATGGCGGAGACTCTCGGGGTCGTGGTCGAAAAAACTGGCTGCTTCGCTCAAGAGCTGGCACCCACCGTCAGATCCACGACACGGTGTGGAATATGCTTTGAGGTCAGAAACTTGGCGGTCGCTGTGATGTTGTCCATGGTGATACGGCGGCCGGCGGGATCAATGCCGCGTTCTCGCATGAACGTCTTGAGTGTTCCTGGAAGGCCAAACTCGATGTCTTCGTGGAAGACATCGTACTGCTCCACTTCGACATCGTCACCACTCGATTCAATCAAGTACAGAATGAGTTGCTGCACCAAATCCTCCGGTGCGCTGGCGCCGGCGGTCACAAGCACTCGCTTGGATCCAGATATGAGTTCGGGAGTCAACTCGCTTCGATCGTCGACAAGGACCGCCGGTGTGCCGGAGGCTTCGGCCAATTCGCGGAGCCGCTTTGAGTTGGAACTGTTGCGGGAACCCACCACGATGACAAGATCGCACTGCGGAGCAAGTTGACGAACGGCCAATTGACGATTGGTCGTCGCGTAGCAGATGTCATCGCTTGGGGGCTCGTGGATGTTCGGGAAGGCATTTCGAAGGGCTTGAATGATGACGGAGGCATCGTCCATACTCAGCGTCGTCTGAGTCAGATAGATGAGTGTGTCCGGATCGTCGATCTGAAGCGTGTCGATGGCTTCGACCGAGTCCACGATCTGAATCGCGTCGGGGACTTCGCCTCTGGTTCCGATGATCTCTTGATGATCTTCATGGCCAATGAGCAAGATCTGCCAGCCTCGGGCCGCGTACCGAATGGCCTCGGCATGGACCTTCGTCACCAGCGGGCAGGTCGCATCGATGGCGATCAAGCCGCGCTTCTTGGCCCGCTCACGCACCGCTGGACTGACGCCGTGGGCACTGAACACGAGAATTGCGCCCTCTGGTACGTCGCCGATGGACTCGACGAAGATGACGCCGCGATCGA
>CAYYGU010000018.1:3311-7443 GCA_964471525.1 uncultured Isosphaeraceae bacterium
ATTGCGCCCTCTGGTACGTCGCCGATGGACTCGACGAAGATGACGCCGCGATCGATGAATCGTTTCACGACGTGCTTGTTGTGCACAATCTCGTGGAAGACATAGATCGGTTCGCCATTGACGACGTCGAGCAGCTGCTCCACAACGTCAATCGCCATGTACACGCCCGCGCAGAAGCCGCGTGGATTGGCAAGCAGAATCTGCATCGGAACTCCAGCCCCGAAACCGGGTGTCATACGTGAGGGAGGCTGGCTGGCCTCCTGCCGATTCACCATGATAGCCTGCCGACCTGTATGGGTAGCACGATCAATCTCATGTTGGATCGATGGGGTCCAGATCACTGCGAGCACATGTCACCGGACGCAGCGAGATCCTATTGCCGCAGCCTCACGCTTGGTCACTATGAGAACTTCAGCGTCCTCAGCCGATGTGTCCCAAGTCGAATGCGGGATGGCGTGAGCGCGGTCTATGCGTACTGCAGATGGGCCGATGACCTTGCGGATGAAGCGCGTACTCCTGAACTCGCCACGGAGCGTTTGCAGTGGTGGCGGCAGGAACTGACGGACTGCTTTGCTGGCAACCCGCGTCATCCGGTCTTCGTCGCGCTTGCGGGGGCAATCGAGCGGCACGAACTGAGTCGATCGCCCTTTGATCGCCTTCTCGATGCCTTCGAGCAGGATCAGACAATGGATCGGTACGAGACATGGGAGCAACTCATGCACTACTGCAGCCGCAGTGCCGATCCTGTTGGACATTTGGTTCTGAAGATGTCGGGCGAGTGCATGGACGCCGATCAACTTCGCGCAAGCGATGCCGTCTGCTCTGGTCTGCAACTGACGAATCACTGGCAGGATGTTCGGCGGGACATCCTTGAGCGGAACCGCGTGTACATCCCACGCAGCGTGGTCGATATTCCGGACTTCGAGAACCGGCTCCTGAGTACCGCGCGTGCCGGACACGCGCCCGACCGAGAGTTCCTTTCTGCCTACCGCGCCCTCGTGGCGGATCTCGTGGAACGCACGCGCCCCATGCTCCTGCAGGTTATTCCGTTGATTGACTCGGTCCAGCCGGATCTGCGGCCGATGTTGTATCTCTTCGCCGCCGGCGGAACGTCGGTGCTGGACGCCATCGAGCGGAGTGGTCACGAAACGGTCTTGCATCGCGTATCCCTCTCTAAGTTCAGAAAGCTCTGGCTTCTCTGGCTGGCGTCTCGAAAGAAGCACGCCGCATGAGCGAAACGCTCACAGCCGAAATGCCCAGAGAGGCCCTCGACTGGTGCCGTAGGCTGGTGAAGCGGCGCGCCGGGAATTTCTATTGGGGGTTGCGTCTGCTTCCAGAGCCTCGCCGCTCGGCGATGTACGCGATCTACGCGTGGATGCGTCAGGCCGATGACATTGCCGATGACGATCACGATATTCCACACGCCCGAGCGGCGCTTGCCGTCTTCGCCGAAACCAGCCGTACCCTGCTCTCTGGTGGCTCACCCCCACGCGATCCCATGTGGGAGGCACTGGCGTGGGCGGCGAGGACGTGGTCGCTCCCGGTTGAGCCCTTCGACGACATGCTGCGGGGGCAGTCCGATGATCTGAGTGGACGGGTGATTGAGACATCAGAAGATCTGTTGGAGTATTGCCGGATGGTCGCCTCCACCGTCGGCGTGCTGTGCATCACAGTGTGGGGCTATGAGGGCGAGGAAGCGGTTGAGTTGGCGGTTCAGCGGGGGATCGCGCTTCAACTGACCAATGTGCTTCGTGATGTCGGGGCCGACATCGCTCAAGGGCGGTGCTATCTGCCAGCGGCGCACCTGAGCGAACGCGGACTCGATCCCGCCTCGCTCGCGGCGTGGAGCAGGCCCGAAGCCTGCGAGGCCTTCGTCCGGTCCTGGATTGGTGAAGCGCGGTCTCGATACGAGTCGTCGGCGCCGCTCGATGGCATGGTCGCGGCAGACTGTCGCGGCACGCTTCGAGCCATGACCGCCATCTACGCGGCCCTGCTCGATCGGATCGACCGCGACCCGTCGCGTGTGTGCGGCGTTCCAGGTGTTCGCCTGTCCAAACTCGCCAAGATTCGTATTGCGCTTCGGGCGTGTCGGAACCGACCATGAGTCGAGACGTCGTCGTCCTGGGGGGCGGACTTGCGGGTCTGGCGGCCTCACTTCGTCTGATCGACGCGGGATGGCGTCCAATCGTGCTCGAATCACGCCGCCGGCTCGGGGGCCGCGCCTGCAGTTTCGTCGATCAGGGAACCGGGCAGATCCTTGATAATTGTCAGCATGTTCTCATGGGATGCTGCACGGAACTGCTCGATTTCTACACTCGGCTCGGTGTCGTTGATCAGATTGAATGGCATGAGTCCACCACCTGGCTTCGTCCCGATGGCGGACGAGATGTCATGCAACCCGGCTGGCTTCCACCACCACTGCACATGGCAGGCGCTCTCCGGCGGATGGGGCTGCTCGACGGACACGACAAATGGGAACTCAGGCGGGCCATGTGGAAGATCTGGCGGCTTGGACCGGGTGGTCGTCTCTCTGTGGCCGCGAGGACGTTCGGATCGCTGCTCGATGAGTGGAAGCAGGGGCGACGTGTTCGAGAACTGTTCTGGGAGCCCGTGATCGTTGGCGCCTGCAATCTTGCCATGGACGAGGTGGCTGCCGTACACGGACTTCAGGTGTTTCAGGACGGCTTTCTTGCGGGTCGGTGGCAGGCGACGATGGGTGTACCCGCGATTCCACTCGAGACGCTGTACGAGCCAGCGATCAGGTTGATTGAAGCAGGTGGGGGGGAAGTGCGGCTTGGGTGCAGCGCGACCCGACTCGCGTTGGAGCATCGATGCGCGATCGGAGTCGAAACGCAGACGCAGTTCGTTCGTGGCCACGCGGTGCTCTCGGCGCTGCCGTGGGAGAGACTGGATGCGATCATTGGCGATCGTGAGCGAGATCTTGACAGCAGACTGCGTGAGTTGCCGGGCCTCGGGCACAGCCCGATCTTGGGCGTGCATCTCATCTTCGATCGGGCGGTGATGGGGGAGCCTCATCTGGTACTGCCCGGCAAGGCAGTCCACTGGCTGTTCAACAAGGGGACTGCTGAGGATGGAACGCAGCATATTCACGCGGTCATCAGCGCTGCCGACGCGTGGATGGACTTGAAGGAGCCAGAAATTCGTCGCCGTGTTGTGCAGGATGTATCCGCTGCCTATCCCGAAGCCAGCGATGCTCATATCGTTCAGTGTCGCCCGGTCAAGGAGCGGCGAGCGACCTTCCGGGCGACTCCCCACGCCGAACTGCTCCGCCCGATGGCTGCCCCGAACCCGGTCGGTCCTCATGGCGGCGATATCGAGGGTCTGTACCTTGCCGGCGACTGGTGCGCCACCGGCTGGCCCGCCACCATGGAAGGCGCCGTTCGAAGCGGCTACGCCGCGGCCGCTGCGATCGCGGCTCAGCCGCGCACTCAGTGAGCAGACAACTGCCGGTCGCTTCCCCAAGTGTCGTCGACGTCCAAGGCATCAACCAAGAACGCCCACACATCGGCAACCTCGTCGATTCGCATCGATGTCGGCTTGCCCGCGCCGTGTCCGGCCTTGCGATCGACGCGAATGAGGACAGGCGGCGCACCCGCGGCATTGCTTTGCGCATGCTGCAACGCGGCGGCAAATTTGAATGAATGGCCCGGAACGACCCGGTCATCTGTGTCGGCGGTTGTGATGAGGGTCGCCGGGTAGGTCGTTCCGGGAGTCAGGTTGTGATATGGAGAGTAGGCGTGCAGGGCGGAGAATTCCTCGGCGATGTTCGGATCCCCGAAGTCGGGAATCCACGCGCGACCGATCGTGAACTGCGGATACCGAAGCATGTCCATGACGCCCACGGCGGGAAGGGCCGCGGCAACGAGGTCGGGCCGTTGGCTCATGACCGCTCCGACGAGTAATCCACCGTTGCTGCCACCCTGAATCGCGAGTTTGTCGGGATTGGTGTACCCGTTTCGGACCAGCCACTCGGCTGCTGCGATGAAGTCGTCGAAGACATTCTGTTTGTCGAGTTTGGTTCCCGCTTGATGCCACGCTCGTCCATATTCACCACCCCCTCGCAGGTTCGCCACCGCAAGGACGCCACCCATTTCCATCCAAGCAAGCCGTG
>CAYYGU010000018.1:7543-17809 GCA_964471525.1 uncultured Isosphaeraceae bacterium
CCTCGCAGGTTCGCCACCGCAAGGACGCCACCCATTTCCATCCAAGCAAGCCGTGATGCAGAGAAGTAGGGCATGAGTGGAATGCTGAAGCCGCCATATCCATAGAGCAGCGTCGGGAGGTCACCGGTGCGTTCTAGATCCTTTCGGTGGGCAATGGACATCGGAACAATGGTGCCGTCCTTGCTTTGGTAGAACACCTGCTTGACTGTGTACAGAGCGGGATCGAAGTCCACGTCGGTCGCTTGCCAAAGCTCGCTGGCGTCCGTTCCAAGATCATGGCGAAAGATCGCGGGAGGGCTGATGTAGGAGGTGTAGCTATAAAAAGTCTCGGGGTCACCCGGCCAGCCGGAGAGCCCCGACGCAGCACCGAGGCCGGGCAGTGCCACGTCTCGCACGTGGCGACCGCTCATGTCATGAACCGAGAGCCGGCTCGACGCGTCACGCATCCACGATGCCGCTAGAGCGTCCCCTACATGCGATACGCCGCGGAGGGTGTCTTTCGATTCCGGGATCACAGTCTTCCATCCGCGATTGGCGTCGGTGGTATCCATGTTGATCGATACGAGCCGCCCGAGCGGCGCCTCGTTGGATGTCTTGAACAGAAGCATTCCACCTCGATTCCCGACGTAGGACCACTCATCTTCAAAGTCGTCGATGAGCGGCTGCAGCGAACTTCCGGTCCGCGCGAGATCCTGCACCATCACTTGGTTCTCGTCTCCGCCTCGCCAGACATGGACAACCAGCCACCGCCCGTCGTCGCTGACGCTGGGCGACCACCCCCAGTGTGGCTGCGTGGGATCCCGATGGACCAGTACATCCTCGGACTGCGGCGTATTGGTGCGATGGAACCACAGCGACTGGTTCTCGTTGGCGGCCTGCATCGCTTCACCCTCTGCGGGCTGTTCGTACCGGGCGTAGTAGAAGCCGCTTCCGTCGGGCATCCAAGCGGCACCGGAGAATTTGCTCCACTCGATTGATTCGGGGAGATCCTTGCCCGTCGAGAGATCGCGGACTTTCCACGTCTTCCAGTCCGAGCCGCCCTCGGATACGCCGTAGGCCAGATAGCGGCCGTCGCGGCTGAAACTGCTTCCGCTGATTGCGACAGTGCCGTCATCGGACCAGGTATTGGGGTCCAAGAGGACGCGGGGTTCGGCATCGAGGGCATCCGCGGCATACCACACCGAATGGTTCTGAAGGCCATCGTTGCGAGTGAAGTAGTACACGCCGCCCACCTTGATCGGGGTGCCGGTCTTCGGGTAGTTCCAAAGTTCCTCAAGCCGCTGACGAATGGCGTCTCGCTCTGGGATCGCCCCCAGGTGCGCGAAGGTTACTTCGTTTTGAGCGTCCACCCAGTCCGACACATCCGCATGTTCGCGGACATCGCCTTCCAGCCAGCGATATGGATCGGGCACCTCGATGCCGTGCCATGTGTCCACGACTTCACCGCGGCGGGTATCCGGGTACGCGATCGGCGGCGGGGCGAGCAGGGACGGGGCAAGTACGGCAATGGCGATAAACATGGAACGCTCCTATGACCCGACGATGTCGGGAAGTTCGAACATGTCGGCGGTGAGGACATCCGGTCCGTCTTCGGTGATGAGGACATCGGCCTCGTAGTGCACCGTCAAGGAACCATCGACGGTCCGAATGGGCCAGCCACCGACATCCGAGGCGACCTCATGTCGCCCGGCAGCCAGCATCGGTTCGACGGCCAACAGCAGGCCCGGTTCGAAGGTGCGAAAGGCGTCGGGCCACTCGTTGGGGGTGGTGGGGACGACATTGGAAACAAATGGGGCCGCGTGCAGCGTCTTGCCATAGCCGTGACCGCCAAGACCGCGGACCAGGGAGTATCCGGCCTCCGTCTCAACGCAGTGCTGTACGGCGCGGGCCCAGTCGATGAGCGGGCGGCCCGCTTGCATGGCGGCGATGCCACGACGAAGCGAGTCAATACCCACCGCCATGAGTTTCCTCGCCGCGTCGGAAACATCCACGATGCCGTAGGTCCACGCGGCATCGCCGATCCACCCCTTGTGCAGCACGCCGACGTCGATGCTCAACACATCCCCCTCTTCGAGCGGGCGTGTGACATCCAAATGTGTTCCGTGCACAACACAATCATTCAGTGAGAGGCAGGAATGGCTCGGAAAGGGACGCTGCCCGGGAATGCGGTAGCGGAGGAAGCACGATTTGCTGTCCAACTCGCGAAGCGTTTGCCCGACGAAGGCGTCGACTTCGGCGAGCGTTTGCCCAGCGGCGAGGAATGCTGCAAGGGCTTCGTGCACGCGACACACGCGAGCGGCGGCCGCTCGGGCCCCGCTGATGTGGGCCTGTTTGGTCAGCACCGTCACTCGCTTTCCTCGTCGCTTGACTCGGCGAGGAACTGAACAGGGTGTCCATCGAGCAGGACGATGGGCGGCGGAACAGCACCGAATTCCCATGCGATCGCAGCGGGATCCCGTTCGTCGATCACTTGCAGATTGGCCCGTTTACCGACTTCAAGCGAGCCAGTATCGCTGTCGATTCCGAGTACAACCGCCGAGTTCCAGATCGCCGCTGTAACTGCTTCGGCGGGGCTCAGTCCGCAGCGTCTACAGGCAAGCGCGATCGTGATGGGCATCGAGGGCGTCGGGGCCGAGCCGGGGTTGAAGTTGGTGGCGATGGCGACCGCTGCGCCGGCATCGATCAACCGCCGCCCAGGAGCGTACCGCTCGTCGAGATGGAATCCGCTCGCTGGAAGCAGGACGGCGACGGTGTCGCTGCCACCGAGCGTCGCGATGTCGGCGTCATTGATGGCTTCGAGATGGTCCACACTCCGGGCGCCCATTTCGATCGCCATTGGAACGCCGCCGAGGCTGTTGAACTGGTCTGTGTGCAGTCGGATCGGGCAGCCGAGCTCGATGGCGCGAACGAACAGACGCCGTGTGTCCTCCAGCGACCACGCGCCGGCTTCCAGATAGGCATCGCAGGTAATGCCCGGGAACTCGTCCACGACGGCGGGCAAGGTGTCTTCGATCACGCGATCGATGAAGTCCGTTTGGTCGGGGTCGATGGCGTGGGCGCCAAGGAAGGTTCCGACAATTTGCTGGTCGGCCTCCTGCGACACCTCGTGAATCGCCCGGAGCATCTTGATTTCAGATTCGGTCGTCAGTCCATACCCGGTCTTCACCTCGACGGTGCCAGTGCCGTGGACCTGCATGCGGCCTGCGCGGGCGAGCAGGTCGGAAGCGAGGGCCTCCTGCGCCGCAGCCCGCACGTCGCGGACCGTCGAAAGGATGCCGCCGCCTGCCTTCAGGATGTCGGTGTAGGAGGTGCCCGACAGCAGTTGCGTCCACTCATGGAGCCGCGAACCCGCCCAGCAGGCATGGGTATGGCAGTCGATCCATGTTGGAAGAACCAGGCGTCCGTCAAGGTCGAGTACGACCTCGGCGATCTGGGACTCTGGCGGCGAGCCTTCACCGATTCCGCAGATGCGACCCTGCTCGACGGAGATCCAGCCGTGTTCGATCTCACCGAGATCTCGCATGGCTTCGCCGCGGCGGGGGCCATCTTCGCCCCGCAGGGTCAGCAGTCTGGCATTGGCAATCGTGACCTCAGGCATGTGCGTTCACCAGTTCCTCATCGGAACGGCGACCCCTTGCTCGTCGGCGCACTGCTGCGCCACTTCGTATCCGGCATCGGCGTGTCTGATGACTCCAAGCAACGGGTCGTTGCGAAGAACCCGCGCGAGCCGCCGATCGGCCTCTTCGGTGCCGTCGCACACGATGACTTGACCAGCGTGCTGGCTGTATCCAATTCCAACGCCGCCGCCATGGTGAAAGGACACCCAACTGGCGCCGCTTGCGGTATTGGCCGCGAAGTTCAGCAGCGGCCAGTCGCTCACCGCGTCGGTGCCGTCCTTCATGGCTTCGGTTTCTCGGTTGGGAGAGGCGACGGAGCCACAATCGAGGTGATCGCGGCCGATCACGATTGGTGCCGAGACTTCGCCGCTTCGGACCATTTCGTTGAAGCGAAGCCCGGCTTTGTCACGCTCGCCCAGCCCGAGCCAGCAGATGCGGCAGGGGAGTCCTTGATATGCCACTCGCTCGCCAGCCATCGTGAGCCATCGGTGGAGACCCTCATCGTCTGGGAAGAGTTCCATGAGGGCCCGGTCGGTCGCGGCGATGTCTGCCGGATCGCCGGAGAGGGCGCACCACCGGAATGGGCCGCGGCCAACGCAGAACTGTGGTCGAATAAAGGCAGGCACGAAGCCGGGGAAGTCGAAGGCCCGCTCGAAGCCCTCCTCGAATGCCCGCTGCCGGATGTTGTTGCCATAGTCGAAGGTCTGTGAACCGCGTTCTTGCAACTGCACCATCAACTCGACGTGTCGCCGCATCGAGGCGTTGGATCGCCGCAGGTAGTCGTCGGGGTCGTCCACGCGGAGCGCATCTGCTTGTTCGCGGGTGAGCCCTGCCGGGTAGTAGCCGTTGAGCGGGTCGTGCGCCGATGTCTGGTCGGTGAGCGTGTCGGGCGTGATGTCTCGCTCGCAGAGCCGCTCAAGAAGGTCCACCGCGTTGCCGAGCCAGCCGATGGAAACCGCTTCGCCCGCTGCCGCTGCGGCGACGGCTCGGTCGATGGCGGTGTCGAGATCTTCGATGATCTCGTCGAGGTACCGGTCGGTGACGCGCTTGTCGAGCCGCTCGCGGCAGATCTCGGCGATGAGGCACACGCCGTCGTTCATCGTGACCGACAGCGGCTGCGCGCCGCCCATGCCTCCGCACCCGGCGGTGACAGACAGCGTGCCCTTGAGTGTGCCGCCGAAGTGTTGTCTTGCGCACTCGGCAAAGGTCTCGTAGGTGCCTTGCAAGATGCCCTGCGTGCCGATGTAGATCCACGAGCCCGCCGTCATCTGACCAAACATGATGAGGCCCTTGGCCGCGAGTTCATCGAAATGCTGCTGCGTGGCCCAGTGGGGGACGAGGTTGGAGTTGGCGATGATGACCCGGGGGCTGTCTTCGGTGGTTCTGATGATGCCGACGGGCTTGCCGGACTGCACGAGCAGGGTCTCGTCTGGCTCCATCGACTTGAGCGAGGCGATGATGGCGTCGAAGGCAGGCCACGAGCGGGCCGCTTGCCCCCGTCCGCCGTAGACCACCAATTGCTCGGGCAACTCGGCGACCTCTGGATCGAGGTTGTTCATCAACATCCGCATCGCGGCCTCGGCGCCCCACGACTTGCACGTCAAGCTTGTGCCGCGAGGGGCGCGGATGGTGCGGGCCTGGGACAGTGCGGTCTGATTCATCGTGGAGTACCTGCCAAAGAGGGAGCCGAAGCGGTCAGGGTAGCAGGCCACCCCGTGGAATCGCTTCGGTGAGGGTCTCGATATCCGGCGACGGAGCGCGGTCGCCCTCGAGCGGCGGGACCAATGCCCGGACCCGAGCATGGACGCGATCGACGCCGTCTCCGCTGCGGAGCGGTCGCTGGTGCTCGATTCCCTCGGCTGAAACCAGCAATTCAATCGCCACCACGTGCGTGGCCATGATCACCGCTTCCCGCAGATGCCGGGCCGAGGTGGCACCCATGGAGTTGTAGTCCTCGATGCCCGCCGAGGTCGGGATGTTGCCGACGCTCGCTGGCGTGGCGAGAACCTGCATTTCGTTGCACAACGCAGCCGCGGTGTACTGGGCGATCATCAGCCCGCTGTGCAGTCCCGGCGCGGAACTCAGGTAGGCCGGGACCGGATTTTCGGCATCGCGGCCGCTCAGGAGCCAGAAGATCCGCCGCTCGGCGATCCCTGCAATATGACAGAGGGCGATCTTGGCGGTGTCGGCGGCGATCGCCAGCGGCATGCCGTGAAAATTGCCGCCGCTGAGAATCTCGTCGGGATCCCGAAAGATGAGCGGATTGTCGGTCACGGCGCCGAGTTCGGTCTCCAACACCGACCGAACGTGGGCGAGCGTGTCCATCGCGGCGCCGAGGACCTGTGGGATGCACCGCAAGCAGTACGGATCCTGCACCCGCGGATCGTCTTCGCGGTGGTTCTCGAGGATCTCGCTGCCCGCCAGCAGCGAGGCCACATGGGCGGCAACGGCGATCTGTCCGGGCTGCCCGCGGGCGGCATGAATTCGCGGATCGAGCGGGCCAGCGCTGCCCCGGGAGGCGTCAATGCTCATTGCTGCTGCGGCCATGGCGGTGGCGTGCAACTTGTCCATGTCGTGGCAGGCCAAGGCGGCCGTTGCAGCCATGAGGTGCGTGCCGTTGATCAGCGCGAGCCCTTCCTTGGCCGTGAGCGTGATGGGAGACAAGGCTGCCATCGCGAGGGCTTCCGAGGCTGGCATCGGGCCACGCTGACCGACCATCGCTTCTCCCTCGCCGATCAGGCTGAGCGCCGCATGCGCAAGCGGTGCCAGATCGCCTGAGGCGCCGACGGATCCCTTCGACGGAACGATGGGCGTGATGTCGTGGTTGAGCAGCGAGAGCAACGTCTCGATGACTTCTACGCGGACGCCGCTGTGTCCGCGCGCCAGGCTCGCAGCAAGCAGCAGCAGCATGGCCCTGACCACTTCGGCATCGAGCGGTTCGCCCACGCCCGCGGCGTGGGAGCGAAGCAGGTTCCTCTGAATGCTCGCCGTTTCATCGGGCTGCACGCGATGCCGGCTGAGCGATCCGAATCCGGTGTTGATGCCGTAGACCGGATCGGCTCCATCCGCGGCCGCATCCACAATGCCTCGCGCCGCGGCGACCCCGGCCGCCGCGTGCGTGTCCAATTCCACCCGCAGCCCCTCGCGGGCTACGCGTACCACATCGTCGATCGCCAGCGGTTCGCCATTCAACATCAGAGAAGACATCGCCCAATAGTACTCACTCCCGGCGTCTGCTCCCCCGTATCATCCCGCCATGCCAGCCTTCCCCCGTTGGGTCATCATCGTGTCCGGATTCGTGCTCACCGTGCTGGCCTACCGGAGTGCATGGCCGTGGATGTACTCGGATACGGGCCTTCCCGGGCCGACGGTCGTGCAGGCGACCCAGCCAACCGTGGCAGCGTTCGCCGTGCTTGCAGCGACCGTCGTGGCGGGGGTGATTGCCATCACGATTTCCAGACTGATCACGGGTCTGACCGGCTTGGTGGTCATGGGGGCCGCCCTCGGCTGGGCTGGGCTCTCGCTGGCGCCGATGCGGGATGTGTTGTTTCATGGTTCGGCGCCGCTGGTGGCGGCCGACGGGTTTGCCTGGTGCATCGTGGTGCTGATCCTGGGCTGGCTGGCAATCGGGCTGTGCAGCCCCGTGGCCGATGTTCATCCCGAATTCAGGGGCCAGCCCCCGGACCCACTGCTGTCGCTGGATGGTATGAAGATGCTCGCTGCCGGTGTGGCCGCCTTACCGATTGTGTGGCTATTCGCCCAAAGCGATCTGCGGGGGCAGACGCTCGCGGCCACCGTGCTGGGCGGCGTGGCCGCCGGGCTGGTGGGTCGTATGTGGTCGCCACACGTGCAGCCAATTCTGCTGCCCGCCGGCGTGTGCCTTGCCGGAACGCTTGCCGGCTGGGTAGCGGCCATGCTGCTGCCGGATGCCATCGATCGTGCCTACACCAGCGATGGCGTTCCGAGCCTGCTGATGCCCATTCCGATCGACTGGGCGGCGGGCGCTTTATTCGGCGCGCCGATCGGCTTTCACTGGGCCGGGAGTTTCCTCAAGCATGAGGGTGAGACCGCCGCGGCCTAGCGGGGCGATACCATGCTCCGTTCTGAACAGGAGGCGTGCTTGCTGATATGGCCCGGTTGCACGAATACCAAGGGAAGAAGATGCTCAAGGACCAAGGCATCCCTGTGCCTGCAGGACGCGCGGTCACGACAGCCGATGATGCCGAAGCAGTTGCAATGGAACTTGGCGGCCGCGTCGTACTCAAGGTGCAGGCGTGGATCACCGGCCGGAAGGACAAGGGCGGGGTGCGCTTCGCAGATACGCCAGAGGACGCCCGCCAAAGCGCCGAAGAACTGCTCGGTATGCACTTCGGCAACTTCCCCGTCGAGGAAGTCCTCGTTGAGCAGTGTCTGGATATTGCCCACGAACTCTTCGTGTCGCTGACAATCGATGACGCCGCCCGCGCGCCGATGCTTCTGCTGGACTGTGCTGGTGGCACAGGTATTGAGGAGCGGGCCGAAGCGGTCGCGAGACTGGCAATCAGTGTCTCCTGCGGTATTGATCGAGACGAGGTGGCCGCTGTGCTGTCCCGCTCGGATATCCCACACGAATCACACGCGGCGCTGGTTGACGCCATTGCCGCCATCGTCGAAACAGCCAAGGTGAACGAGGCTCGCTCATTCGAGGTCAACCCATTGGTCGTTCTCGATGGTGGCTCCGTCTGCGCCGCCGATTGCCGGGTGACGATCGACGATTACGCTGTATTTCGACACCCCGAACTCGGCATCGAGATTGCGCGCGAACTCGACCATCCCGCGACGAATCTCGAACGGATTGCCTACCACTTGGAACAGGACGATCATCGTGGCACGTTCTACTTTGCCCAGTTGCCAACCGAAGGCTGGGAGTCGAGCAAGGGCCTGATCGGATTCCACGGCGCTGGCGGCGGCGGCTCGATGATGTCCATGGACGCCGTCACCAACGAGGGCTACACGCTGGCGAACTTCTGTGACACCTCGGGCAACCCATCGGCGGCCAAGGTCTACCGGGCGGCCCGCGTGATCCTCGCCCAGCAGGGACTGACCGGATACTTCGGCAGCGGCTCGGGTGTTGCCAGTCAGGAGCAATTCCACTCTGCCTACGGGCTTGCCAAGGCCTTCAACGAACTGGGCATGTCGCTTCCGGTCGTGGTGCGGCTCGGCGGCAACGCAGAAGACCGCGCGGTCGAGATCCTCGAAGATGCATGCCGAGATCTTCCGGCGGCGGTCGAGGGTTACCGCAAGGACGACACGCCAGCCTTCTGCGCCGAGCGGTTCACGACGCTGATGGATGGCGAATCCGGCGGCGTGTCCAACACGCTCAGCAGACGCGTCCCTGCGTGGGTCGGCGGCGATGCCGAGGCCTTCCCGATCGAGGGCGGACATGTGTGGATTGATGTCGAGCAGTGCGATGCCGAACTCACGGCCCAAATGGAGTCGTGGTCCAGCGGCGTCCTCAAGGACGATGGCACCGGTGTCCCAACGATTACCTGCGACGCAGAAACTGCAGCCAAGGCCGATTCAGAATTCATCGCCTGCGAGATCGAGTGTCTTCGGGTTGGGCGGCCTGTGCTCTTCGTCGATTTGCCCATCGCGGGCATCGATTGCCCGCAGGAGGCCCGCTGAAATGGCCATCATCATCGACGAAACCAAGAAGGTCATCGTGCAGGGCATCACTGGCCGCGAGGGGCGGGCTCGCACGAAACTGATGCGAGCGTTCGGCACCAATGTTGTTGGTGGCTGCACGCCCGGGAAGGGCGGACAGGAAGTTGAAGGCGTCGTAGTACACGACACCGTTGCCGAGGTTGTCGCCAAAGCAGGCGGCGTGGATGTGTCGGTCGTTTTCGTGCCCGCCAGACTCGTCAAGGGCGCTGCCATCGAGGCCTTCGAGGCGGGTGTCCAACTCGTGATGCTTGTTCCGGATCGCGTTCCTTTGTGGGACGCGATGAAGATTGCCCAGTGCGCCGCTTCCAATGGCGCCGAGTTCATTGGTCCCAATACGCTGGGTGTCATCAGCCCTGGCAGGGCGGTGATCGGGATGATCGGAGGCCGCGCCGAATCCGCCAAGCAGTGGTTCAACGAACCAATCCCCGGCAAGACCGTGGGCGTGATGAGCCGCAGTGGAGGCATGTCGAGCAGTTGCGGCTACTACCTGAGCCGCGCCGGGCTTGGCATCTCGACGATCTGCCACGTGGGCGGCGACTCGGTGCTCGGACTGACCTTCCCGGAAGTCGCGCTCAAATTTGAGGACGACCCCGAGACCGACGCCATCGTGCTCTTCGGTGAGATCGGCGGCTCGATGGAAGAGCGGCTGGCGGATCTGTGTCAATCTGGCCGCGTCACCAAGCCGGTCGTTGCCTACATTGGCGGCAAGGCGGCCAAAGAAGGCACACGGTTCAGCCATGCCGGCGCGATCATCGAGGGTGATCGCGGCACACACGCGGGGAAGGTCAAGGCCTTGACGGCAGCGGGCGCAACGGTCGTGGATGGATTTGGCGAGTTGCCCGAAGCGGCCTGCGCGGCTTTGGGCGTACCAGTGGAGACAGCCTGATATGAGCGAACAGTGGCCCACCGCCATCACGGAAATCGAACCGAACAGCGTTCGCGTTCG
>CAYYGU010000019.1:0-17357 GCA_964471525.1 uncultured Isosphaeraceae bacterium
CTCGCTGCGACTCGATGCCACCAAGTGGAATCTCATCCACCTCATCACGGCAATCATCAGTTTGGGCGTGATGCTCTTTGCCGGCATCTTCTACATCTCATGGCTCGTCGGCATGGCTGTCATGCTCATTCCGATACTGATCTACTGGAAAGTCCGCAATGCCCAGGTCCCCGACGACCGGCGGTTCAGATTGTTCGCAGGCAAGTCGGCCGATGGCGACGATGCCAAGAAAAAGCGTCCCAAACGACGAAGGGGGCAGGATGCCACCTTGGTGTTCGATTGTGCAGCGGGCGAATTTCCGATTCCTGACAAGGACAGCGATCTGCTCGACCCCTACCTCCTCTTGGAAACCATACTCAAGCCAGCGATCGAGAAACACGCCTCACGCATCGACATCGCGCTCGGTAGTGGCGGACTGGCCTCTGCGATTGTGGTGAATACTGTTCGCACGAAACAAGACCCACTCGATGCGTCCGAAGGCGCACAGGCAGTCAATCTCCTGAAGACCATCGCGGGACTCGATCTCGGCGAAACCCGCAGACATCAGACCAGCGAGTTCGACCTGATCGCGCCGGGGAGCCGGCACACCATCACCGTCACGGTGACCGGATCGACAAAGGGGCAGATCGTCAGGCTGGACATCGATCAGGCCAAATCCCTCATGATTCCGATCGATGCGATCGGACTCCTTCCCGATCAGCGAACGGTCCTCTCAGAGTTCGTCCAACCACACAACCGCCATGGAATCGTGTTGATTACTTCGCCGCAAGGCCAAGGGCTCACGACCACCGGGTTCTCGCTGATCACCCAGCACGATGCATACACCAGCAACCTCAAGGTACTGGAGCATCGAACAATCAAGAGGTTGGAGGGGGTGGACCACGTGGAGTGGGATCCCTCAAACCCGGACCTCAACTTCTCGACGAGCCTTCAATCCATCCTGCGTCGAGACCCCGATGTTGTGCTGGCCGAAGTACCCGACCCAGAAACGGCCCAGGTTGCCGCCCGCGCCGGCCGGGATGGCGCCCTGCAATACTTGACGTTCAATGCGGACAGCGCGGCCGGAGCCATTCGGGATTGGTGCCGCCTGGTGGGCGATGTTGATCAGGCCACCAAGCCACTGCGGGCGGTTCTGTGCCAGCGGCTCACCCGCGTCCTGTGTCCCGATTGCAAGCAGCCCTACACACCAGACGACCCGAAGAAATTCCGTCTACCCGAGGGCACGACCCTGTACAAGGCTGGCGGTCAGGTTCAAGTCCGCAACCGTGTCGAGGACTGCCCTACCTGCGAGGGAGCTGGGTACAACGGTGTGACCGCAATCTTTGAGGTGCTGGCCGTCGATGAGGAATGCCGACAAATCCTCGCCTCCGGCGACCTCAAGGCGGCCATGATGCAGGCCCGCCGCAAGAAGATGCTGCTGCTCCAGGAAGTGGGCCTGCAGCGAGCCGCAGCTGGCATCACTTCAATCGAAGAGATCCTGCGCATCCTTGGCGGAAGTTCCGACAAGACCCCCCCATCGCAGCAGAAGAAGTAGATCGAAAGCACGACTCGCCAATGCCCTTACTTGACATCGCCATCATCATCGTGATTGCCCTCATCGCCTACTGGTGGTCGAACCAGGGCTTCCTGAGCGGGCTGCTTCACCTTGTCTGCGTCATCACAGCAGGAGCGTTGGCACTGGCCTGGTGGGAGCCAATCGTGGTGAACTACTTGCTGAGCAAGAGTTGGTGGAGCGGGCTGATGCCTGGCACAGCGATGCTCGTGACCTTCATCATCGCGTTGACCCTGCTGAGAATGATCTCGGACAAACTGGCCTTCGGGAATACCCGACTCCCAAGACCCGTCGACATGGTCGGCGGAGGCATACTCGGCCTCCTCTCAGGCGTCCTGACGACCGGCCTGCTGCTGCTCGGGGTTGGGTTCATCGATCAGCCCCAGCAGATCCTCGGACATACTGGCTGGTACCGCAATCAAGAGGGCCAAGTCACGGGACCCGGAACCGAAGACGGGCACGCCTCCCTTTGGCTGCCGGTCGATGCGTGGACCACGCAGTTCTACGAACTGCTCAGCCTGGGCGTGCTGCACCCCGATATCAGCGACCGACCCCTGGCCAACTGGAACCCGAATCTCGACCAACTGGCATCGCTCCTCCGTGATCGCATCAGCTCAAAGGACGGGAAGTCCTCTGCTCAGATGTTCCAACCGCGAGATTCGATCGAGATCAGCAAGCCGGTTTCTACCAGCATTCCAGAAGGGGACGGGCAGGTCATGATGATTCCGATGTCTTTCCAATCCGAGGGCATGGATTTCGGGAAGGAACTCGTCCTCGCATCCAGCCAGTTGCGGTTGGTTGGCTCATCCCAAGAAGAGACGGTGATCATCTACCCCACGTTCTGGGGCCAACTGTTTAGGCCGGATCTTGACAGGCTCGAAGATGACTTACAGAAGAAGTTCGAGGAAGAGAAAATCTCAGAGTTGGAGATGAACGCTGAACTGGACATGTGGAATGAGATGTTGAAAGCTGCTCCCGGAAAGAGAATCCCAGGCCTCTTTCGATTCGAATCTACCGACAGTTATATCGTTGAAACAGACGAGAAAACGGCAGATATCCGGCTGCTGTTCCTGATCCCCGACGACTTCAAAGGCCATTTCTTGCAAGTCCGTGGGACACGGTTTGACCTCGAGAAACGCGATCAGACGGATGACTGGGATCAATTCTGCATTCAGTCCGGCATACCACCGAAATCCGCAGCACGTCTAGACCCCTGGGGCGGCGACATCTCCAAACAAGTTGACCAGCGGGGGAGGCTGGCCGCTGGCGGACAACCAGACCGGTCCGCTTTCAAGGGCGATGTGGTCATCGACGAGGACTCCGGTCGTATCACAAGAGCCAACGCCGCTCAGTATCCAAACAGATCGCGGGGTAAGGGGAATCTCCGCACCAAGGGATATGGCGTACTCATTCAAGACCCTTCTGTGAGCAATACCCAACGTCTCATACGTGACCCAAACCGCAATGTCGTCAAGATCGCGGTAGGTCCCACGACAGATGCCAACATCCTCGCGGCCGCACGCTTCATCGGAGGAGATGGCGACATCGTGCTGTATGACACCTACGGTGGCGAGTATTCGCCCCGTGGATTCGAACTCACTGAAGACACCACAACCACCATCACATTCGATATGCCGATTCGCAGGTGGAGCGACATCACCCACCGCCCCAGCTTTGGATCAGATGATCGCTTCTCGCTGATCTTCATCCTTCCGGTTAGCATCACGCTTGATCGGCTTGAACTCGGCGATGAAGTGATTGGACTGTTCGTGAATGAGACCGTGAAGGCACCGAGCGGGAGGTAGCAACCAAGGCGGTCCTTGTACTACGCAACCGCGTCGCACTGTGCGCTGAGCAGACCCTCAACCCAGTGAATATCGAACTCATGATCGACAAACTGTGGGGCCTCGATCAACCGCCGATGCAATGGAAGCGTTGTCTTGATCGGACCGATTCGAAACTCGTCGATCGCCCGCTTCATCTTCGCAATCGCCTCGTCGCGATCGGTGCCATGCACGATGAGTTTGCCGATCATCGAGTCGTAATTCGGTGGGATGCGATACCCCGGCTGTACATGGGTGTCCACCCGAACACCGAAACCGCCAGCGGGCTGGAAGACCTCCACAAGTCCGGGCTGGGGCATGAATCCACGATCAGGATCTTCGGCATTGATCCGACACTCAATGGCGTGCCCGGTCAGAAGGACATCTTCCTGCCGAATTGACAGCGGCGATCCTGCGGCAACCCGAATACCTTCCTTGACGATATCGACGCCCGTGATCGCTTCGGTCACAGGGTGCTCAACCTGCACGCGAGTATTCACTTCCAACATATAGAAGTGCTGGTCGCGATCCATCAGGAATTCAACTGTGGCCGCCCCGCTGTACTTGGCATTTCGAATAAGTGCAGCGGCAGATTCGCACACGCCATCACGGATCTCAGCGTCAACGCCGGGCGCGGGACCTTCTTCGATGAGTTTCTGATGCCGCCGCTGTGAAGTGCAATCACGGTTGTACAGGTGTACCGCGTTGCCATGCGTATCGCCAAGGCACTGCACTTCTACGTGGCGGGCGTGCTCAAGAAACTTCTCGACGTAGACGGCCCCATTCCCAAAGGCGGCTGCGGCCTCCTGGCTTGCAGCCGCAAGTCCATCGGCGAGTTCATCATCGGTTCGGGCAATCCGCATACCGCGGCCCCCACCGCCAGCAGCCGCCTTGACAATGACAGGGAAGCCGATTTCATGGGCCACCGACACCGCCTCTTCCGGGTCTTCGATGGCGTTCTGGCTGCCCGGAAATACCGGCGTGCCTGCCTCGCGGGCCATTCGCTTGCATGAGATCTTGTCACCAAGCAGCGACATGGCCTCCGGGCTCGGGCCGATGAACTCGATATTGCAGTCGCGGCAAACCTCGGCAAAGTCGGCGTTTTCGGCGAGGAACCCATACCCCGGATGAATGGCGTCGGCGTTCATCGTCTCGGCCGCGGAAATAATCCGATCGGCCCGCAGGTAGGACTCCGCCGAAGGACCCGGGCCGATACAGACGGCATGGTCGGCCTGCTCGAGCCAGGGGCCGCCTCGATCGGCTTGCGAAAACACACAGACGGTCTCGCAGCCGAGTTCCTTGGCTGCCCGAATGATCCGCAGCGCGATTTCGCCGCGGTTGGCGATGAGTATTCGTTCAAACATTGGGTACGCCTCAGGCTGGCCGAACCAGCAGTAGTTCCTGGCCAAATTCCACCGCATCGCCGTTTTTGACGAGGACCGTCTCGACGGTTCCACCGACTTCGGCCTTGATCTCATTGAAGATCTTCATCGCTTCAATCAGACACACGACATCCCCCTCCGCAAGTGTGCTGCCTGCGGATACAAAGGGATCAGCATCCGGTGAGGCGGCCGAGTAGAACGTACCCACCATCGGGCTCTCGACCGCGACGAGCCCGCTGTGATCGGTGGGCGTTTCTGCTGGCTTGGCCGCAGCCTCGGCAGGAGCCACCGCAGGTGGCGGCATCGCTGCTGCGACGGGCATCTGCACCTGCGGCGCAGACAAGTGATTGGGCCGGTGAAGCGTGACCTGCTCCTCGCTGTCCCGGAGATCCATTTCGGTGAGGTCATTCTGCACCATCAACTTCACCAATTCTTTGAGCTTGCGGATGTCGATCATCACGCCGTCCCTTCTTGCGGGACTGCCAAAATGGCGCCCGACAGGCTTGAGTCAAGATGTTCGGAAAGCACGCGAGGACCGTCGTCCGTCACGAGAATATCGTCTTCGATTCGCACGCCGCCAACTCCCGGAACGTAGATACCCGGCTCGATGGTCACGACCATGCCAGCTTCAAGCGGCACTGACTTGCCAGCGGGCCCAAGCGAGGGTTGCTCATGGACATCGCGGCCGAGACCGTGCCCGACTCCATGAGCGAATTGCTCAGCGTACCCAGCCGCCGTGATCACTTCACGAGCCGCGGCGTCCACGTCACCGGTCATCGTGCCGACGGCACACGCATCGATGGCGGCGCGATTCGCTTCGGCGACGACGGTGTAGATTCGTTTCATCTCATCGTCTGGTTCGCCGAGGAAGAAGGTCCGCGTCAAATCACTGCACAGGCCGTCGACCCGCGCGCCCCAGTCGATGAGCAATACGCCCGGAACGATCGGATCACCCCCGGGAACATGGTGAATCACACTGGCATTGGCCCCGCTGCCTACGATGGGCTCGAATGACTCCGACTCGGCGCCCCGCATCCGCATTTCGTAGACAAGCCGCGCGGCCACCTGTCCCTCGCTCATACCAATCCGCACGGTAGGCAGCGTCGCATGAAGCGCGGCGATCTGAATGCCGATGGCTCGCTCGATGGTCTCTACTTCATCTGGGCTCTTGCAGATTCGGAGACTCGCCAGCAGGCCGCTGAGTGGAACGAGCGTGATGTCGCCGAGTTGCTTTTCAAGACCTCCGCTCGCCTCAATCGTCATGTGAGCGGACTGGATTCCCAATTCATGCAGCGCCTCGCCTGCCAGCACATGAGCGATATGCTCCATCTGGGCAGGTCGATTGTGAATCGCGACCTCGAAACTGCCGTCCTCAGCCCACGGGGCGAGGTATTCCTCATACCGGCGATCGGAAATCAGAATGGCCCGCGTTGGCGTCACGAGCAGACGCGTGTCGTGGCCGAAGCAGCCGGCGAGGTATCTGACATCCTGCTCGCCGGTGACCAGCAGCGATGAAACGCCCCGCTCGGCAAGCCCCTCGCGAAGGCACGCGAGGCGATTGGAAGTCAATGTCATGTCGCTGACGGCGGTCATGAGGGGTGGGAGTATAGCGATCTGCCCGGGTTCGTCCGCCATCATGGGGGGATCAGCCGCGAACGTGCGGCACTCACTGCATGCTCTTGGGCGGTCCCAGCACTTCCTTCATGATGACATACTCCCGCCAGCGGTTTCGAGGGCGGGGAGAAGACACCGGCCCTGGCGGCCCAGGGGCCGCCAGGCTGCTCGCTGGTGCAGCGGGCCGCGGCGGCGAGCCCTCCCCCTCCGATCGGTCCACAGCCGAAGCTGGCTTCACGGCCCGCCGGACCCCCTTGAGGGGAAGCCCTGTACCGGAGGAGGCGGCTGTTGCCTGCGAAGGCTTCGCCTTGGGCGACATCCCCGCACCCTTGCTCTTCTTCTTGGACGCGCCGATGACGCTCCCGACACCCGAGGCCAGCAGCACGCCAAGAAAGACAAGGTCTCCAATATCCATAATCGCCAGTGTACGCGGTCTGCCGGTCAACGTGGCGTGGAACCTCGCACCAGCCACGGGCTGCCATCCCGCCGCGTGATCCACTCAAACCCCGCTGCAAAGACCTCGCCGAGCACATCGGGTTGAAAGACATCACCGGCAGGCCCGGAAAGGACGAGGTTGCCGTCGCGGAGCAGCCAGCCACAATCTGCCCGATCTGCGGCCACCGCCAAGTCGTGTACGGCAACCACGACAGCCCCGCCACCACCGGCATGCGCAGCCAGCATGTCCCATACGGCATCAGCCCAGCGATGGTCGAGCGGTGCCGTTGGCTCATCCAGCACCAACAGCGATGACGCGTCTCGCTGAGCCCAGAGCCTTGCCAGATGCGCCCGCTGCGTTTGCCCCACGGAGAGCGTACAGACCAGACGATGTCGAAGAGGCCCCAACTCAAAGGCCGCAATGGCCGCTTCAACCGCTTCGGGCGATTCGGTCAATCTCAGGCGTCCAAGTTCCACCAGCCGCTCCACGCTCAGCGACAGTTCTGAGGCGGGCCGCTGCGGCAGCATCGCCACGCACGCGGCGCGATCAGAAACCGAGCACGCGTGGAGATTCGTTTCATCGAGTTCTACAACACCGGAGGTCGGACGGGTGATGCCGGCGACCAGCTCCAACAACGTCGTCTTCCCGCTCGCATTGGGCCCGATGACGGCCGTCACCTCCCCGGCCATTGCCTCCACCTGAATCGGCCCGAGCGTGAACTCGCCACGCCTCACTGCAACACCGCTACATCGAAGCATGACGACCCCCTCGGCGGAGCAGCCACAAGAAGAACGGTCCCCCGGCGAGGGTCGTCAGCACTCCAACCGGCAGACGGCCGCTTCCAAGATCGATGGCTTGCCGCAGCACATCGGCACCGACGACCAGCACTCCCCCGGCCAATACTGCTGCGGGAATGAGAAGGACATGCCGCGAGCCCACAAGCACCCTCGCCACATGGGGCGCAACCAACCCGACGAACCCAAGCGGCCCGCAGATCGCCACCGTCACCGCCGTGAGGATGCCCGCGCTCACCAGACAGATCAACCGCGTACTCCCAGGAGCGGCGCCGATCGTGATCGCGGAAGCTTGGTCAAGAAGAAGTGCATCGAGCCGGCCATGGGCGGCGATTGCCCACGCCACACTGGCAGCGAGAAGGAGACCAAGTATCGGGAGGGCTGCGGAAGGCACGGACTCCGGAATGGTCCCCATCGCCCATGAGAGAAACTCCCCGCGGAGCCCCGCTGGCACCAGCCCCTGCAGCAGCATCATGCCGGCTCCGCACATGGTCGCAATGATCACGCCGGCAAGGATGGTGGATACCGGATCGGGCCAGCCGTCCCGCCTGCCAAGTGCCAAAACGAGCACGACGGCGAGCGCCGCGCCGACCATGGCAGGGGGCATCCAAGGCGGATCTGCTATGCCGGTCACATGAGCGATGTACAGCGCAAGCATCACGCCCAGGCCCGCTCCACTGCTCACGCCAAGAACCGATGGCGCAGCGAGGGGATTTCGCAGTGAAGCTTGAAGGAGTGTTCCCGAGAGTGCCAACGCCCCACCGACCAAGGCTCCGGTCACGGCAGCTGTGAGCCGAAAGCCGCGCCATGCAGCATCTGGCCACGCCAGCGAGAGCGATCCGCTCGTTGGTTCACGATCGATCAGAACACGTAGAAACATCGCGGCGACGATGGCGACGGCAAGCAGAATGACCCACCCGCGACCGCCAGCACGCATCACGCCTGTACTGCCACAAGCTGCGTCCTGATCAGCCGATCGTACAGCTCGCACCGATTGAGGAGGTCTTCGTGCGGTCCAACGTCAACAATCCTGCCCTCGTCCATGACCACGATGCGGTGGCAGTCCAAGACCGTGGCAAGGCGATGCGCGATAACGAAGACAGTGCAATTGCTGATTTCTCGGATGGCCTCCGCGATCGCTGCCTCAGACTCGCTATCGACTTGACTGGTTGCCTCATCAAGAATGAGCAGTGCCGGGTTTCGCAGGAGTGCTCGCGCAATCGCAAGCCGCTGCCGCTGCCCACCCGAGAGCGAGGCCCCGTGCTCGGCCACCATCGACTGGTACCCCTCAGGAAGCTCACCGATAAACCCATCCGCGTGGCTCGCCACAGCCGCCGCCATGATGTCTTCGATGGTCGCGTCCGGCCGCCCAATCGCAATATTTGTGGCAATCGTGCCACGAACAATGAACGATTCCTGCGTCACTACTCCGATCTGATTCCGAACATCCGCAAGCCGCGCCCGAGCGAGATCAATGCCGTCGATGCTCACGACGCCTGCCGTTGGACTGAGAAGCCGAGGAAGCAGGCTCAGAAGCGTCGTCTTGCCAGAGCCATTTGGACCGACAACCGCAACGTGCTCTCCAAAGTGAACATCAAGATCCACATCGACCACAGAGGATTCCTTGGCCGAAGGATAGGTGTACCGCACGCCTGCAAATCGAACCGACTCGCTGTGCCTAGGCAGTGGGATTCCATCCCGCTGCTCAACCTGCTCACCAAGCACCTCGAGGATTCGTTCGGCGGGCGCAGCCGCCGTGCTGATGCTGTTGACGATACCTGCGAGCGGGCGGAAGGCGGCCCCCGCCACTGCGAGCGAACCGACCGAGAGCAGAAACCGCTCAAAGGGCAGATCTCCCTTGAGAATGCTGTTGGCAGCAAGCAGCGCCAGTCCACCGAGCACAATGATGGCGAGCGTTTCCATGATGGGACTACTCATCGCCTTGGCGGTTCGCATCCGAAGTTCGTGGCGAATAACACGCTTGTTCACCTCGCCAAACTGGGATGCCGCGGTCTCCTCGGCAGTACTGGTCTTGACGGCCCGAAGTCCCTGCACACGCTCGTTGGAGAGTTGCAGAAGATCCTGCTGCGCGACGAGCGAACCATGCGATCCTCGTCTGACCCGCTTGGCAAGCTTCCGAAGCACGATTCCGAGAATCGGTCCGACGATGACCGCCACCACCACAATTTTCCAATCGAAGATGACCGCTACTGCCAGCGCAGCGATGCCCTTGGTCAATTGCGCAACGGATTTTCCGAGCAGGGCAATGAAGCCTGACTCAAGGGTCGCCGTATCGCGAATGATCCGAGAGATGTACTCGCTCGGCCCCTGCTGCACGACCCTTGGGAGCGGAAGGTGAAGCACATGATCGAAGAGCCGCTGCCGGATGCGAGCAATCGTCAACGTCGAGAGCGTTTGACTGATGTACTGGTGAAAGAAGTTGGCAGTGGCGCCGATCAGGGTCAGGATCCAAATCACGACGATGAGCAGCAACACGCCGTTGAATCGACTCTCCGGAAGCACGGCAACGATGCCACGTGGAATATGCCAGAATCCATCGCCAGCGTTGACCTGCTCGGCAAGCTGTCGCAACCCCTGCCCGCTCTGCGGATGCAGAATCTGCTCCAGCACCGGGCCGAGGCTGAGCAAGCCCACGCCAAGACCGGCAGCCGAGACGAATGCCATCACAATCGCCAAGACCAGCAGGCCCCGCCGCTCCAGCAGGTGCTTCGATAATGTCCAAAAGGGACCCATGATTCACGCAGTATCGCCGCTGCGAGCCTCCCCGTACAGCCGGGCAAGATCATTCCAGAACCCCGGGTAACTCTTGGCGACACAACCCGGATCGGAAACGCTGATTCCGCCCCGGCGAAGGCCCAGTACGGCGAGGGCCATCGCAATGCGGTGGTCATCCCACGTTTGAATGGTGACGGGCGTATCGGGCAGCGGAACCGGCCGGATCACCAGATCGTCGCCCTCGATCACGACATCGGCTCCTGCCCGGCCAAGTTCACCCGCGATCGTCCTAACCCGGTCCGACTCCTTGTGCCGAAGCGTATGCAGTCCGGTCAGCCGGGTCTCACCCTCGGCAAAGCAGCCCACCACCGCCAACGCAGGCGCAGCATCGGGCATTCCGCTGCAGTCGATGGTTCCAACCGCAGAAAGCCGCGATGGGCCGACAAGCCGCACGCCACCTTCGCCACGCTCGATCTCCAACCCCATGCCTCGAAGCACCCCGAAAGCAGCGGCATCGGGCTGACCGTCATCGAGTTGCAGCCGGGGAATCAGAAGTTGAGAACCGGGAATGACCGCTGCAGCCGCTGCCCAGAAGAGGGCCGAACTCGCATCGGCCGGGATCACTCGATCATGAGGGCGAATCGCTGCGGCCATCACCGTGATTCGAGCAATGCGATCTCCTTCGTACTGGACCGATGGGTTCAGACCCCACTCCTGCAACTCGTCGATTGTCAGTTGCAGGTAGGGCTCACTCGTCGCCTGCGCTTCGAGTTGAATCACCACGCCGCCCGGCATCCGCGGCGCAACAAGCAATAACGCCGAGAGAAACTGACTTGATGCCATCGCCCCGACGCGCAGGCAATTGGCGTTCCACGGCCCTCCGACGACCCGCAGCGGCAGGCGTCCCGAACCGTTGACCGCTTCAACGGTCACGCCGAGCGATGCCAGCAGTTCAACCATGTCCCCCATCGGCCGCGCTCGAAGGCGTGAACTCCCATCGATCACGACCTCGCCATCAACAAGGGTCGCGACCGAGAGCATGAAACGAGCAGGCGTCCCGCCGTGGCCAAGATCGATCCGCGGCTTCGTGGAAACAAGCGGTTGGCCGCCCGTCACCGCGATCTCGCTTCCCTCCCCCTGAACCGATACGCCCAGCGTTGTCATTGCGGCGAGCAGCATGTCGGTGTCGTCGGCTCGCAGGACGCCCGACAGGGACGAACGCCCCTGGGCAATCGCGGCAAGAACGATCGCGCGGCAGGAGATACTCTTGGAGCCGGGTACGTGCATGACCGCCAAGGGCGAATCCTCGCACCGGGGCACCTGAATTGGATCGGTAAGACCCCCCACCGCCGTCACGCGTCGCGGCGGAAGACCGCCACGATGTCCTCGATTGGTACGACGAAGAGGCGGTTGTCGCCCTCGAAGTCCACCGGAACGGCGTGCTTGGGATTGAAAAGCACCTTGTCATACTGGGCGATCGGCCAGTCGTCGTCTCGCTCGATCTGGCTGCTGACCGCCACGATTCGCCCAGTGATGGTCGGTATCTCGATCTTGTCGGGAAGGTGAATCCCCGCCTTCGTGGTCTTGCGGTCCTCATCCTTGCGGAGAAGCACTCGCTGGCCGAGCGGCTCGACAATCTCCAGTTTGGCGGCGGTCTTCTTGGCAGACATGGTCCGCACATTCTACGATCCCTTTCCACTCAGAGGAGAGATCCATGCCGGAACGCCTCCGCGGCCTCGTCCGAGACATCCCCAATTACCCCCAGCCGGGCATCGTATTTCGGGACATCACGCCGCTGCTGCGGGATCGAGCAGGCCTCGCCCTGGCGGCCGAACTCATGGTCAATCCGTTTCGAAACTGCAATATCGACGTGGTGGTCGGTGCCGAGTCCCGTGGGTTCATCTTCGGAACCCTGCTCGCCCGGGCACTCAATGCTGGCTTCGTTCCGATCAGGAAACCGGGCAAACTCCCGGCCCAAACCCACGCCCAGGACTATGACCTGGAGTATGGAAGCGACACCCTTGAAATCCACGCCGACGCCATTGCGCCTGGTCAGCGGGTGCTGCTCGTGGATGACCTCATTGCCACCGGCGGCACGATGATTGCAAGCAGGCAATTGGTCGATGCCCTCGGCGGCGAACTCGCAGGGATCACAGTCCTCATCGAACTGACATCGCTGGGCGGCGTTCTCAAACAAGCCCCCCATTACGTTCACAGCGTGCTTCAGTATTGATCGGCAGATCGCTATAATGCGGGCTTCTCAAGAGGAAGAGGGACCCACCAAAATGAGCACTGCCCCCGCAACCGCGACTCAGACCGCCACCGATCCACTCGCACTGCTGGACGTCGACCACGTTCGATTCTTTGTCGGCAACGCCAAACAGGCCGCGTTTTTCTACGCCTACACGTTCGGCTTCACGATCGAGCAGATGGCCGACCTGACGACGGGCAGCCGCGATCGTGCCAGGTACCTGCTCACGCAGGGCAACATCCGCCTCGTGCTTGAAACGCCGCTGTGCAAGGATGATCCCGCCGCCGAAGAACTTCGCTGCCATGGCGACGGCGTCAAAGACATCGCCTTCACCGTCGAGGACGCCAAGACAGCATGGAAGCAGGCCATCGCCAATGGTGGCGAATCTGCCTACGAACCGATCACCATTTCCGACAATCGCGGCACGGTCACAACCGCAGGCATCAAGACCTACGGCCGCGCCGTGCATTCCTTCGTCAGCCGCACCGGCGACTACACGATCGATCAGGTCAAGAAAGGCGCCATCTTCGAGCCTGGTTTCAAGCAGGCCGGGGAGTTGTCAGTCAATCGGTACAACGCCGAGAATCCCTGCGGGCTGATGTTCCTTGATCACTGTGTTGGGAATGTTGATGAGGGGAAGATGGATCACTGGGTGGAGTGGTATGAGAACGTACTGGGCTTTGCGATGTTCAAGCACTTCGACGACGCGGATATCTCGACAGAGCATTCGGCGCTGATGTCAAAGGTCATGGCCTCTGGCAACAACCTCATCAAGTTCCCGATCAACGAGCCCGCAGTCGGAAAGAAAAAAAGTCAGATTCAGGAGTACCTCGAGTGGCACGACATGTGTCCGGGCGTGCAACATCTGGCCTTCCGCACCAATGATTGTCTTGCGTCGGTGGCCGAGCTTCGCCGCCGCGGCGTTGACTTCCTGCGAATCCCTGACGAGTATTACGAAGAGGTCTGGGGCCGCGTCGATACCTGCCTTCGCGAGCACGGTCTCGACTGCGTCCGCGAAGATCATGCGCGGATCAAGGATCTCGGCATCCTCGTCGATGCCGATGACCAGGGCTACCTCCTGCAACTCTTCACCAAACCGCTGCAAGACCGCCCGACGCTCTTCTTCGAAATCATCGGTCGCCGCGGCAGCCAGTCATTCGGCAAAGGCAACTTCAAGGCATTGTTTGAATCGCTGGAACTTGAGCAGGATCGGCGAGGGAACCTGTAGCCTGACGCCCCGGTGATCCGCACGCTTTGTGCAGCAATGCCGAGCCGAGTTCAGTTGATACGAGGCGATCGACGATGGCTCCAGCGGCGTGACCGTTTCCGTAGGGGTTGGATATTCCAATAAGACCGCCGCGCCACCCGGGGTCAAGTGCGCGATCGATCGCAGCTTCAATGGCTGCTTCGTCTGCCGGGGCGTCGATGATGTTGGCTGCGCGGGTTCGGCCCTGCTGACGGATGCCAACATTCACAACTGGCAGTTCAAGCGATGCCGCTTCCATGATGCCGCTCGATGAATTGCCCGCAAGGCACGCGGCATCACGAAGCAGCGCCCAGTACATGAGGTGATCGAGGTTGATCCGCAGCACGGCATCATCGCGGCGACTGCAAATGCCCTCGGCCATCTCGATGATGCGGCGGTACCCGGCATCTGCATTGGGGAAGCAGAAGACCAGCGGCGACGGACACTGCTCGATTGCCGAGAAGAAGACCTCGGATTCGCCGGTCGTATCTCGGTGCATGGTTGTGGGATGAAAGGACACTACGATTGGGGGCTGGGCCAGCGGCATCCCGATCGCCGCCTCAACCGCGGCGGGTGGCGGCAGTACATCGATCACGAGATGGTCTAGCGAAGGCGCGCCGGTGACGGCAACTCGCCAGGGTTCCTCGCCCATCGCAATGATCCGATCGGCCGCATCCTGTGTGGGTACCAGATGCAGGTGGCTCATCTTGGTCAGTGCGTCGCGAACCTGCTGATCGATGGCGCCCTCGCTGATCTCGCCGCCCTCGATATGCGCAATGGGAATCCGAAGCGCCATGGCCGCCGACGCCGGGGCGAGCATTTCGAACCGATCCGCAATCAGCATCAGGATGTCTGGTCGCAGTGCGCCAAGGCATTTCGCGAATCCAGAGGTCGCCCGTCCGATGCCCTCGGCCATTCCTTGGTCAGTGTCTTCCACGGCCAAAAACGGAATCTCGGCTGCCACCGTATAGCCCGCCTCCCGCACGGCACTGATGGTCATGCCAAAGCGTGCCTCCAGATGCGCGCCACCCACGAGCAGCGAGGTCTGCACATCGTCGCGGCCACGGAGTTCCCGGAGCACCGGCTCGGCGTGTCCCCAGTCCGCCCGGGATGTCGTCACAACAGCAATATGTCGCATGTCGATGAGCATACCGCGGGCTGCCGAATTCAACTCATCGCCGATGCCGGTGCTCTACAATCCCTCTGGAGGAACCACACATGCCCTACTACACCACACTGGGAACGATCCCACCGAAGCGGCACATCCAGTTCCGCCGCCCAGACGGCGTCTTGTACTCCGAGGAGGTCTTTGGCACCGAAGGCTTCGACGGGCCGACCTCGACGATGTATCACATCCATCCGCCCACGCAGGTCACTGGATGGCAATGCGAGTACTCAACCAAGGTGGACTATCTCGAAGCCAATGTGATGCGGATGCGGCATCTCACCACCTTCGAGGCCACCCCCAAGGGCGACCCCATCACCGGACGCACCGTCCTGTTCGGAAACACCGACTGTGAAATCGGCATCTGCGTCCCGTGTGAGCCCATGGACTACCACTTCAAGAACGGGCAAGGCGATGAGTGCCTGTACATCCATCATGGAACTGGCACGATCTACACGATGTTCGGCACGCTCACCTTCGGTCCCCGCGACTTCGTCGTGATTCCAAAGGGGACGATCTACCGAATGGTGTTCGATCCTCGTGAAGAGGGTGCTCCCGATGATCGGTTCTTGATCACGGAGACCGCAAACGCGTCCCACATTCTTCCACCGAAGCGATATGTCTCTGAGAAGACATCACAGTTCCTTGAGCACGCGCCGTACTGCGAACGGGACCTTCGAATCCCTCAGATGCCTCTCGCATTCGATGAGGTTGGCGACTTCGAAGTCCGCATCAAAGCGGTCAACAGCGTGCACTCCTACACCTACCCCTACCACCCGCTCGACATCGTTGGATGGGACGGGTGCTATTACCCCTACTGCTTCAATGCGGATGACTTCAGCCCCATCGTGGGCAAGCACCACATGCCACCTCCAACGCATCAAGTCTTTGCCGGTGGCGGCTTCGTCATTTGCGCATTTTGCCCTCGAATGCTCGACTTCCATCCTGAAGCAGTCAAAGTTCCGTACAACCACAGCAATGTGGACAGCGACGAGGTGATGTACTACTGCGACAGCAAGTACACCGCGCGGCGGGGAATCGTCGAGGGATCCATCACCATGCACCCGCAGGGCATCCCGCACGGGCCGCACCCAGGCACCGTCGAATCCACCCTCGATCAAACCTACACCGACGAACTGGTCGTCATGATCGACACCTTCCGACCGCTCTTCCCGACCGCCGCTGCCCTCCAAATGGATGACGCCGAGTACCCCGCGTCTTGGGGCGACTGGACGCCGATTCCGGTCAAAGAACCGATTGCGAGATCCTGATCAAATGCGCCCCCGTGCCAGATGTGGTGCGGGGGCTACCCAAGGTCTGCTGCAGCCCAACGCTGCGATGACGAATGAAGCATGTCTGCTGGCATCACCCAACCCAATACGCCGCCGATTACTCAGGACAGGTCACTGATTCGGAGCGGCTGATACAACTCACCGACCACATGCGATCTCCGCAGCAGGAAGAATCAGCCCGCTGCATGAGCCAAATCCGATCCGTGCTGCCCCATCCCGCTGGCAGTAGGCCTTGATCGTGAGTTCGTCACCGTCGTGCAAGAACCGCCGCTGTGAACCGTCCGGCAGATCTATCGGTTTCGTCCCCCGCCAGCACAGTTCCAGCATGCTGCCCCATGTAGCTTTCTCCGAACCGCTGACTGTACCACTTCCAAGCAGATCGCCAGACTTCATCGGACACCCGGTGCTCGTGTGGTGAGCGAGCATTTGCGCAAAGGACCAGGAAAGATCCAAAAGCGTGCCGCTGCTCAGACGAAGTGGATCAGTTCCCGAAGCTCGCATGTCAGACGAGTTGATAAACACCTCCGCCCTCACATCAATCGCATCGGTACTCTCGGAAGACGGCTTGAGGTAGTCCAGAAGCGGCGGATCATCATCCTGCCGAGTTGGTCCATTACTTCGGAACGGCTCCAACGCCTCCATTGTCACGACCCAGGGCGAAATGGTGCTTGCAAAGTTCTTCGCATTGAAAGGACCGAGTGGTTGATACTCCCACTTCTGTATGTCCCGAGCAGACCAATCGTTGAGAATCACCACACCGAACAAGTGATCCATTGCCTCGCCGACGACGATCGGGGCGCCCATCTTGTTGCCCGGACCGACAAACGCACCGAATTCCAGTTCATAGTCGAGCAGTCGGCAGGGCGCGAAGGCGGGCGGTCCATCCTCGGGCTTGAGTTGCCCGCACGGTCGGACGATGTCGGTGCCGCTTACTACGATGCTGCTCGCGCGACCGTGATAGCCGACCGGCAGATGCAGCCAGTTTGGCATCAGTGGGTCGCCGTCGGGTCGGAACATCCGTCCGACATTGGTTGCATGAGCACGAGCGGCATAGAAGTCGGTGTAG
>CAYYGU010000020.1:0-17318 GCA_964471525.1 uncultured Isosphaeraceae bacterium
CCTTTACGAATCTGCTGCACAGCCTGACCGTGGATGTCGGCGGCAGCATCGGTGGCACGGTGTCCGATGGTGGTGTGTTCTGGAAGGTTGGCGGGGGGCTGGGCCTGAATTTCACACCAAATATTGGTGTCAACGTCGGCTACCGGATCATGGAGTACAAGGGGCTCACCGACGGAAACTGGGATCTGTCGCCAAGTTTCCCAGGCCTGTTCATCGGACTGAACGTGAGTTTCTGACCACCGTCGGCGAACCACCCCGCCCTCCCGCTCGTCCTTGTATGACCCGATCGCTTCCAACGGCAAACACCATCGATGGCCCCGACTCACAAGAAACCCTCATTCAAACTCCGCAAGGCTCGGATTCGGCATTTCCTGATGACCACCGGCCCGAATCGGATTACTCGTGGGTGGGTGAATCGGCGGCACCACAATGAGGATGTTGTGGTTCGGGAAGAAACAATCATCGCCCCAAATTGGCCCAAGGCATTCAACGGCATTCGAATCGGGCATGTCAGCGATATCCATGTTGGCGAGCTGATGAGCGTCGACCGGGCGGTTGCCATTGCTGATCAACTTCGCAATGAACGACCAGACATGGTCTGCAACACCGGTGACCTCGTTGACCTCTATTGGCCCGGCGTTGAACCAGTCGCAGAAGCTCTTGGGTCGATCGATGCGCCGTATGGCAACTTCTTCGCTCGTGGGAATCACGACGAACTTGATTCCGGCGATGAAGTAGAGCGGATCGTTGCCGAGGCCGGAACGACGGTTCTTCGTGACGACGTTGCGCTCATTCGCCGGGGTAATGATGAACTGCGTGTCGGCGGCATTGGGTGGGCGAGAACACCAACACAATGTGAACAGCGAATTGATGCCGCGCTCGGATCGGAAAGTGTCGATCTCCTGCTCTCGCACAATCCCAAAGGCTTCGACCATGCAGCCAGCCGAGGCGTCGCCATGACCCTGTCTGGCCACACGCATGGTGGTCAAATCGCCCGGCGAAATCGGCCGACCGCCAACCTTTCAATCCTTCATGGACATCGACGGAATGCTGGTGTGTACGAAATCGGCGACGCGAGGCTCTTCGTCACAGTGGGGGCTGGCGCCCTCTTTGCCTTGCGTTGGAATTGCCCAGCCGAGATTGCGATGCTCACGATTCGCTGCAGCGACTAAGAATCTCCGCAAGCTGCCGCACCGCAGCGGCGCGATGAGAACGCTGGTTCTTCTCGTCCGGGTGCAGTTCGGCGCTGCTTGTGCCCTCGGGCAACACCAACAACGGGTCGTATCCGAACCCATGTTCCCCTCTCGGGCGCCGACCTATGGCACCCTCGAATGTGCCCCGGGTTTCAGCAACAATCGTTCCGTCTGGGTCTGCCAGGCACATGCAGCACACAAAGCGAGCGGATCTCGCCTCATCGGGAACATCGTGCATCGCTTCAAGCAGTTTGGCGTTGTTCGCAGCGTCTCGCGCTTCCCGCGTCGCGCCGAGACCTGCATACCGAGCGCTGTGAATCCCCGGGGCGCCGCCGAGCGCATCGACTTCCAGGCCTGAATCGTCGGCAAGACACCGGCGACCTGTCGACTCGGCGTAGCCGATGGCTTTGAGCCTTGCGTTGCCTTCAAAGGAATCCGCGTCTTCAATTGGTTCCGGTGGTGTCTCGCCGAGGACATCCAGCCCACGCACTTCGATGCCGATCGCTCCGAGGATGGCCGCCACTTCCTCGAGTTTGTGCGGGTTGGATGTTGCCAGCAGCACCTGCACTGACATCAACACCCATTCCAACAGCCTGGGACATCTCCGTGGCAGGCTGTGATGCGGCTTCGAATGCCGCCGCGGCCTCGCCAGTCGGTGACAACCTGAAGCCACCGGGGCGACATCACGCCAACGAGATCGTCACGAATCTGGTTCGTGACCGCCTCGTAGAAGATCCCCTCATCGCGAAATGAGTGGTAGTAGAGTTTGAGGCTCTTGAGTTCCACGCAGGTCTCGCCCGGTTCAAACCGCACCGTCACCGTCCCAAAGTCGGGATGCCCCGTCTTTGGGCAGACCGAAGTGAATTCCTCGTTGATGTGTTCGACGAGAAACGGCGTCTCTGTTGGAGATGGAAAGACTTCAAGGAGCGAGGCGTCGGGCATGAGGGAAATAGTACTTGAGCGGGCAGGCGGGCTGTGAGCCGCTCGATTGTCGGAGTTTGAGGTACCGGCATACCATTCTGCCATGCGCACGATTCTGCTCCTCCCGATTATCCTCCTCCAGCAGTCCTGTTTCCTCATTGGCGACGGGGATCGAGAAGCCCGGAACGCTTTGATCGAGGCGCGTTCCGAGCAGGCGAACTCCGCCATGCTTGGCGGCGACTACGCCGAAGCGGCCAGACTCTTCGATGAGATCCTCTCGGCCGACGCCGAAAATGTGCCCGCGTGGATCGGTATGGGTGACGCCTACTCGGAACTCGGAGAGTGGGACCACGCCGAACCTGCATTTGCCGAAGCCTGTGACCTAGAGCCCAAGTCCTTTGATGCCCAGTTCGGACACGGCCTGTCGCTGCAAATGCTCAATCGGCTCGTCGATGCGGTTTCGGCGTACCACCGCGCGCTCACAATCGATCCCATGAGCAGCGAGGCGAGCCTCGGCGTCGCAACCTCGTACCTGCAACTCGAAGAACCACAGCATGCGCTCCCCTTCGCTCGCCGCGCTGTGGAACTGGACGAGAACGACGGCCGCGGATGGATAAGCCTTGGAGCCGCGTATGAACAGACCGGCGAGGAAGATGCTGCGCTTGATGCCTATCTCGCTGCATCCGAGCGAATGGATTCGTCGCCCGAACTCAAGTACAACCTCCTGCACGCCTACGCCCGAGCCGGGCGGCACCGCGAAGTCGTCGGAATGGCGAGGAGTGTGCTCTCTGATGGTCCCTCGGCCGAAGCGGCAGAGCGAATGGGATGGGCATGGTTCCGGCTTGGTGAGTATGACAAATCCGCCGAGGCCTACCGCCTTGCCGTCGAGACCGATCCTGACATGTGGCGGGCATGGAACGGCCTCGGTGTGAACGCTCTGAACCGTTGGCTGCTCAGCGACCGATCGAGCGATACCGCGCTTGCTGAAGCGAGTGAGTCCTTTCATACCTCACTGCAACTACACAGAGACCAAACCAAAGTCGCGCAACTTGTCGAGCAATATGGCTTGTAGGGCTAGGCGGGGCTACCGATCGCCGGCTCGCGACTTCCGTTTTCCGACTCTCGCTCGCTGACTCCAAGAACCGCCGAAGCCCGGCTGATAATGTCGTTGTAGGACACGCCGCACTGCTCAAGAATGCTCGCCTCAGATCGGGCGGACTTGGGAATACGCTGCACGTGAAGTGGTTCTACCGTAAACCCATCGCCAGATCGAACACACGCTTCGGCAACCGCCGAGAAGAGTCCGCCGCCGTAGTTGTCCTCGACGACCAACACATTGCCGCCGTTCTCGTTGGCAAGATCCAGCAACTTGTCTTCGTCCAGCGGCAATGAGTAGCAATCGACCAGCGACACGTCGATGCCCAATGCGTCCAGTCCGTCGAGCGCCTTGTTGCACTCGTGCACCATGAAACCAGCCGACACGATGAGCAAATCGCGACCCTTTACAAGGGTCTCCATGCCGCCGAATGTGAACTGTGTGCTTTCGTCGTAGAGGAACTCCACGTCAGGGCGATGGACTCGCATCGAGCACATGCCGTCGTGCTCAGCCATCAACTGAGTCAATCGGTACGCGGCGTAGGCATCTGCAGGTTGCAGCGTCCAGCAGCCCGGGCCCCCAGAATGCCCCTCGGTACTTCCAAGACTCCGGAACCACGCGACATCGGGCAGTGCCATCTGGCTCGGACCATCGGCGGCGAGCGAGATACCGGTGTGGGATCCGACGACCTTGATGTTGGCGCCAGAGTTCATTGCCATCTCGATTTGGTCGTAGGCGCGGGTGAGAAACTTTCCGAAGGTCGAGCAGAAGGGAACTTTGCCCGCCGCTGCGAGACCAGCGCCAACGCTCACCATATTCTGCTCGGCGATACGGCATTCAGCGAAACGTGGTGACAGGTCGGCGTCGTGCGCAAACCACTCGGCAAAGGTCGAGTTCTGCGTGTCGGCATCAAGGGCCCAGACGCGAGCATCTGTGTGTCCGAGTGCCCGAAGGGCGAGGCCATAGGCCTTTCGCGTCGAGAGTTTGCCTGCCTGAATCAGTGTTCGCATATCCCAACGATCCGCCGCCTGGGACAGTGACATCGGCGTCGTCACCTCCAGTGCCGGTCTGGTTGTCGTCGCGGGGGGGTGAACCGAGAGGGTCTCGCCGCCAAGTGAGCCGGTCAACTTCGCCCCGGTCGCCGTGAGTTCCTGCAAGGCGCGAGTGAGTTTCTCTCCCGTGGCGGGTTTGCCGTGCCAGCCACCGCCCTGCATCGAGGGTACGCCCCAGCCCTTGACTGTGCGGGCAATGATCGCCATCGGACAGGCGGGTCCATCGGCAAACGCATCGAAGGCATCGCGAATCTGAGCTGGGTCGTGTCCATCGATCAATCGAACCGTCATGCCTGCAGCCTCAAGTTTGGCTGCGATCCGCTCGGGGGACTGTTGTGCGCTCACCGCAGCGGCTTGGCCGAGGCCGTTGCAATTGATGATCGGCAGCACGTTGGTGAGCCCGTGGTCCATGATGAAATCAACCGCTTCCCAGATCTGACCCTCGCGCGACTCACCATCGCCAATGATGCAGTAGATCCGCTGGTCGATGTCGTCATTCTTCGCAGCCAAGGCCAGGCCCGCCGCGACAGACAGCCCTTGGCCGAGCGATCCGGTCGCCGCATCGAAGAACGCAATGCCTTCCTTGGGGTTCGGATGACCGTCGAGCGGAGAGTCGCTCTGGCGAAAGTGGTCGAGGTCTTCGACCGTGCAGGGCCGCATCTGGCCTGGCGTGCCAATCATGGCCCCCAGATCAGCAAAGGCCGCGTAGATAATCGGCACGGCGTGTCCTTCGGAGAGCACCAGCCGGTCGGATGTCACCAGACCCGGATCCTCAGGAACCCACCGCATGGCCTGATACAGAAGGCTGGTCACAATGTGCCCGAGGCTCATTGCGGTGGTGGGGTGGCCGCTGCCGGAGGCAGCTGTCATTTTCAGAGCGAGTGAATCAAGGCGAACTGCCTTGGCATGAATGGCGGCTTCAAAGGACATGCGGCGCTCCCAGTGGGGGTTGGCGGGGTGGTGAGATCCAATTTGACCAAAAATGGACGCGGGCGGCTGAGTATCGCATCATTCGACCCTTCCGGCAAGGGCGATCGAGCGCGGATGCTACACTCCACATCGCTTTCGGCAAGAGGGCCGAAACGGAGTACCGACTCATGGCTTTGAAGGTGATATGTGATCAAGGTGCCTTGGCCGATGCGCTCAACACGGTGTCTGCCGTCGTGGCGTCTCGGACCCCCACCCCCGTTCTGACCTGCATCAAGTTGACCGGTGAGAATGGCCGACTCCGGCTGGCCGCCACCGACGGCGAGATATCGCTGCAACTCGACCTGGACCGGGTCGAAGTGGACAGCGATGGTGAGTCGCTCATTCCCGCCGACAAATTGACGCAGATTGTGCGTGAGTGCGCCGACCCGACCGTCACGCTGGAAGCCGAAGGACACGCCTTGCATATCAACGCCGGCGACTCTCACTTCAAGGTCTACGGTTTCGACCCTGCCGAAGCACCCCCACTCGAAGCCTTCGACGAAGCAGCCATGGACTGCGTGATCGACAGCGGCACACTCGCGAGCATGGTGTCCAGAAGCCTGTTTGCCGCCGCCGTCGAACACACACGCTACGCCATCAACGGTGTGCTCTTTGATCGTGATGGAAAGCGGCTTCGATTCGTCGCAACCGATGGTCGCCGCTTGGCGATGGCCTCGGGCGACTGCAAGGGCGAATCTGGTACCAAGCAGTGCATCATTCCGGGCAAAGCGCTCTCGCTCATTCGACGGCTGGTTTCCGACCCTGAGACACCGGTGCGCGTTGCGGTGGACGACAAACGCATCACCCTGTGCTTCGACGATCCTGATGCTCCGGCCACGCTTGGCAGCGCACTGGTCGAGGGCCGGTTCCCCCCCTTCGAAGATGTCATTCCGAAGGACCAGGACAAGAAGGTGATGTTCGACCGCGATACGCTACGAAGCGCTATCCGCCGCGCCAGCCTGCTGACGAACGAAGAGTCTCGCAGTGTGCGGATGAAGTTCGAGCCGAGCAAACTCACGCTCACAAGCCACGCCCCGGAAATGGGCGAGGCGGTCGTGCATCTTGAACTCAAGGACTACACGGGCGAAACACTTGAGATCGGCTTCAATCCGACCTATATCGCCGATGCGTTGAAGGTCATTGATTCGCAAGAACTGTCATTCGAGTTCAAGGCGGGCAACAAGCCTGGTTTGATTCGGTCAGGACGCGATTTCACCTATGTGCTGATGCCGGTCAACGCCTGAGTGAGTGCTACGAACCGTATTTGACGCTGCAGCCCCACTGCTTCACCCTTGACGGTGATGGTTCTTCGCCTGCCTTGAGTTGCTTCACCGCAGTAAGAACGTAGTTCTCAACATCATCGCGGTCCTCGTTCGGCTTGTTGTCGTCAAAGGCACCTTGATAGCGCAGCACACCATCCGCGTCAATGACAAACATATGTGGGGTGCTGCTCGCCCTGTAGGCATGACCAACCTTGCCGTCGAAGTCAATCAGAATCGGCGCCTCGATCTTCCACTTTGCTCGCGCGGCCTTGTCTGCGGCGATGATGTCGGCCTTTGTCGTCTTGTAGGCGGTCGAATCGATGAGCAGGTAGGTGATGCTGGGATCGACAACCTTCAACTGGTTCCGGAGTGCGGCGGCGCGACCGCTGTCGTGGATCGATATGCGGCCGGGTTTGCCACTGTAAGGGCACCCCGCGTTGAACCACTCAATCACCACAATCTTGCCCTTGGAGTCGGCAAGCGACCGCTGCGTTCCGTCGATATCGGTCAAACTGAATGCAGGGGCCTTCTGTCCGATCTTGGCCTTGGTGGTTGGCGGGGGCGGGGATTCTGGCTTTGGCTTTGGCGTTGCCATGGCAAGGCCGACGACACCGGCGAGTATCGCGCTGCACCAGATCGCTTTTTGTGTGTTTTTCATTGTGGTGGCTCCGTATCCTGATGGGGTTCTGGGGTAAACGGAAGATCGACCTCCCAGGCCGGGTCGCCGCGTTCCACGCCGAAGCGTATCAGTCCGCTGATACGAGGTGGTTGGCCCAAACTCTCCCCCAAATCGTATCGCAGGGGAATCTGCATGACAAAGCGATCATCGCAGATGCGAACATCGATATTCCCCAATTCAACACCAGGGCGGGATTGGTGCAGGAAGGTGGGGGGGACTGCAGGGTCGACCGGACCGCTGATGTGAAGTACTGGGCCCGATTGCACCTGCGTGATTGTGTCCTTCCGCTGCTGGATTGGGCGAGGGAGGTGGTGGATCCACTGTGCCGCCGCCGTCGGCGGGCCTGGCGTGGACGTCACCGGTATCCGCACGACGCCATTCCCGGCACCTATGAAGCAGGCTTCTTGGCACACCAGCCAATCCGCATCCACCTCAAGGGTGACTTCACTGCCCACCGGAATAGTCTTTGGTGGCGTCATCGATATCGCAAGGTGTACGCGCCCGTCGAGCGCGTTGATCGATCCTGCAGGGTTTTTCAGTACGACTGGTGCCGGAAACCGCACGGGACCGATTTTGAATCCAGATGGAGCCTGCACCCGCACCCGTGTCGCAGCCCCGCTTCTACCTGGATCCTTCCAGTAGATGTGCCACTTGGGTGGAACGACCAAGGTGCAGACCACATCAAACGGCACGCCTGCGGCGATGCTTGACACCGTTGCGGCTGCTTCGAATTGAACACGGGGCCGCGTGGGAACGCCGCCGGCTTGTGCAGCCAAAAACAGCGAGACCACCACTACGCCGTGGATGAACATGCTCCCACGGTAACGAATCGTGGCGGGAGACCCAATGCTGATCCGAGCCATCCCTCGCTGGCATTCGCAGTGGCGACGCGAACGAGGTACTGTTTCCGACAATGACACACTCCTTCCGATTGCGTTTGACCCTTGTCGCGAGCATCTCGCTGCTTGGGACGGGTTGTTCCAAGAGTTTCAGTGACAAGGATGTTCACTGGCTGAGCATTGAAGAGGCGAAAGAAGCCATGGGTACAAGCAGCGGCTCATGGTTCTCAGATCCCATGCCCAATGCGTGGATCGATCCACGGGATGCGATGCGTTACAAAGGCGGTCACGTCCCAGGGGCGATCAACGTGCAACTCTCGGACCCCGATGCCATCTCTCAACTCGAGGGCTATGGCATTCTCATCGTCTACGGCCAGGGCTACGAAGCGCCACTTGCCGACGCGATGATCAAGGCACTGCTCAAAGATGGTCAGAAAGAAGTCAAGGGGCTCCGGGTCGGCTTTGATGGGTGGAAGCAGGCGGGCCAGCCATCGGAGCGCGGCGAAGACCCAAGAAGATCCGTCACCGCAACCCGCGGCGATCGGTGGCAGCGACAACCTGTCGATGACCAATAGCCCGGGTTTTCAACTGCACTGCATCGACTTGATGCACATGGGTGTCCCAGGCGCGATCGGGTCGTGGGTCGTGGCCGGGCCAGACGGTTGGGTGGTTCTTGAATCTGGACCGGAATCGACTTGGGAGGTGCTTCGTGCCGGACTCTGCGCGCTCGGTGTGTCGCCGAAGGACGTCGCAGCGCTCCTGCTGACGCACATCCATCTCGACCACGCTGGCGGCGCGTGGAAGTTCGCCGAACGTGGAGTGCCTGTGTACGTTCATCATGTTGGCGCCCCGCATCTGATCGATCCGGCACGGCTCGAACGGAGTGCTCGGCGGGTCTATGGAGACCGATACGACCAACTCTGGGGCCCGATGCGGCCCTGTGACGCGAGCCTCATCCACGCCGTCTCAGGCGGTGACATCGTCGACGCTGCGGGGCTGCGATTTGAAGCCATCGAAAGCCTCGGCCACGCCAACCACCACCATGCGTGGCACATACTCAGCAGCGGCGACCTCTTCACCGGCGATGCCGCAGGCATGCGGGTTCCCGGCACCGACTGGATTACGGTTCCGATGCCGCCCCCAGAATTCGATCCCGTCGTCTGGGGCCAAACCCTGGATCGCCTCGCAGCAGGCCCCTGGACCCAGTTCCACCTGACCCACGGCGGCACCGTGAACACCACCGAGGCCCACCTGAACCAGCTTCGGTCATCGATGAACTCCCAGGTGGATTGGCTCAGGAAGACCCAAGGAATGCCGGACCGCTGGCAGGCCTATGCCACACTTCTCCAACAATCGGCGGCCCCCTACAACGTCCCAGAACCCCTCTTCCAAGCCCACGCCAGCCCCGCCCGCCTCGACATGAACCTCGCCGGCGTCGACCGCTGGGCTGCCCACTGCCCCTGACCGCCGGTCACTTTATCTCCCTGTCACCACACAACATACAAAACCGTCGTATTGGAAGTCGTTGCTACAGCACGACATAAAGTGACCGGCGGTTGGTTGCGCCAGAATCGCCGATTCTGGCGCAGGAGCGGCGGTTTTTTGGGGTGCGGGCACACCTCTGCCACATATCCACACTCTATCCACACCACGAGGCCCCCAAGAACCGCCCGGGAGCCACAGGGACCGCCGGTCACTTTATCTCTTTGTTGACACCGCACTTATGAAAAGGCCCTGTTTGGAAGTCGTTGTTGCAACACGACATAAAGTGACCGGCGGTCGGGACACGGGGCACAGGACACACACTGGGCGTCTTGGGGCATAGGTGGTTGTAGACCGAATTGGCCCCTCACATTGCCCCATGTGGAATCCCTGCCATGCCCCGAACACACATCATCATGCTTCTGACGCTCTCCGCTGGGCTTGGCTTCGCCACCCTGGCCGCCCAAGCTTCACAGAAAGCCGTCGCCGGAGAATCGCTCCCGGGGCTCGGTTCTTGGAGCGGCGTTCGTGAACTTCGCATCGGCAAAGGTCGAACCATTCGCCCGGACATGCCACTGCAACTCAAGACCACGTCCAACGGGCGGGTCAAGGCTTCCATCGCCGACGACCCGAGTGGGACGGTGACTCTCCAGCAGTGGAAGGGCCATGTCCGTGGCGTGGTTCGCTCGCCCAAGCACGGCACCTTCTTGATCCAACGAACCCCCAGCGGCTTCACGACCGTCACCGAACTCGACCCGACGACCCTTTTCGGCTGCGACGTCGACGAAGTTCTACCACCAGCGGCAGACGCTGACGGTGGCGGTCCATCGTCGCCGCCTCCACCCCCGGCCGCTCCACCCCCCGCCGACGGCGATGCCCCGGACGGTGATGATGGTGGCGTCGTGGATATTTTCGTCGCCTACACAAATCTCGCCCGCGTGAACGCCGGAAGCACCGACGCGATGGAAACCGCCATCCATGGCTGGATCAACGAGAGCAACGATGTCTACCGCGACAGCGAATCCGCCGTTCGTATCCGACTCGTCGGCACGGATGAGGTGTCCTACTCGGAATCAGGCTCGTTCTCGACCCATCTGTCGCGGCTTGCGGGTACTTCTGATGGCGTCATGGACGATGTCCACACATGGCGAGATGACACCGGCGCCGATGTCGTCGCCCTGATCGTCACGGACAGCAGTTCGTGTGGGCTGGGCTACACGATCAAGAATGATGTGACTGGGTCGGCAAGCAGCGCTTTCTTTGTCGTCCGCGACTACTGCGCCGATGTCCAGTTCTCATTCGCGCACGAACTCGGCCACAACATGGGATGCTGCCACGACGCGGACCATCCTGGTTCCTGCGCTGGTGGCAATAGCCTGTACCCATCCAGTTTCGGGCATCGCTTCACCGGCGACTCGGATGACTGGCGGACCGTCATGGCGTATACCGATGGCACTGGCGACCCGATGCCGCAGACGTACTACCAACGGGTCGGACATCTTTCCAACCCAGATGTGGACTACGACAACGAGCCAACGGGCACGGCCACCGCAGACAATGCCGCCACCCACGACAACATGCGGTCGGTCACCGCCGCCTACCGACCCGCCGTCACGGCCATCACCTGCCCGGGCGACCTCGGCGAAGACGCCATCGTCTCGGTCGATGATCTCCTCGACCTGCTGGAGCGGTGGGGGGCTGTCAACGCCGCAGATACTCAGTCCCTCGCGGCCGACCTCAACGGCGATGCCGAAATCGACACTTCCGACCTCCTGGTCTTGATCACCGAATTCGGCCCGTGCCCAAGTACCCCGTAGGGATACACCACATCCCGCGGCAGCGGCATTGGCGGTGATCTCCCGACCCGCCGATCCACCACGTGGCCCCACCGCCACCCCCACACTCCATCGGGACACCCACACGGCCCCGCCGCTATCTCCATCAGAATGGCCCTCGGACTGAGATCCCCCGTATTTCACCCGCATCACGGGATCCATCCTTGCGGAACCCCCGTAGTCAACGTACGTTGGAGAGTCCAATGCAGGGCCGCTGGCGCTGTTGGTGCGCCGAAAGCCCCCTTTGTTCACTTGGATCGCAAGAGGAGAGATCCCATGTTCCGCATCGCCGCCATCGCCTGTCTCGCAGGCCTGAGCATCGCTACCGTCGCCCCGAACGCAACCGCCGACGGAACCACCCTGACGAGCCAGCGGATCATCACCGGACTCGCCCGCCCAGTCTTCGTGACGGCAGCACCCGGCGACACGAGCCGCATCTTCATCGTCGAGCAACGCTCCGGCAGTACCGGACGCATCCGCATCTACGACCTCACCAGCAACATGCTGCTCGGCACGCCCTTTCTGAGCATCTCGGTGAGCACCTCAAGCGAGCAGGGCCTGCTCGGCATGGCTTTCCATCCCGATTACGACAGCAACGGCTACTTCTTCATCAACTACACCAACCAATCGGGGAGTACGATCATCGCCCGATATCAGGTGAGCAGCAATCCGAACATCGCCAACAGCGGCTCCGCTGAGACTGTGCTCACAATCAGTCAGCCCTACAGCAACCACAACGGCGGCATGATCGCCTTTGGACCAGATGGCTATCTGTATATCGGCACCGGCGATGGAGGCAGCGGCGGCGATCCCGGCAACCGCGCGCAGGACATCACCGGCCAGCTCCTCGGCAAGATGCTTCGCATCGACGTCGACTCACTTCCTTTCTCCATCCCCGCCGACAACCCATTTGTGGGCGTCACGGGCGACGATGAAATCTGGGCCTACGGTTTACGAAACCCCTGGCGGTTCTCCTTCGATCGTGACACCGGCGACATGTACATCGCTGATGTCGGCCAAAACGCCTATGAGGAAGTCGATGTGCAGCCAGCGAACAGCACGGGCGGCGAAAACTACGGCTGGCGGTGCTATGAGGGTGACCATGCCTACAACACCAGTGGCTGCCCTGGCTCTGGCACGATGGTCTTCCCGGTCCACGAATACAGTCATGGTGGCTCGCCCTACAGGTGCTCGATCACCGGCGGCTATGTCTATCGCGGATCTGCCATTCCGGACCTGCAAGGCGCCTACTTCTTCGGCGAGTACTGCTCGAACCAGATCTGGTCCTTCCGCTGGGACGGTGGTGGTGGCATCACGAACCTCGAAGATCGCACCAGTGAACTCAGCCCGAATGCCGGATCGATCGCCTCGATCTCTGGCTTTGGTGAAGACGCCAGCGGAAACCTCTACGTGTGTGACCTCGGCGGCGAAGTCTTCGCCATCCAGGCCGATGCCCCAACCGGCGCTTGCTGCGTCGGAACAACCTGTGTCACCATTCCGCAGAGCAACTGCGAAAGCGGTGGCGGCACCTATCTCGGTGACTTCGTCGAATGCACCGCCGACATCTGTTTCCCAGCCCCCGACAACGATGAGTGCGCCGACGCAACCGTGGTCGGATCGGGCAGTAGCAGTTACACCACCGACTACGCCACCGATAGCACCGGAACCGACTGCGGAATCGGCAGCGATGTGTGGCTCAGCTACACCGCAGAGTGCAGCGGCACCCTGCTGCTCTCGGTCACGGGCGACTTCTTCAATGAGGTCAGCGCCGTGTACGCCGGATGCCCAATCGGCAGCGGCGAAGCCCTCGCCTGCGGCGACTCGTCCTATGTGCTTCCGTGCAGCGAAGGTACCGACTACCTCATCCGTCTGGGCAGCGCCGACGGCACCACCGGCTCCGGCTCGGTCAACATCAATTGCTTCCCCGGCGAAACCTGCGACGGCGATTGCAATGGTGACGGCCTGGTCGATGTCAACGACGTGCTCGAAATGCTCGGCCAGTTCGGCGGCCCGGGCGACTGCGACACCGACGGAGATGGGTTTATCGGCGTAGACGACCTCCTGGCGCAGATCGGGAACTGGGGTCCATGCTGATCCGCCTCGGCGGATGAATACAGCATGGAACCACGCCGGGAGTTCCATGGTCCTCCTGCGCTCCTGCTCGCCCCCCTCCCTGCTATCCTCCCCCATTCTCTCGGGCTTGTAGCTCAGTTGGTTAGAGCGCACCCCTGATAAGGGTGAGGTCGGAGGTTCGAATCCTCCCAGGCCCATTGGCGGGGCCGCTCCGGGGCCCGCCCAAGAACGCAACCAATCGGCCACGTCGACTCGACCCCTTCGGGCGACGAAGCCCCAATCCATCGACGCGACATCCCGGCCAGCGTCCTGTGGGACGACGCCCACAATCCGCCCCTCTACAATACGGGGCTCCCATTCAGTCACCCCCAACCAGTCGAGATCAACACACCATGCGTCGAGCCAAGATCAGCATCATCGGAGCCGGAAACGTCGGAGCATCCTGCGCCATGTGGGCGGCCGCCAAGGAACTTGGTGACGTTGTATTGGTCGATATTCCAGACAAGGTCGGCGTGGCCCAAGGCAAAGCCATCGACCTTGCCTGCTGCGGACCCATCGAACGATTCGACGCCTCGATCATTGGCACAAGCGACTACGCAGATGTCGCAGACAGTGACGTCGTCATCGTGACCGCCGGCATTCCACGGAAGCCCGGCATGAGCCGTGATGATCTGATCGCCACCAACGTCAAAATCGTCCGAAGCGTCAGCGAACAGATCGCGGCGAACGCCCCCGACGCCGTCGTCATTCTCGTGAGTAACCCACTCGACGCGATGGTCTACACCGCGTGGAAAACGACCGGTTTCCCGACCAACCGCATCGTCGGACAAGCCGGATGCCTTGATGTCGCCCGCTTCCGAACCTTCATCGCGGGCAAGATCGGCTGCAGCATCGAGGATGTGTCGGCCCTACTGCTTGGTGGGCACGGCGACGACATGGTCCCGCTCGCCAGTTACACGAGTGTTCATGGCATTCCCGTCAGCCAACTCATGAGCCAGGAAGACATCACAGCCTGCATCGAGCGGGCCAAAATGGGCGGCGGTGAGGTCGTCAAACTCATGGGCACCAGCGCCTACTACGCGCCAGCAAGCGGCAGCGTCCAGATGGCCGAGGCGATCATCAAGGACAAGAAGCGTATCCTCCCCTGCGCCGCGTACTGCCAGAGCGAATACGGCGTCGGCGGCTACTTCGTCGGCGCCCCAGCCATCCTCGGAAGCGGCGGCGTCGAGAAGGTCATCGAGATCGACCTGAACGCCGAAGAAAAGGCGCTCATGGACGAATCCGTCAGCCACGTCAAAGCACTCGTCGGCACCGTGCGGGAGACGTTCCCGGATTTGGCCTGATTGGGTTTCCGCAGACCGCGGGCCGCTCCGCATGAGCCGGTGTGCACACTCCTTTCTTGACAAGCAGCATTGCATCGCAAACGATGGTGTTCTATGACACCTGGGGAACAGTCCAATCACGCCATCACGCATCTGCTCGACGCAGTGGGAAGCGGCGAGGATCGCGCCTTGGAGATGCTGTGGGAAGCTGTTGTAGAAGAAGTGCGCGTGATGGCATCTGCCGCCTGTCGCCGCGAGTCGAGACTGATCACCCTGCAGCCCACCGCCGTTATCAACGAAGTGTTCATACGGCTGCACGGCAACACTACGCTCAGTCAATCCTGGCAGCACCGTGGCCACTTTTTCGGCAGCATCGCCCGAGCGATGAGCCAGGTGCTCGTCGATGCAGCCCGAAAGCGACAGTCGCGAAATCGAACCGAATGAGAAAGACAAACCCACCCAGACTTCTCGGTGGGGTCCTTTGGACGAGACATCGAGCGGGACCCCGAACGAACACACTGTGTGCTTCGCGCCATCGCATCGCTCTCGAAACTGCATCCCCGGGCCGCAGAGGTCGTACGCCTTCGGTACATCATTGGTCTCGATCGGAAACTCGCCGCTGGCCTGCTCGGCATCACGACCAGAACAGCCCGCAGCGACTGGAGATTCGCGCAGGCCTGGTGGATTGGGCGTGACACGTCAGGTGGCTGCGTGTGTATTGGAGACTTCAATGCGACCGGAGATGTTGATATCGACGACATTCTCTTTGTCATCTCCGCATGGGACTCAGAAGGTCCAATCGCTGATCTTGACAATGATGGAATCGTTGGCGTCAACGACTTGCTGGTTGTTCTCGATGGGTGGGGTAGTTGCGATTGAGTTGTTGAATCGAACAGCAGCCCGGTCGCGAGTAGTTTGATTACGCCGTACGTCGATCAACGGAGATGCGAATCTCGTGGCCGAGCGCTGTTGCGATTCGTACGAGCATTGACAAGGAATGGCCCTGATAGTCGGTATCTTCGAGCATACTGATAACCGACTGGCTCGTGCCGACAAGCGTGGCGAGTTCCTTCTGAGTCATGCCCGCTTCATGCCGCATGTCGTACAACAAGCAGGCCACCTCTGCGTTGGTGCGTTCCTGCTCCATGAGAAGCCGGTGCTCGGGAAGATCAAGACCGTATCGTTTCGCAATGATCCTGTCCGCCGATGATTCTCTTTGCGTGGCCATCATCCCAGATCCTTTGTGTGTTGGCTTGGTGATGTCTGATATGTCTTGCGATTGCGGTTGGCTCTCTCGAGCTCAACCCGAGGAATCTTTCGCTCTTTCGTGCACCCGTGCAACAACACTGCTGTTCCATTGTGAAAGAAATACAACACTCGATAGTTCACGCGGGCATGCCGTATCCGGAGTTCGTAGAGACCACCCCCAAGAGGTGACGCCAAAGGACGCCCGAGAAGCGGCCCATGCAGCGAGAGGAGGGAAATCCGCACGCTGCATTTTGCCTAGACCCGCCTCAGGAGTGAATCCAGCCAAAGGAGCACAGGAACCTTCCCTTGATGATCTCGGAAGAGAACCACAGCAACATTGATTTCGTCAACACCATGACCCAGAGTATATCGCAATATTCCGATCTCGCAAATGTCTTTGTCTCTGCCAGACTGAACATCACACGCTATCGCTTGATGGGGGTCACTTCGCGAGACAATGCCAAAACGCTGGGGGCGGAAAACGTTCAGGACGGCGACGTACGTCGCTCAACCGGAGCCGCCGATGGTGGGCGTGCTGTCGACCAAGGGAACACCCATACCGACAGTTTTCAGCATCAGCACCCACCATGCCCGCAGTTGTCGAATCTGAAGGGTGCTCTTGAGAATCCGGGTACCACAACAGGCGTTGGTCTCGTATGGTCAGAGGTCATGCTCTTGCATTCTCTCGCCATCTTGATCTGCGGCCCACACCCTGCTGGCGTACCGCCGCATTTCGCTGCGTGGCTGGACTACACACCCACCGGCACGACGTGGTTCATTGCAGCAGAAGAGCCCGGCGCCAGTGATGCCAACGATGGCCTGTCGCCGTCGTACTCGAGGAACAACCATGGTCCGTGGAAATCGCTTTCGGGACCGCTGATTCACGACATCACGCTTGGGGCGGGCGATGCGGTGGCGCTTCGCGCGGGAACCTACAGCGTGAATACACCAGATCAGGAACTCTCGATCTTCTCGCCGGGCACGAAACAGAATCCGATCATGGTGTTTGCGTGGCAGGATGAACATGTAGTCATTGACGGAAGCTTTGATCTTGCGGACTTCATCGAGGAGTGGGGCGATGCCTACCAAGACGCGTTCAACGCGATCTACCACCAGTCGCGCGTGTTTCGCCTCGACGCGCCCTTCTCCATCGTTCGGGGATTGCACTTCACGGGCTGCCCCTACACCTGTGTGACGTGGCGAGCGACGCACGCCATGATGATCGATTGCTCCTTTGAGAGCGGCGTCGAAGACCAGATCAAGTTCACCGAGCAGCCGCAGTCCAACACCCGCATCGGGGTTCACCACACGCGGCAGAACGTGGATGGGGTCGTGACCACCATGTCG
>CAYYGU010000021.1:0-17289 GCA_964471525.1 uncultured Isosphaeraceae bacterium
CCCCCGGAAGCAACCCCGCCCCCGGACGCACCCCAGCATCAATCTGATCAAGCACCATCACGTCCACGCCCTCCGGCACGCCTCCGGCACGTGTCTCCGCTGTACCGATCGATAACTCGACGCCCGGCAGCACCCCAAGCGCCCGCCGCATCAGAACGCGATCCTCGGTCACGAGCACGACCCTGAGGGCCTCCGCCGCTGGCACGACATCCCACGCCACATCGTCGGCAGCAAAGACATCATCGCCAATCAGACGCACCTCGACGAGCGACTCGCCCGGTCGCGTCACCGGCGTGAACACGACGTCGCGGCGGCCAGCATCAAGGAGCCCTGACGCGTCGGACCTCGCTGCCGGAATGGTGATGTCCTCAACATGAACGGCCACACCATCGATCGACATCTGCACCCGATCCTCACGGGGCTGGGGCGACCAGTTCCAGAGCGAGGCGAAAATCTGTACCTGATCGGGATCGTCTGGCAGCCGATCGGACACAACCGACTGCACCGATCGGTTCACCGACCCCGCCTCCCCCACACCATGGAACATCAACGACGCATCCCGAAGCGACACGTCATCAAGATCGACCAGTCCGCCATCGCTGAAGAGTTCAAGCCGCGCCGGCCCACTCGCCTTCTGGGGGTTGTCTGGATCCGGCTCGCTGGACCACACGCGGGCAAGCGCCAAACCGGGCTTCAGCCTCGCCGCCGTGTCGGCAACTTCGAGTCGATCGATCGCCGAGAGAAGCGCCCGCCGCGAACCAGTGAATGGCTGGGCAATTTCAGCCGTCTGACCCAGCGATACGACCATGGTCTGTCCGCCCGTGTCGGCGAACCAGCCGCCCGGATGAAGGCGATCGATCGCCCCCCTCGCCGCATCGATGGCTGCCTCGAACCGTGTACGACCTTCTCCACCATCGGCCGCCTGCATGGACGCCGATCGATCGATGAGCAGCACGGTCCGTTCGCCACGCCCCGCCGCCGACTCAAACCGCGGCTGGGCCACCGCGCACGCGAGCATCAGCAGCGCAATCAGTTGTAGGAGCAAGAGCAAATTTCGCCGCAACCGCTGGAAGGGTGTGTTGGCCTGAATGTCCTCGGCCGCCTCGTTCCACAAGCGCGAACACGGCACAACCTGCCGCACCCGACGAAGCCGCAAGACGTAGAGCAACAGCAACAACGGAACCAGAATGACCAGCAGCCAGAAAGCAGTCCACGGGCTGAGCCAACTCATTGGAGCAACCCCTTCGCCCGCAACTCACCGAGCAACAAGGCTTCGACATCCGCGTCGGTCGCCACTGCCAGATGTGAACCCCCAGACCGCCTCGCTGCATCGCGAACCAGTTGCACCCGCGCATCCAGTTTCCTTCGATACGCCGTCAGGAGCGCTGGCGTCACCGTCACCTCTCGAACGCTGCCGTCCTCGGCGTCTTCAAGCCGCACATCCCCCACCAAGCCCTTCCGACCGGGATCAAGTTCCTGCGGGCTCAGCACTTGAAGGCAGTGCAGATCGTCGCCCCCCCCAGACAGCAGGTGCAGGCTTGGAAGCGGATCGCTTCCGCCGAGGAAGTCGCTCAGCACAATCGCCACGCCGCGACCGCGCCGGGTCGGTGCCAGCGCGCGGATGCCCTGCTCCAAGACATCGCCTGCGGCGGACCCAATCTCTCGATCGAGCAGCCAACGGCCGAATTCTGCGGTCCGGCCGCGGCCGCGAAGATCCCGCAGCTGCTGCACGCCATCACCGTCAATCGTCGCCACGCTGAGCCGATGGCGACTTGCCAGCGCGATGCTGCCGAGCGCCATGGCGAGGCGGCGGACGAAGGTCCACTTGGACGGATCGCCCCAGTCCATCGAAGGCGTCGCGTCGAGTACCAGCAGAACGCTGAGGTCCTCTTCATCGAGATACAACTTCAGGAAGAGGGCATCGAGCCGCGCGTACACATTCCAATCCACATACCGCAAGTCGTCTCCGGCCACATACGGTCGATGGTCCGCAAAGTCGATGCTGAACCCCCGTCGCCTGCTGCGGCGTTCGCCATGCAACTTGCCAGCGAGCACTTTGCGAGAGGTGATCTCCAGACCGTCCATCGCCGCAAGAAGGCTCGGCCCAAGCAAATCCTCGATGGTGCGTGGCGCCGGCGCCGGATCAACTCCAAACTCGGGCATCAGCGCACCGCCTCTTCCGCTGGCGACGGCACGGCGTCGAGCAGCATGCCGATCAGATCATCTGGCTTGAGATCTCGACCCTTGGCGGCGGGCGATGGCGTCATGCGATGCCGCAGGCAGGACGGAAGCACCGCCCGCACGTCGGCGCATGACACCGCCAGCCGCCCAGCCGTCAGCGCCGCAACCTGCGCCGCGCGGCGAACGGCGATCGCAGCCCGTGGGCTGCACGGCGAAACGAGGAGCGCAGGGACTTCTCCACCGATTGATGCGTCGCCGGTTCCAATCACCAGCGCGGCGACCCAGTCATTCACATGGGGCGCCATGAGGATGCGGCGACTCAACCGCGTTGCGGCGAGGAGGAACTCCGGCGAAATACAGGCCTGTGGCTCGGGCAACGTCGTCCCGGTCGTGCCGTCAATAATCTGCTCAAGTACCCGCGCTTCCGGGGGCGGCACGGTGATCTTCATCAGAAACCGATCGATCTGCGCTTCGGGCAGGCGGTGCGTGCCCTCCTGCTCGATCGGGTTCTGCGTCGCCAGCACGATGAAGGGCGCGGGTAGCGTGTGCGTGTGACCCGCGACCGTCACGCGGCGCTCCTCCATGGCTTCGAGCAGGGCCGACTGCGTCCGCGGCGAGGCTCGGTTGATCTCATCGGCAAGCAGAAGTCCGTGGAAGATTGGGCCAGGTTTGAACATCGTTCCGCGGCGACCACCCGAGCCCTCGGCCATGACCGTCGTCCCCGTAATATCTGCTGGCATGAGGTCGGGCGTGAACTGCACGCGTCCCATGTCCAAGCCGGTCGCGCTGGCGATCGTGCGAACGAGCAGCGTCTTACCGGTTCCGGGTACACCCTCAAGCAGCGCATGGCCGTCGGCAAGAAGACAGCACAACACCTGATCCACAACCCCTGACTGCCCCATCACGCTTCCCGCAATCTCTGAACGCATCGCAGCGATCCCGGCCTGCACCTGCTGCACCGAAGCATGGACCGCTTCCATGGTGGCCGGGACAGGTTCGGGAGCAGGCACTCGGATCATGGCTCGTCCTCCTGATCGCGGAGCCGCTTTCGCACGGCACGGAGGCGGGACATGGTGCTTTCATCGTGCACCTCGTCCTCACTGGGCGACGTGCCGTTTTCTTTCGGAGGTGATGGTGGTGTGGGGTTGGCGGCCGGTTCCGATCGCCGTGCCGTCCGCCGCGCAGCCGCCTTTGCCTTGACCTGCTTCCATGCCACCGATGCCGACCCCGCCGCAGCATCGCCAAGCCCCGCGGCGCGGCGTGCGAGGGTTTGGCGACGGTGCGCGTCCGGCACAATGCGACGGACCGCGATGTCGATCAGCAAGAGGACCGCGGCCAACATCGAGAGCACACCCCAGATCGTCCGGTGCCCCGCCACCGAAGGGAGCCCTTCCCGCTCGAACACCCGAACAAGCGAGGGGTCCTCATCAATCGAGAACACTCGCCCACCACTCCGCTGGGCCACCTGAGCGAGAATCGCCTCGTTGCTGCGAACCGCGCGATCTTCGTCCGGCCAGTTCTGCACCACCGCCCCCTGGACCCAACCATCTACCGGATCACCCGAGCCCGGCCGGGTCCCGCGATACCGAACCCCAACAACCCAGCCCCCGCCGCCGGTGGAATGTTCGCTGCCTCCGACATCGCCCATGCGAAAGCTGCCGCGATACTGGCCGGGGCCGGTCTGCTTCAGATTGAGTGGAGCGCTCACGCCACCCGGTCCCATGACGGCGGCCTGCGTCTGCAAGAAGTTCAGGAATCCTGCGTCCGAGTCCCTTGCTTCGATGTCCACCACGACATCGCCATCCTCGCCCTCTTGAAGCGAGAGGGCCAGCGCTCCGTCGTCCCGGGGGCGAGTGAGCCATGACACGGTTCGCTCCCACAACGGCACCTCACCCTCCCATCCCGCCCAGCCGTCGGCCCACCGCGCTCCAAGATCGCTGGTGAATGCCACAACCCGGCCGAGGCCCTGATGGGACCACGCAAACAACGGATCGTCGGCGTGCTCGGTAGGAATGGCGATCGCGTCACGAGCCAACCCCCCGCGCGGCTCGGTCAGCACATAGCCGCCGATCTCCGGCAATGCCCCAATGGCGTCGATGGCGTTTGACGGGAGCGGGCCACCGCCTGGCCCTTGCCACTGCGGTGCGTAGGTACCCTCCTGCACCAGCGATCGCGATACGACCTGCGCTTCCTGAATGAAGATCCCCGGCAACTGCGACGGGCTCTGGACGTCGTGAAATCGGCCCCCGGTGACCGTGGCGATGGCCTGCATGCGGCGGCGATCCACCGCCGTGCCATGACCACCAACCATCACCGTACTCACACTAACCTTGGCCGCCACGTACCGGTCCAGAAGCGCCGGAGGCGGTGGTTGTGGATCGCCATCAGAAATGATAATGACGTGTTTCTGCCCAGCCGACACGCCCTTGAGCCCTTGCAGCGCCCGCTGCATGGCCGTTCGAAATGACGGCATATCGCCGTACTTGAGCGATGCGGCCGCGTGCAGGGCGGCGCGTTTGTCGCCGGCAACCTGCATGGGGAAGGCCCACTCGGTGCCGCCGCTCCGATTCTCGAACTCGACAATGCCCACGTAGTCCAGACTCGACAACGCCTCGATCGACGCCTCGGCCACCTTCCGGCCCCAGTAGTTGCCCCGAGGCATCTCACACGAATGCAAGATGATGGCCAGCGCACCGCGACGAAGTTGCCGCTCGGCTGGCGGATCGAGTCCGACCGGAAGAATCTCCGCAACCTGCGAACCAATCCAGCCGCCAGCACCAAAGGCGGTCGGCCCGCCCGTCATCAAGAGGCCCCCACCACCGTCGCGGACCCACGAGGCCAGCTCACCATCAACATGATCAGGCAGACTCCACCGTGGAAGGTTCACCAGCGCGATGGCATCCCATGCAGCCAGTGCCGCCGGGCCACCAATGATCGATTCGACACCGCCAACTTCCACAGCAAGCCCCCGCCCATTGAGCAGACCCGCGAGCCGATCGGCGCCTTGGGAGCCCTCTGATACAAGCAAGACCCGTCCCTGACCTGCATGCAAGGAGACGGCGGCGGCTCGATTATTCGTGCTTCGCGCATCGCCGCTGCCCGCCGCCGGCTCGAAGACCGCCTCGTATCGCTGCATCGAACCGCCCGCGGCGGGAACGGTCAGCGGAATGACCGTCAAACCCGGATCAAGCGTGAGTTCCAAGCCCGCCCCACCGGCCACCGAAATCGGCGTTCCGTTGCGAAAGAGCACCAAACGGCCCTTCGCCGAAGACTGGCTGCGAAGTACAACCCGCAAGTCAACCGCGTCGCCCGGTCGGATGTCCGAGGGCGCCAGGAGCCGCTCGACCATCACTTCGCCGCCCCGCTCGTACCGCACGGGCAGCACATCAATTGGAATACCTGCCTCGGCAGCGCGGTCCGCAGCCTCAAGCAACGAACCGATCGTCTCATTGCCGTCGCTCACGAGCAGAAGGCGATGCGCGCCCGCTTCTGGCAGCAGTCCCTTTGCGAACTCCACAGCGCCAGCGAGGTCGCTCCCGTCGGTTCGTCCTTGCACCGATTCGATGCCGACCTGACCGTGCGCATCCGGCATCACGACAACCGCCGCCTCCCGCGCGGCGTGAATGACCGCAAGCCGATCCGATTCGCCTCGAACCAGGGTCGCCTCCTGCAGCCAACTCACGGCGTCGTTGAGTTCAGACTCCGCGATCGAGCGGCTTCGATCGAGCACAACCGCGACCGTCAAATCATTGCTTGATCGCAGCATGACCGGATCGGCCAGCGCCAGCACGAGGGCGGTCACCAGCATGCACCGCAGCGCCGGGACGACAACCCCGCGGATCGGACCAAGCGATACTCGCGCACCACGCGACCACCACAAGACCGGCGCCAGCAGCACCAACAACAACAACCATCCCGGGTGTTCAAACTGCATTGGCACAATGCTACTGCTCTGCGAGCGCGGCGAGAGGAATGCTCAGGATTCTGGAGTTCCCCGTATCCAATACCTGCACCACTTCACCCTGAGGATCGTAGGTGACACCCCACGGCATTCGAAGTTGGCCAGGACCGCGGCCCCAACGACCCCACGCCCCAAGTCGCGTGCCGTCCGGGTTCCACAGACTCAGACGATGCGCCCCATACTCGGTCACGACGATACGCCCGTCCGGAAGCGCTGCCACCCCGTAGGGATACCGCATCCAACCGGCCCCAATCTCCCGCACCTGCTCGCCGGTCCGTGGGTCGATGCCCTGGACACGATGATTGCACGAATCAGCCACCCACAACACGTCACCAGCGGGCGAGAAGGACATCGACTGAGGCCTGCGGAACTGGCCCGCACCATCACCGGGACCGCCAAGTTGGCGAATCGGCGAGCCGGCCTCGTCGAAAACTTGAATTCGATCGTTGCCGCCGTACTCCGATACAAACCACTGCCCCGTGGCATCGACCACGATGTCCGTGGGGTAGATGAACTGGCCGGGGCCCATACCGTACTGACCAAATGTCCGAACCAACCCTCCCGCCCGATTGAAAACGCTGACGCGGTATTCGTGCGTATCGGCCACCGCAACCTCTCCGCTGGGGGTGACGCTCAGTCCCGTCGGCTTGCCGTTCTCGAATGCAGGCATGGTCCACCACTGGCTCACCACGCCGAGAGGATCGACATGCTGCACCCGTGCAGACTTGTCAACCACGTACACGCCGCCGTGGCCGTCCGAAGCGATTCCGCGAGGCACATCGAATCGTCCAGGCGTGCGGCCCGGCAAGCCATTCCACGCCGTGGCCGGGACCGGTGGAATCCCTGCTTCGGTGTCATCGATCCGCTCGCACCCCATCGGAATCAACACGCAGAGCAGCAGCATCGGCATCGTTCCGCGGCGAGCGCGAAGCAGGCACAGCAGTACGACGCCGCCTGCCGCGACCGCCGGCAGCGGAAGCAGCGACAGCACTCGCACGACGGTCTCGGGCCGTTGATAGTGCATGGCGTTGAGCAGCGTGACAGCCATCGGCGGATGCGACATCGGCGGCGCGAGGCGAGCAGCCAGCGAGATATCCGATATTGCAAAGGCCACCGCAATCATGCCCGCTGCGGCGGCGGCGGCGGACGTGGTTGGATCGAGCCGCCACCATGGCGAGGCGTCGAGCATTCGCAGATCACGCTGACGACGCGGCTCGGTGGCCGACAGCCACCGCGAGGCCAGCAGGCCCACCGCCCCTCCGCGCACAAGAAGACCGAGTACCCACGCCCCGCCGCTGCGACTGACAGACCCGTCCCAGGCTGCTCCAACCGCTGCAGCCACCACTGTCGCTGGCATGAACGCAGCGGCAACCCACGTCACGCCGAGCAGGGTGGTCCACCGCGTCTTCCAGCATTCCCGTGTCCCAAGGACGATCACGCCGCTGCCAAGCCCCACGATACCCGCGCGGCCGAGCGCGGCCCACACCGGTCCAGCACTGGACACCTGCGCAGAACCCTCCGCCACGTCGATCCGCGCCCATAAGACCGCAAGAAGCAGCAGCGGCGCCGCAACGAGTGCCGCCCATGCAAAGACCGCGACAATCGCGGCACCGACGCCTGGTCCCGCGACGCGGTTCGGCGGCTCGAGTGTCTGACTGGCCCGGCCCACCCACCACCACAGCAGTCCCGCTGCCAGAATTGCGGCAATGGCAACGGGCCACACACTGGCGGCCACACTCCCAAGATCCGCCCCGAGTGCCGCGCGGGCGCGAAGTTCGTTGGCAATCGTGAAGACACCGGCCAGATCGAAGGCCGTGGTGCAGCCCGCCGTGATGACCGCTGCGACGACCAGACCGACCAGCACGCCGGTTCGCTCAACCCGAAGCCTCGCCAGATTTCGACCGATGGCACCGACGCCATCGATCGCCAAGTGGTCACACCGGGCGGCGGACCACTGCATCGAGGCGGGAAGTACGCAACACGTCACGAGCGGCCACGTGCCAGCGATCATGGCAACGGCCAGCATGAACCATCGCACGGGTGCGACGCCGCCGCTGTCCGCCGCCCAGTCATAGAGTGCGGTCCCCGGGGGAACCGACATCCACCAGGCATAGAACACCGCCCACGTCGGCAGCAGCAGACCGAATACCAGCACCGCCAGCAGAACCGCCCGGGTTGCCTGAGCCGCGCCCGCAATGAGTCTCGCCGCCGGCACGGCCGCGACGACCGAGCAGATCGCCACACCGATCGACCACGCGAGCGTTGTCAGCAGCAGCGTCCCGGTCGAATGCAGTGGCGGCAACTGAGAAGCGTCCGGCGATGGTCCCCCAAGCACGGCGCGCAGCACCCCTAGGGCCGGCCATCCGACCACGACACCCCACGCCACAAGCAACAGACCCTTACTTCGCACCGCCAGCCGTTTCTCGCATGGCGTGAACCGCAGACTCGACTGCCGGCATCCACTGAGACTCCACCTCGGATAGATTCAGAATGAGCGGGTCATCCACGATCAGTTCAGGGAACTCAGCAGCGACGAACGGGTGCAGCGGCACATTGCCCGACACGGATGCGGCGAGGCGCCGCGCAACCTCCGGCGAGCAGAGCCAGTCGGCCAACATCGCCGCACTTCTGGGATGCGGCGCGCCTTGCACAATGGCGACGGTATTGGGCATCAACATCGGGCCTTCGCCGGTGGCCGGTCCATGGCGTGGCAGCACCATCGCAAGACTCGCCCCGGCTCGATTGGCCGCCCGGACATCGTCCGCGTCGGTAAGCCCGAGCATCGCCTCTCCTCGCCGCACCGCATCAACGACGCCGGCGTTGCCACCAGGATGCATGCGAACCTCATTGCTCGCCATGCCGTCGAGCCACTGGTTCCACCCATCGCCCGGCTTCGTGTCGTGCCACCATCGCAGTGCGGCGAGGTGACCACCGGTCGTGCCAAAGCGAGGGTCCGCCATGACGATCTCGCCCCGCCAGCGAGGATCCACCAAACTGCCCCACGTCTTCGGAACATCCGCTTCCCGAATGCGATTCGGATCAAACACCACGACCCGCGGCCGCGGCGAGAAGGCATGCCAGCGATGCGAAGCGTCTCGCCACTGCGGCGGCCAGTCGCGGGTCGCTTCCGAGACGTGTGGCGCGAGCAGCCCTTCGTTGGCCAGCGCCACGGTTCCGATGGCCTCGGAAGACCAGAACACATCGGCGAGGGGTCTCTCCCGCTCGCTCCGCAGACGCTCGATAAGCCCCGTGGTCTTGCGTGCCTCGGTGTCGCCAACCATCAGCACGCGGATGCCATGGGCATGCTCAAAGGCCTCAAGGATGGGCCGCGCCACTGCCTCGTCGGTTGAAACATAGACCACAACGCTCGGCCCGCCACGCTCGCATCCACCGGCAAGGATGGTCCCCAAGCACGCCAGAGAACCGAGCGTACACCACACCACTCGTGTCACGGCGATTCCGATGCCTCGGCGGGCTCTTCGGATGGTGCTTCTTGTTCCGCGTCCGCCTCGGCCGCCTCTGCCACGTCGCCCGTGGCGGCGAACCACGCGGCGACCGCTTCACGGTATCGCCGCGGAATTCGCTGCACATCGAGCCCCCGCTCGACGCGGCGGCGAGCCGATTGAATCGGCGAACTGGACGGGGCGGAGACGGTGCCGCGGGTCAATGGGCCAGACACCGAGGAGGTCGCCAGAACCTTCGAGGTGGCATCCACATTGGAACGCGAGCGGGCCGCGGTCGTGGACGCCGCGGGATCATCTTCGACTGGCCGCGGTCCGCGGCCGCCCTGCTGTCGCGCCGAGCCCGGCCGGGATGCCAGCGATTGACCAGCCTTGCTCAGGCCGGACTTGCATGCGCTCTGGCACGCGCCGGCTTGTTTGCAGGCCCGATCGGACTCTGCAAGCTTCTTGCTGGCCGACGCACCCTGAGACGGCGCTGCGCCGCCCGGATTCTTGCACTGACTCGCACAGTTCTCACATTCCTTGGCGAGCTGGTCGAGCATCTCGGTCGCAGCCAATGCATCCATCAACTGTTTGCGAAGTTCTTCCTTCTGGGCTTCGCTCAGGTGCTCGGCATCCTCGATCCCATCGGCATCGGAGAGGCCTGCATCCTTGAGCGCCTGTTCGAATGCCTCGTCACGAGCGGCGGCGGAGGCGAGATCCTGCGCCAAAGCCTCCAACGCCGCGGCGCGGGCATCACTGCCTTCGGCTCCAGCCTCGCCAAGCCGCTGCATTGCCTTGGCGGTGGCTTCCATGTCGCCCGCTGCCATGGCGCGACGAAGACGCGATGTCGCGTCCTTTGATTGATCGATCTTGGAGAGCCGCTCGCGGGTTCGCTTCAGTTGCCGCTGTTGGTCACCGACTTGGAAGGCCTCGAGGCGGCGGTTGAGTTCGGTGAGATCTCGAAGCGTCTCTCGACGCAGTTCCGCCGGGCTGTTGAGTTCCGCGTGCCGCTTGAGATCAAACGCCCCCTCCATGGCGGCCTGCAACTCCGGCGATGCATCAAGAGCCTCCTGCATGGTTGCGATCGCTTCGTCGGTATCAAGTTGCGCTTCACTCATCGCAGCGGGCGGAAGGCCTGTTGCGGCCCGGCCCTCCCCCACCATTGGAGGAAGTACCGCAATGGACGTCGCCAGAGCCGCCACGCTCACCGGCCACCACCATCGCCGCGGAATCCCAATCGGTACCGCCAGCGGAAGTGCGCGGCGAATATCCGGTGAGCGGGCATGATTGGCCGCGACCTCCTGATGGCCTGCAGCCAGTGGGTCATCTCCGCGGGCTGAGAAGGCCATCGCCGTAGACAGCGCATCATGCAAACGCAGCCGCTCGTCCAACACGATCGCCGCCCGAATGAGTGACACCTTCGCGGTGATCCACCGCATCGCAGCGGCGACAAGGACGCCAGCCCCCAAGACGGTCGCGATCCATCCCCACGGCATTGGTGGTTGTCCGGAAAGGGACGCGACAATCGCCACCACCAGCGCCGCCGCTGCTGCAATGGTTGCATACACGCACAACGCCGCAAGAACACCACGGCAGGTCAGTCGCCACGCAGCGCGGCCAGCGAGCCGGGTGACTGCAGGATGAGGCTGCTGGTTGGGTCGATCCGGCATGCCTTGAGTGTACGCGGTCCGTCGCCAGAGGCGCTGCTGCGATCTCAAGCCGATCTCAAAAGGCCTGTATCAGCCTCGCGAAACCCGGAATGCGATCCAGCCGAAGCAACAGGCGACCCCGAACAGCACGATGGCAATGGAGCCCGAAATCAGGACCCATCCGCTGACCGGACCGATTGGATCCGGACCGACGCCGAGCAGGATGCCCCCATCGCCGTGGGCAACCCGCACTCGATACGAGCCGAGATCTGTGGCATCAAACTGACCGACCACCACACCGTCGCGATCGGTGTGGTGATATCGAACGACGTGGTCCGGCTCACCGAGTGGAACGACACCGCCTTTGGGGTCTCGAATCGTCAGGCGATCGATGGTGATGGCCTCACCCACAAGCGGCTGACCATCAAGACGCCCGCGTGTTTGACTGGCCACAACCCACGGCCCGGCCGCGTGGACCTCAAAGGATGCCTCGGGGGCTGCCCGCAGCGTGGCCATCTGGAAGGCCCGCAGCGATCCAATGGTGCCAAGAAGCAACGTAAGCACCGCGGCCACACCACAGATCAGGGCCAACTGGATCAGCCGCCGCCTGCTCACGCGGTCTCGTGGGCGAGTGCTTGCACGATCGATTCGGCTGCCGCATCGAGGTCACCGTCCAGTCGAACGCCGGCAGCGTGGACATGCCCACCGCCACCGAGTTGCATCGCGACAGCCCGAACATCGATGAAGGGACCGCCCGGAACCCGCGGTGGCTTTGATCGCATACTGGCCTTGACGCCGCCCTCGAATTCCTCCACGAGCAGCACCGACATCTCAGCACCCTGCACAACCAGCGGGGCATTGACCAGCCCCACGACCTCGGAGCGACGCCCACCAGTCTCGGTGAAGTCTTCGCGGGTCAGCCGCATGATGGCGACTTCGCCGTCGTGGACCCACACCGCCGTGGCCAATGCCCGCGCGTGCAGTGCCAGCCGCTGAGGGCGGGCGGTTTCCTCGATCATGCGGTACAGCCCGTCCTTGTCGACCCCGCACGCGAGCAGCCGAGCCGCAGCGGCAAAGGCGGCGGCATCGGCATTGGCCTGTCTGAACCAGCCGGTGTCGGTCGCCAACCCACCGAAGAGGGACTCGGCGATGGACACATCCAGTTCGATGCCCAAACAATCGATCAATTGCAGGACCAACATCGTGCATGCGGCGGCTGTGGAATCGACGACTCGCTGAGGCGCGACATCGTCACCGCTGGCGTGATGGTCCAAGCCGATCACCCGGTCGGCCCGCGCTCGCAGCCACTGCCCGAGTATGCCCAATTGGCTCCACGCCCCGGTGTCAAGCACGATGATGAGATCAGGCTCGACATCAGGAATCTTCTCGGCCGAGCCAACATGGGTCCACGGCGTGTCTCCGGTCATGGCCTCCATTGCTGGTGGAACCGACCCGAGCAACCATGCGTGCATGGTCTTGTCCGAGGCCAGCGCCCTGACCAGGCCCAACACCGATCCAACCGCATCGCCATCGGGCTTCTCGTGGGATGTACACACAATGGTTTTGGCCGCGCGGATCCGCTCGGCAAGGTCATGCATGGTCACGGTGCTGTGGTAGTTCATGGGGAGGCAGGATACCGCTCAGGGGGTATGGATCGACGCGGCAGCATCGACATCCCGAGCGATTTGCGAACGAAGTGCCTCGAGCGAGTCAAAGGCGATTTGATCTCGCAGCCACCGGTGCAGGTCGACCTGCAGATGCCAGCCATACTGATCCACCGGCCCATCCCATCCGATCAGGTGTGTTTCGAAAACCCGCGTCGCACCGCCAAAGGTCGGCTTGATTCCAATACTGACCGCAGCCGGGAACGTCCCGTCGCCACAGATGGCCGTGCCGGCGTAGACTCCATCGGCAGGCAGTACCACTGCGGCGGCCTCAAGATTGGCCGTTGGACATCCGATCTCTCGCCCTCGCTGATCGCCGCGAACCACCGTGCCTTCCATCCGCCACGGACGCCCGAGCAGCCGCGCCGCATCGGCCACCCGACCACGCTTCAGCAGCCATCGGATCTGTGAAGAGCGGACCGGCACCTGCTCAAGATTGCTCAAACTCGCGCGTACCGCTGGGAGGCATTCCACCTCAAAGCCGTGTGTCGCGCCAGCGGCGGCAAGGCACGCGATGGTCCCGGCGCGGTCCTTGCCAAACCGAAAGTCCGGCCCCTCGACGATGACATCGGGCCGGCATGGCAGCACCGAGCCGTGAATAAACTCCTCGGCGGACTGCTCAAGCCACGCGCGATCGATCGACTGCACGTGAACCTGATCCACCCCAAGCGACTCCAGCAGTTCGATGCGACGAGGAAGCGTGGTGAGTGTCCTACGGGCCGTCCCCGGGCTGAGCACGACGGCCGGGGGCGGATCGAAGGTCATGGCCAGAACCCGACCCTCCATACCGACGCGTCGCCTCGCCGCGCCAACCAAGGCGGCATGTCCAAGATGCACACCGTCGAAGTTGCCGATGGTCAGGGCCGTATCTGCCATGCGCCTACGGTACCGACCGTTTGATCGGCAGGAGTGCCAGCAAGCCCTTTTCTCGGGCCTCCGGGTTCGGTACCTTGCGCCGATGTCTGCAGGCACCGATTCACCGGCATCCCCCACGCCAGGCGACGCTGTCGATGTCGTTGATCTGGTGGTGGATTCGCTCCGCGCGACATCCGAAGATGTTGTCCCGTGGTTCCTCGAACAGATGCCGCATGTCTACTTTCAGGACACCGACGAGGAAACGCGTCTGGTCCACCTGCGAGCCATCATCGCCGCGAAGGCGAGCGGACGTCCGGTGGAACTGACGCTGCGGAGCGAAGACGGAAGCGAATGGACCAGCATGCGTCCGGCCGACGAGCCGGGTGTGCTGGCCGAACTCGTAGCCGACCTGCCGCGTGATCAGCCGCTTCGCGCCGCCACGATTCATACCGCCAAAGACCGCTCGCTCGTCATCGACACCTTTGAATTTGGCGAAGTCGATCCGTGCGACTTGCGTGATCCGGAACAAGCCGCCAAGTTGGACGAAACGATCGCCTATGCGGCGACCGAAACGCCAGATTGGTCGCCCGAATCGATCCGCGATTTCTTTGAACGATGTTCCGCAGATGTCGTGCTTACGCTCACGCCGATTCGAATGGTGCAGCACTGGAACCTCTTCAAGAAAGTTACCGGCACAGAGAGCACCGCCGTGCGACTTGAAGACGAGACCGACCCCAATCTCAGCCGCATCTCTGTGGCCGTCGCCAACAGCACTCGCCGCACCATGCTTGAGCGAATCGCCGAGCGACTGAGCAACGCCGGAATCAACATCCACCGCGCCTACCTCGACACCATCGACGACTACGAGAACGGAAGCGTGAGTTTCGTCGGCTTCGTCGTGACCTCACCGGAGGGCGGACCCATCGATGCAGACGGACGCGTGTGGCATCGCGTCGAACATGACTTGCAGCGAATCAAGTGGTCGGACCAGCGAGCCATTACGCTCAGTCAGGCACACGCCACCCTCGATCTCACCCACACCGAGATGATCGTGGCACTCGGCGATTTGGTGCATCAGGTACTCACCCACCGAAACCGGTATGCCTATACCTCGGAACGGGTCCGGCGACTGGCCGTTGACAACCTCGACCTGACGACAACCCTCTGTGATCTCTTCCTCGATAGATTCCATCCCAATCATCCGCTTGGCGATCGGGAATTCGAGCAGCGGCGTGACATGCTCCGCGGCGAAATCGATGCGGAGGTCGATCTCGAAGACGCCCGCGTCGTCCTGCACGCCATGCTTGACGCGGTCGTCGCGACGTTCCGTACCAACATCTATGTTGAGCAGCGGTATGCCCTCTCCATGCGGCTCGACCCGACCCTGCTTCAGAACGATGAGCGTCCCGACCTTCCCTACGGCGTTTTCTTCGTCCACGGGCGTGGATTCAATGGATTCCACGTACGGTTCCGCGACATCGCCCGCGGTGGCGTTCGTGCTGTACTGCCGCGAAGCGGTCCGCAATTCACCCGCGAGGCAGAGCGGCTCTACGACGAGGCCTACGGGCTGGCCTCCGCGCAGCAACTCAAGAATAAGGACATCCCGGAGGGCGGTGCCAAAGCAGCCATTCTGGTTCACCCGGACGAGTTGTGCGATCGCAGCGTCAAGGCATTTGTCGATGCGCTGCTCGACTTGATTGTCGACGATCCCGCCATCACCGCGCGGGTCATCGACCGATTTGGTGAGCCCGAGTTGATCTACCTCGGACCAGACGAGAACATCTCGCCCACGCTTATCAATTGGATCGTCGCCTGGGCGGCGCGGCGGGGGTATCCCATCCCGACGGCGCTGATGAGCAGCAAGCCGGGCGCTGGCATCAACCACAAGGAATTCGGCGTGACAAGCGAGGGCGTCGTTGTCTTCCTTGAAGTGGGACTTCGGGCGATCGGCATTCATCCGCGGCGAGATCGGTTCACCGTCAAGATCACCGGTGGACCAGACGGAGACGTCGGCGGCAACGCCATTCGCATCATGCACCGGGAATTCGGCGACAACGCGTGCATTGTCGGTATCGCCGATGGCAGCGGTTCGGCGGAAGATCCCGCGGGGTTGAGCCACGACGAGCTGCTGAGGCTCGTTAATGCCGGGTTGCCAGTCGCGTCATTCAATCCCTCGGAACTCGGACCAGAGGGACGCGTGGCCGACCTCGAAGCGGCCGATGGTGTTCGTCTTCGCAACACGCTGCACAACCGCGTCGTGGCCGATGCATTCATGCCCTGCGGCGGACGGCCCGCGACGGTGCATCAGGCGAACTGGCGGGAGTTCCTCCTCAAGGATGGCGCCCCCTCAAGCAGGCTGATCGTGGAAGGTGCGAACCTCTTCCTGACGCCGCATGCCCGCAGCCGCCTCGCCGACGCGGGCGTTGTGATTTTCAAGGATTCGTCGGCGAACAAGTGCGGCGTGATCTGCTCGAGCTATGAAATCGGCGCGAGCATGCTGCTCTCGCCGGACGAGTTCATCAGCATCAAGCAGCAATTCGTCGATGAAGTGCTAGGCAAGTTGCGGAAACTCGCGCGGCTTGAGGCGGAACTGCTCGCCCGGATGCTGCGTCGCCAACCGCGGCTGCATTTGCCCGAAGCAAGTGTTCGACTCAGCCGAGCGGTCATTCGAACCTCCGACGCCATCGAAAGCTCACTTGATGGGCTCTGCGAAGACGATCTTGCCGTCATGGAGACAATCATCGCCGATCACTTGCCCGAGATTCTGCTCGCCACAGCAGGCGATCGCTTGCAGGAGCGAATGCCACCGGCATACCGCCGCTGGCTCATTGCCAAGTCGCTTGCGGCCCGCATCGTGTATCGCGAAGGGTTGGAGTCGGTCGAGGCCGTCGAGTCCGATTCGATTCCGGTGCTGGCCGTCGAATTCCTCAGACGCGAGCAGAAGCGTGAACGATTGGCTGCCGAAGTTGACTCTTCGGTCATGGACCACGCCGGCGATATTGCCGCCCTTCTCCGGACAACCTCCATCCTCTCGACGATCCCCTGCAACAACGATTCTGAGGACGCCTGAGCATGCTGGCACTCTTCCTGCTGATGCTCATGGCCGAAGGCGAGCCCCCCGCTGCCCCTACGCCGCCGCCGACGCGGTGCATCGTCCACTTTGACGGCCAACATCGCGTGTGCGGCGAACTGGTCGGTCGTGACGAGGATGCGGTGCGGATCACCGACGAAACAGGGACGCAGCACAGCATCCCGCTTCCTCGGGTCGTGGCGATCGAGCCGCTCCTTGAACTCCCGGTGCCAACCGAAGGAATCGTGGAGTTGGTCGACGGGCGGCAATTCCGCGGTCTCCTCAAGCGAGACGACTGTGATGCGGTCGAAATCATGCTGCACGGGGCCCCGATCGAGTTGGATCGGCACACTGTCATGCGAGTCTGGATCCTCGCGCCACTCAAAGAACGGTATGCAGAACTCAAGCGTTCGATGCCTCTGGAGCGGCCCAGAGCGCACCTTGCCCTGTGCCGGTGGCTTGTTCA
>CAYYGU010000022.1:0-16427 GCA_964471525.1 uncultured Isosphaeraceae bacterium
TCACAACAATCCCGAGCATTCAGCAGTTCGTGCTTGATGGACTCGCTCGAGACCTTCGCCTCGATGATGCTGGTCGATCAAGCCTGGAAGCACTGCATGCGGATCATGAATCCGCACGAATGACCATGGAAACCGAGCGGGGTGCCGAGCGCCGCGCGATGCGGAAGGAGATGAGTGAAGCATTCGCGCGCGGCGAGACCCCGGATCAGGCCACTCAGATGAAGTTGGGCCTGCTCATGATGCAGCCGATTTCGCGTGAGGGGCTCGACGACCTCGATGCGGCCTTCTTTGCCGGCGTCGCCGAACTCACTGATGATCCAGACCTCGTCGAACCTTGGAGGTTGTCGCGAATCCGGGAACTCTCGGTACTCGCGGGCGGCATGATGTCGGCGAGCGCCGAGTTGATCGGTGTTCCCGACAACCGCTGGAAGGTCGATCTGTTCACGATGATCGAGCGATCAGACATGAATGAGCCCGACCGCCTCGCCGCGTCCGCCGTCTTAGAAGACTGGCATGCCACGGCGACCACCCTCTCAGAGGAACTCAAACAGGATCGCGATGCCCTTGACGCTGGCATGCACGCAATGATGAAGACCGCCGAATCGGGGGGGAAGGTGGAGATCGATCTGACCGCCGCCATGGAGATCGAAAAACTTCAACAAGAGGCATCCAAGAAACGCAATGCCCTTTCGCAACTCACGCAGCGCACCGCCGACGCCATCGCCGAAGCTGTCGCAGACTCGAACCACTTTCACCTGATTTGGGTTGATCAGGCCTTCCCCAGCATCGCCGGGACCGACGCCTTTTCTGAACGCTATCGCGACGCCGCCAAGAGCGACGGGCTGACCGACGAGCAGCGAGGCGCGATTGCGATGCTCGCCGCAGAACACAATGAGGCGTGGTGGCTGGAAACAGAAGCTGCCATCGCCATTGTGGCCGCTGAGCGAGAACAGACCAGAGATCAAGGCCAAGCCTTCTATGAAGCCCAGCAGATCAAGCAGGAGATTGACCGGCACATCTTCGCTCGCCGCGAGGCCGGCTTGAAGCGACTTGAGCAACTTCGCACGATCCTGACCGACCAGCAACTTGCTGCCGCTGCCGGGCTGGCTGACCCCGCCCCCCCGCAGACGCTTGCATTGCCATTCTGAGCCGCCGGGCACATCATTCGATTGAGTGGCCAGGCCGCAGGCAACCGACCGCCGCGTAAGCCACTGAGGCACAATGAGATAAACCCCTCGGTGGGTCGAGTATACTCACGAAATGGCTGACACACATGCTTCGCCAGTCACCCTTCGCACGCTGCAACGGTATGCCGAGCGCGGTGAGCGGTTTGCGTGCCTGACGGCCTACGACGCCATCACGGCGCGGCACCTTGAACGGGCGGGGATTCCACTCTTGCTCGTCGGTGATACCGCGGCGGAGATGGTGCTCGGGCTGCCTGGCACCATTCATGCGCCGCTCGACCTGCTGCTGATGCTGACGGCCGCCGTCAAACGTGGGGCTCCGAACACATTCGTGATGGGCGATATGCCCTTCATGTCCTACCAGTGCGACGAAGCCGAGGGAATCCGCAACGCAGGGCGGTTCCTGACCGAGGGAACAGCCGACGCGGTCAAACTTGAAGTCGATGGCACCTTCACCGGTCTCGTCTCGCAGATGAACCGCGCGGGCATTCCGGTCTGCGCCCACGTGGGTTCCCGTCCACAGCGAGCCAAGCATGATGGCGGCTACCGCGCCGCTGGCCGCACCAAGGTGGAAGCGGCGAAGATCGTCGAGGACGCGCTGCGGCTCGAAGATGCTGGCGCCTGCCTACTGCTTGTCGAAGCAACCCCGGCGGAAGTCTCCGAAGAAGTCGTCCGCCGCACAAGCGTCCCGGTCATTGGGTGCGGAGCCGGCCCTGCCTGCCACGGGCAGATCGTCGTCACTCAGGACATCTTCGGGCTCACCGACTGGCAGCCATCCTTCGCCAAACCTGTTGCCGACATCGCTTCGGGCGTGCAGGCTGCGGCACTGCGGTGGAAGACGATGGTCGCCGCCGCCGAACTTGGTGAGCATCCATACTCGATGATCGACGAACCCAAGACGACCACGTGAGTTCACATCACCACCCTGTCCGAACCGTATTGCCCACACTGCTGCTGCTTATCAGCACGCTCATTGTGATTGTGGTCGTGCGATGGGGACAACGCGAACTCGATTTTCAGCACACACAGACTGAAGTTCACAATGCCGCGCTTCGGCTCGCAGACCCGGGCGGCGACGGCGCCGTGCTGGCTAGCCTCAGCCGCGCCCAGCGTGATCTGGCCGCATTCGTCCAACCTTCGGTCGTCCACATCGAAGGCATACGGGTCAATCCGCACCGAGGGGGCGGAGCCGGCAAGCACACAACCGGCAGCGGCTGGATTTGGGATGCTCAGGGCCATGTCGTGACGGCGTGGCATGTCGTCCGCAGCGCCGCTTCCATCGAGGTCCAACTGCACGATGGTTCGATTCGAGCCGCCACCGTGCTCGCGAGCGACCCACAAACAGATATTGCCGTGCTCTCCATGAATGCTTCCCGCACGCTGCCCGCCACCCGCGCCACCCCGCCCGGCGCGCAGCAGGGAGACATGGTTTTTGCCTTCGGTTCACCACTGGACTTCCGATTCTCGGTCACGGGCGGTGTCGTGTCCGGGCTCGGTCGAACGGCCAGTGCTCCTGACCGCGGTCGACTTCCGGCCTACGAGAATTACCTTCAGATCGACGCCCCTATCAACCCCGGCAGCAGCGGTGGACCCGTCACCGATCACCTCGGGCATGTCGTTGGAATGAGTACGGCCATTGCCGATGATGCCGCGAATCCCGTGTCCGAGGGACGGTTCACGGGCGTAGCACTTGCGATTCCAATCGAGATGATCGACGCCATCGTGCCGCAACTGATTGAAGAAGGTCGTGTCCACCGTGGACTTCTCGGCATCCGCGCCCTCAATACAGATCGCCCGATTGCCAGCATACTGGCAGCCAAGATGATCGACGGCGGCGGCTTCGTCGCGCGGGTGGCCGAAGACTCGCCTGTGTTTGAGGCCGGGCTGCGGGTTGGCGACGTCATTTGGCTGTGCAACGATGCGCCGCTGATGGATGTGTCGAAACTGCGCGAGTTGATGCTATCTGGTGATGACATCAAACTTGAGGTTTCACATACATGGCGAGGGGATCCCCTGCGGCCCCGAGTCTTGGATCTCTCCCATTGCTCCCAGGCCGGAAGTGGCATCGTCGTGCTTCCCATGACGGATCCGATTCACGCAATGCTCGCCGCGCTGAATGCGCCACCGAGCGGAATCGTGGTCGCAGCCGTCACGCCAGGTGGCGGCGCCGAAGAAGCTGGCATCGCCCGCGGCGATCTCATCACACACATTGGAACACATGAGATCCGTACGGTCGATCAGTTGCGATCCGTTGTCTCGGCAATCGCCCCTGGAACACCGGTCGATGTATCGCTATGGAGATCCACCACTGATGGTGGGCAATTCCTGAGCCGCACCGCGACGCTCACCGATCAGGCCGAAAGCCAACCACGGTGAGCGCAGCCCTTGAAATCGAAGGCCTCAGCATCCAATTGCCAGAGGCCCGTACTGGTCAACTTCGGCCGGTACTCCGTGATATCAGCCTGAGCGTCTCGACCGGCGAAACACTCGGGCTGGTGGGCAGTTCTGGCTGCGGCAAGACGACCTGCGCCCGCGCGGCCCTGCGATTGCTGGCTCCCGACTCGGGAATCGTCCGAATCAACGGTACCGATTTGGCCTCGCTTCCAAGAGGCGCACTCAGGCACTTTCGCCGCCACATGCAAATGGTCTTCCAAGACCCGGGCGGATCGCTCAATGGCCGTATGCGGGTGGGAGATCTGGTATCCGAGCCACTTCTGGTACACGGTCTGGCAGATCATGACGAAGCGGCACGACGGGCGCGGTCGCTTCTGGGGCTCTGCGGACTCGCTGCCGACTCCTTCGACCGCTATCCCCACCAGTTTTCCGGCGGGCAGCGGCAACGCATCTGCATCGCCCGGGCGCTCGCGAGCGATCCATCGGTTCTCGTATGCGACGAGCCCACTTCATCGCTGGATGTCACGGTACAAGCCAAGATCCTGAATCTGCTCCATGACCTCCGCGAGCAACGAGGCCTCGCGATGCTCTTCATCACCCATGATCTGGGCGTTGCTCGCTCTATTTGTGATCGAATCGCCGTCATGGACGCCGGTCGCATCGTCGAAGAAGGCCCGGCCGAGGAAGTGCTGGGGGCGCCAACCCATGCCATCACCCGCGAACTCGTTGCGGCCGCCTTCTGAAAGCCGCTACCCTGAGTGGCAATGCGTCAGTACCTCGATCTTCTGAGTGATGTCCGAAACAGTGGCTCGCCGCGAGCGGACCGAACCGGCACGGGTACGCTGAGTGTCTTCGGTCGGCAGCTTCGGTTCGATTTGGCGGATGGCTTCCCGCTGGTGACGACCAAGAAGGTACACCTGCGATCAATCATCGCCGAGTTGCTGTGGTTTCTGCGTGGCGATACGAACGTGGCGTGGCTCCAAGAGCGGAACGTGACCATCTGGGATGAGTGGGCGGACGAACGGGGCGACCTCGGTCCGGTGTACGGAGCGCAGTGGCGAAGTTGGAAAGGTGCCGATGGCCGCACCCATGACCAGATCACCTCTGTTCTTGATGGCATCCGGAATACTCCAGACAGCCGGCGACTGATCGTCTCGGCGTGGAATGTCGGCGAGATCGAACACATGGCCCTGGCCCCCTGCCACGCCCTCTTTCAGTTCTATGTCGCCGATGGACGGCTCTCGTGCCAGTTGTATCAGCGGAGCGCGGACCTCTTTCTCGGTGTCCCTTTCAATATTGCCTCCTACGCCCTCCTGACGCACATGATGGCCCAGGTGACCGGATTGCAGCCTGGTGAATTCATCCACACCTTCGGTGATGCGCACATCTACAGCAATCACGTGGAACAAGTAGACGAGCAGCTCGCCCGCGAGACGCGATCACTCCCAACACTGCAACTCAACACGGACGTCTCCGATCTGTTCGCCTTCGCCGACGACGACATCGCCATCATCGACTATGACCCTCATCCGCGGATCTCTGCGCCGGTGGCGGTCTGACGGGTATGGGCCGACCAACCATTGTGCTGGTGGCCGCCGTTTCGGACAACGGCATCATCGGACGAGACGGCGACATGCCGTGGCATCTTCCGGATGACCTCAGACGATTCAAGGAACTCACGATGGGCCATCCAATCGTCATGGGGCGGCGCACGTGGAATTCAATCGGTCGGCCGCTCCCGGGTCGACTCAATATCGTGATCACCCGAGATGCCTCCTTTGCGGCGGACGGCGCCGTCATCGCACACACAACAAGCGATGTCTTTGCTGCAGCTGCTTCCGCGAAAACCGTCATGGTGATCGGCGGCGGTGAGATCTATCGGTTGTTTCTTGGCGAAGCGGATCGCATTGAACTCACGCGAGTACACATCAACGCTGAGGGCGATACGTCGTTCCCAGAACTTGGTGACGGATGGTCCTGCGTACAATCGGTGTCGCACTCGCCCGACATGACATTTGAAACATGGAAGAGAGGACCGGAATCGGGCCACTGATCCCCCGCCTCTTACCGAATGGCAACGAAGCCGATCATGTGTTCACCGGGCGCCGGCTGCACCTCGACCAACCGCACGGGCATCGATCGGCGAGATGATAAGAATCCGCCTGCCGGGAATGATTCGCCGATGTTGTCGCGGAAACTCGACAAACTCATATGTACCGTCTGTCCCGCAGCGAGACGAGCGATGGGTGCGCTATAACTTTGATTGATCCAGATCGTGGCCGCATCCCACGAGCGAGCTGTGGCGTTGACGATAGAAATCGTTGTGCCGTCGCGGAACACCTCGACCGGAAGAGTCTCGGTGGTGTGCAGTTCGTAGGGATAGGCTTCGTGGGCTCTAGAGGGGTCAAAGTCCGGATGATGGCACGAAGCAAGCAGCAACACCGCAACTGGAATGATCGATCGCATGTGGCCCATCCTACCATGGTGACCACGCCACCATGTCCACACACACGCCATCAACGAAGCGTCCTCGCACAGCCTGTGATGCGCAGCTCCTGCACTTCGCCGCAGGCACCCGGGTCGACCCGCGGATTTCAGACGCGGTCGCAGGCTTCGATGCGCCGTTCTTCCAAGCCGGGCTCGCTGGTTACTCCGATGCCGCCATGCGGCTTGTGGCTCGGCGGCACGGTTGTCCCTATTGCGTCACCGAGGCCTTGCTCGATCGAACACTGATCAGCGGTGGGAAAGGCCGCACCCGTGAAGACCCGAACATCCTTCGCGCGGAATGTCTTGGAGATCCCGACAACAACCGACTGTCTGGACTCGAAGACCATCCGGTTGCCGGACAGGTCATGGGCTCTGACCCTGATGAGATGGGGAAGGCAGCAGCGATGCTGGTGGAACTTGGTCACGATGTGGTCGATGTCAACCTCGCATGTCCTGTCAAGAAGATCAAACGACGGAAGCGTGGCGGGCATTTCCTGACGGCCCCCACCGAAGCGATTGCGGTGCTCCGCGCCGTACGAGATGCCGTACCGAACGCAATTCCCTGCACCGTCAAACTTCGCCGTGGGTGGGACGACTCGCCGCAGATGGCCGCCAACTTCGAGACGATATTCGAGGGTGCCTACGAGGCAGGTTTCCTGTGGGCCACCGTGCATTGCAGAACAGTCGAACAGAGGTACATCGGACCCTCACACTGGCCCTTCCTTCGGCAGCTCGTGCAGCGGCACCCAGACCGCCTGATCTTCGGAAGTGGTGACATCTTCGAGGTCGGCGACATCTTCGCCATGATGCAGCAGACCGGTGTACACGCCGTCAGTGTGGCCCGCGGGTGCATCGGGAACCCTTGGATATTCACCCAAGCAAGGCAGCTGATGCGGGGCGAGAATCCAACGCCGCCCTCACTTGTACAGCAGCGGCATGCGCTCATCGATCACTTTCGGCTCTGCGCGGCGCTTCATGGTGAGGCGGGTGGTTCCCGCATGATGCGAAAGTTCGGCATTCGATTCTCGGTGCATCACGAACAGGCAGAGACTGTTCGCAAGGCTTTCATCGCCGTCAAGTCGGCGGCTGACTGGCAGCGGGTTCTCGATCGCTACTACGTCAGTGGCCCATCATCAGAATGCGGCGAATCGCCGCCTTCTGGCCATCGCTGAGTGGTCGCACCACGCACGCGAACATCTCCTGCTCAAGAACAGATCGCTCACCGCTGTTCTGCAGATATCGCATGCGAACCTCCCTGGCTTCGCTCACCAGAGCCGCTGCGTCATGGTCAAGATCGACGCCGAGTTCGCGCCCTTCGCGGAGCAAAGTCACCGCTTCGCCTTGAAGCGACCGCAATTCATCCATGGCGTCATTGATGCAGGCCGTTGCCTTTTCCACGTGCGTAGCATCGCCATTCTTGGCGACCCACTCCGCCGCAATCGAAGCATGGAGCGGGCCGTACACGCTCGGGAAAAAGGCTGCATTGACCCGATCGCTCCACCGCCTGAGGGCATCGGCATCACGTGAGGGCACAAGCGCCGTAATCGCAGCGATGGCAGCGTCCTGAACTGCCATGCGGACCCGCCACCTCGCTGCCGACGCCCGTTGGAGTGATGCACGGGTCTCGGAATCCCCTCGAAGGGATGCGATGACATCGGTGATTCGAGATTCCCGGACAGCGAGCGCGTCATCCTTGGCCGTGGTGGCGATCGCTTGATCGTAGACCGCCAGGGCGGATCGCACTGCTTCTTCATCGATGGCCTGAAGTTCTGCGGCATCCGCTGCAAGGGCAGCAACGTCAACCAATCCGGCGCGGCCATGCCCAGTCAAATAGATACGCCGATGAAAGCGGCCAATGGCGCGGGCCTGCGTCGCTGGATCGGACTGAGAAAGCAGCGTGGCCCATTCGACCATCTCCTGCATTCGCTCATCTGCCACCCTCCATGAGTCCTGTACAGCCCCGCGAAGCGACATCCGCAACTCACGGATCGCATCGGCACTCAAGCGGATCTTCCCTTCGAGCGCCGCATCAAGCCGCTGTCGATCCCTCTCCTGCTGCGCTCTCAGGTCTGCAAGTACCTGTCGCATGCCGGACGCATAATCATCGAGCAGCAGGTCGGCCGCTTCCATCTGATCGCGGTCGAGCTGCAGGTCGGCCATGAAAGCGCGATAGTCATCCGGGGCCACGATCGGTTCGATGCCCGCCCGCCGGAATGCCTCGGCATCATTCGACCGCGCGGCGGCGGCGAATCCGGAACACAAGATCGCAAGTACGAAGACGTATCGCATGGCCGTGATGGTATACCAGCCGCGGCGCGAATCAAGCGGATCGGCGATCTCTCGGCAAACACTGCTGCACAACATCCCGAAGCCGTGATCGATCGATGTGGGTGTAGATCTGCGTCGTCGCGATATCGGCGTGCCCAAGCAATTCCTGTACGACACGCAGGTCGGCGCCGCCAGCGAGCATGTGGGTCGCGAAACTGTGCCGCAACATGTGTGGGTGGACATTCTCAAGACCCGCCCGAACCGCCAGGCGGCGGATGATCTGCCACACGGCGACCCGCTCAAGCGGGCGACCGGTATGTGAAAGCAACAACCGATCGTCGTCTCGGCCATCATCGAAGCGAACAAGGTGCGGGCGAAGTTCCTCGCAGTAGCGTTTGATGGATGCCATTGCCGGATCGCCGATCGGAACGAGTCGTTGTTTGTCTCCTTTGCCGGTAACGAGCACAACGGCGAGTTCCTGCTTCCAATCGCTCACACGCAAGGTTCCCGTTTCACTGGCGCGAAGGCCCGCCGCGTACATGACTTCGACAAGCGCTCGATCGCGTTGCCAGAGTGTGCTCGTCCCTGGGGCTGCCGCTTCAACGAGTGAACGCATCTGTTTGGACGAGAGAACGCCTGGGAGTCGCTTCCACCGTGTTGGTGGCACAAGCGGTCCTGCGGGACTTCGTTCGATACGGCGTTCCGCTTCGAGGTATTTGAAGAACATACGAATCGTAGAGAGGTGACGGGCGATGCTGCTCGGCTGCATGTTCCGATCGCGGTGCAGCGTTTGCACGTGCGCTGCGAGGTCGCGTGGACCGACATCATTGGGGGTCGCAATGGCGTGCTCGCCCATGTCGTCGACGAGATCTCGAAGATCCCGCCCGTACGCGGACAGCGTGGCGACCGACAGGCCGCCCTCGACGCGAAGCCACGTCAGAAAGTCACGTACCGGTTGGTCGAAGCCGCTCATGCGATGACACCGTGATGATGACGGGCACGGGCGGTGGGCCTGCTGCGCCATGTTTCATCCGAATGGCGGCGAAGGCCGCGCAGCACCGGTGATCGTCCGAAAAACACGTGTCCAATGCCTCCTCAAGGCTGTCGAGGCGAAATCGGTCGCCACAACGAGCGTGGCCGAGGTCCACATAGGGGCAACAGTCTCTCTCGGGGGCTTCCATGCCACTGGGCGGTATCGGCTGAACTTCCCACACAGCATGAATGGGGATCGATCTCGCCGCAATCACGGCGGAAGGAAGAAACCTCAATCGAGGGTCAGTGTGCGAGCAAAGAAGCCCGTGCCGGCGACCTCTTTGGCTATGTCGAGCGTCTGCTCGGTGGCGGCGATGGCTCGGGCGGTTCCGGACTTCAGCACTTCAAGCACGGCGGCATCATCTTCATACTGTTTCCGCCGCTCCCGCATGGGTTCGAGCAACTCGTTGATGGCATCGGCAACGAGCATCTTCACTTCGCCGTCGCCGATGTTGTCACCCCGCTCGTATCGGTCACGGATGTCGACCTTGGTTGCTTCATCCGCAACGAACACATCGAGGTATTGGAACAGCGGGTTCTTCTCTGGATCAATAATGCCAGGATCGTTGGGTTGTCGGCTGTCTTGACCTGTGTAGATCTTGCCGATCTTCTTCTTGACCTTCTTGGCCGAGTCAATGACATGAATCGTGTTTCCGAGCGATTTGCTCATCTTGTTCTGGCCGTCTGTGCCGACAAGACGGCCGACCTTGCCGACATCTGCTACCGGAATTGGAAACACGCCGCCGAGCGACTCGTGATCCTCATCGAGCGCTTTATCGGGAACACCGCAGTACATCTTGTTGAAACGACGCGCGACCTCGCGGGTAAGTTCGAGATGTGGCACCTGATCTTCGCCGACCGGCACGCTGTGCGCGCGGAAGGCCAAGATGTCCGCGGTCTGCCCAACCGTGTAGAGCGGGAAGCCAAACGAGTAATTGTCGGCAAGCCCCTTCACGGTGAGTTCATCCTTGAGCGTCGGGTTCCGCATCACGCGGTTGAAGGGCAGCAGCATGGCAAAGAGGTAGGTGAGTTCGGAGAGTGCCGGAACCTCGCTCTGCAGGAAGATGGCTGCTTTCTCCGGGTCAACGCCCATGGCCAGCGCGTCGCGGGCGACCTCGATGCAGTCGCGGTGTACGTCCAGAGGCGAATCGGCCCTTGTCGTATAGGCGTGCAGATTGGCGATCAGGAAAAAGCAATCATGGGTGTCCTGCAGTTCCACCCGCCGTCTGACCGAGCCGACCCAGTGGCCGATGTGGAGGTTGCCGGTGGGGGTATCGCCGGTGAGGATGCGGTGTCGTTGGCTCATGAAGGGCAGAGGATACGAAACGGCGGGCCTCCCGGCAGCCATTCTCCGCTCACATCACACATGCCAGATTGCCCGCATTGAAGGCCATGTGCATCGTGATCGAGGCCGTCAGGCGGCCTGTCTTGGCATAGGCCCAGCCGAACCCGAGCGACAGCACGAACAACCCCGCGAGCCCATGTGGATCAACCGCCCCGACGTGCATGGCCGTGAATACGAGGCTCGCAAGCACGATTGACTGCCATGGGGCCCCACAACTACACAGCTTCGCCCGGCGAAAGGACTCTTGGAGCAGGCCGCGGTAGAGGATCTCCTCGATCACCGCCGGACACACGATGACCGATATCGCCATCCCGATCCTGAGTGATGTGGAGGGTTCTGCCGCGAACTGCCGCAACAACTCATGGGCCATCGCAGCGGGTGGGTGTCCAGTCAATGACTGCCACAGCATGCCGGCGATGCCCGCAGCGGCGAGGGTCATGGGCCAGAACAGCGCCAGCCCGATGAGGCCCGTGAGACCCGCAGCGAACCGGCTGCGGCGGCGATCGGGGCAGACGACGCCGCGGCGGGGCATCCTTCGCGTATCTCCGGGCATGGGTGGGTCAACCACGGCTCGCACCCACGGAAGGCAACAGGCGGCCGCCAATTGTCCCGCCCAACTGGCAAGCATGACCGGCAGCAGCACCCCAAGTGTGGGCGATCCCGCTGGATCGACGCCCAGAAGGGCTGCGGCCACGCCGCCAGCGACCGCGCCGGCGATCACGGCAAGCGTAAAGGTCAACACACCTGCGCCCGGCCCGAATCGCCACGGCCGTACGGGTACTCGCCGGAGCCGCCACCAGCCAGACCCGGCGAAGATGGCAGCCGCGATTCCCCCTGCGGCCAAGGACCACAGCGGCACGCTCGAGGCGGGATCTGCCGTGTCAGGCGCGGCCAGTTTCGCTGGCGCGGCTATAGTCGCCCCCCACGCGCCACCGGCCGGGAGCACCATGAGTACACCCATCACCCTCCAAGCCATCGTCGAGCACAAGCACTGCGAACTCGCTGCGCGGCGGGCAGCCTGCCCACTTGAGACATTGCAGAAGCAGGTGGCAGATTCACTCCCGCCCCGCAACTTCTTTGCGGCGGTGTCGACCGGCAATGGGCCGGGGGGCGTCAATGTCATTGCCGAGGTCAAGCGTCAGAGCCCCTCTGCTGGTGTGATTCGTGAGGATTACGATCCTGTGGACATCGCCCTACAGTACGAAAACGCGGGCGCGGTCGCGATCTCGTGCCTCACCGATGAGCGATTCTTTGGTGGCTCACTCGACACGATCGGGGCAATCAAGGAAGCCGTCAGAATCCCCGTGCTCCGCAAGGACTTCCTGATCGACCACTATCAGATCTGGGAGGCCAGGGCGGCGGGGGCCGACGCGGTTCTGCTCATTTCGGAATGCCTCTCCGAGGGGCAACTCATGGACATGCTGATTCTGGCCCATGAACTCAACATGACCGCGTTGGTCGAGGTTCACGACATGGAGCATCTGTTGCGGGTCCGGCGGCATGTTGGCTTCCCGCACCCGGGCTACATGCTGCTGGGGATCAACAACCGCAACCTCGCAACCATGACGACCGATGTCGGCCACACGATCCGAATGCTCGAACTGGTGGAAGATCATGCCGACATCCTCGTGACCGAGTCGGGCATCAGGACACAAGCGGATATCGAGCGGATGATCCGACACGGCATTCGCCGCTTTTTGGTGGGCGAGAGCCTGCTGAAGCATGAGCGGCCCGGCGACGCGTTGCGGGAACTGGTGGGGACGCCCTGGAACTGACCGCCCGGCCGCCGGTGTATCCTGCCTCCCATGGCACTGGTTGAACTCACACGCGAAGGCAGCATCCTCACCGCCGAATTCAATCGGCCCGAGAAACGCAATGCCCTCTCGCCGGACTTGATCGAGGCATTGCACGCCGCGCTCGACGAGCTCGAACAAGACCGCGACATGCGAGTGCTTCTCCTCACGGGTCGCGGTACATCGTTCTGTGCTGGCATGGATCTTCGTGGCGTACTGGACGATGTTGACGCGATGGGTCGCATGCTCAGCGGCCTCGGCCGGGCGACGTGGCGACTGAGGCAACTCCCCGTTCCGGTCATTGCCCGTGTTCAGGGGGCCGCGATTGGTGGTGGGTGTGGATTCGCAGCGGTCGCCGACATCGCGATATCGCACCCCGAAGCCAAGCTTGGATATCCCGAAGTGGGCCTTGGAATCTGCCCGGCCGTCGTCGCGCCGTGGCTCATCCGTAAGATTGGCGCTGGCCCGGCAAGGGCCATGCTCCTGCAGGGAGGGACGATGGATGGAGTGGCCGCCCTCCGCCGCGGCCTGATCGATCAACTCGTCGAGCAGGATGAACTCGAACACGCCGCGATGGGCCTCGCGAAGACCCTCGCTCGCGGCGGCAGGCACGCCATGGCGGCCACCAAGGGCTGGCTCAACGAGTTGGAGGATTCGGTCCCACCAGAACTCTTGGAGCGTGGGGCCATCCTGTCAACCGAGGTCATCGCAGGCGATGAGGCTCAAATGCGGCTCAAGACGCTCTTTTCGAGCTCGCCCTAACTCCAAACGGAGCGTCCTTTTTGGTATCATGGATGGTCTCGCCAAATGGGATCTGCCGATCCCGGTTATGGCTTGAGGAAGGGCAAAAAGCCCGCTTGAGCCGCCGTGATCGCCACCCAAAGGCGTGAAAGCGACGACGACATCTCACTCACCGGAAAGGCTCGCCGGGCTCGCTGTTCCCCACTGCGAACGCCCGCCGCCTCCCTCGCCGCACGGATCTCAGGAGCACCCTCCACACCATGACCGCCATCTCCCCAAGCACGACCTTCCCGCTCGATCGCGCCGCCGATGGAAGTGTGGTCCTGTGGCTTGAAGCGCCGCACCAAAGCGTTGTGGTCCTCGACCGTTCGATGATTACGCGGCTCGATGCCACCATCGATGCCTTGGAATCCGACCCGCCTTCACTGCTGATCGTGCGAAGCCGCGATGAGCGGGTGTGGGTTGCCGGGGCCGATCTCAAGGAGATCAATGGTCTCAGCGACGAACAACTCGACGCCTACCTCGCCGAGGGTCAGCGGGCCTTCGGCCGGCTCGCCGCCCTGCCCTTCCCAGTCATCGCCGCCGTGTGCGGCGCGACGCTCGGCGGCGGGTTGGAACTTGCGATGCACTGTCACGGCATCGTCGCAAGCACACAATCGATGCGGGGCAAGCCCTATCCAATCGGCCTACCGGAAGCATCGCTCGGCCTGTGTCCGGGGTGGGGCGGCACGCAGTTGTTGCCCGCCCGCGTCGAGCCGGACATCAGCATTCCGGCCATCGCCTCGGGAACGCCATTTCTGAGCGACTCCATGCCCGAGGGGCTCTGCGATGTGGCGGTCGACACGCCTGACGAATTGGAAGATGCCTGCCGATCGTTGGCTGCATCGCTGGAACCCTCGGACCTCCCGCGAACGATTGCCTGCTGCGACGAGGAGATGCTCCTCGCCGAGGTCGATCATATTCGTCACGGGCACGACGTCGAGGAAGCCGCCAGAGTCGTCGGACACTGCGTCGCCACGGGCGTGAAGGATGGCCTTGCCGCTGGACTCGATATGGAACGCGAGGGGCTCGTATCCCTCCGAAACACCGAACACACCACGCATCTGTTGCAGGCCTTCTTGGCCAAGAATGCCTGAGCCACGAACCTCGATCCCGGAGTAGATTGATGAGTACCAAACCCTCCCTCGTCGACAGCCTCAAGAACGTTGACGCCCGAGACATCAAGCAGATCAAGGCCGCCGAGGAAATGCTCGGCCCCGAGCCCGAAGAGATGGGCTTCTGCAAGAACCTGTTCTGGGGCAACATCCTCGAGCGGGATGTGTTCCCATATCCAGAGGCATCGGCCGAGGAAACCGCACGCTGCGATCAGATGCTTGCGGAACTCGATGAATATCTCGAGAACGAGCACCCTTCCTTCGAGATCGACCGCACGCAGGAGATCCCGTACTGGGCGCTCAAACGGCTCTTCGAGATCGGGGCGATGGGCATGATTGTCCCGCAGGAGTACGGCGGCGGCGGATTCGGTGTGACCTCCTACAACCGCGTCCTGGAACGCATTGGCCGCAGCTGCGGATCGACCGCCGTGGTCGTCTCCGCCCACCAGTCGATCGGCTGCGGCGCCATCACCCTCTTTGGGTCCGAGGAACAGAAAAAGTACTGGCTCCCGAAGATCTCCAACGACATGCTCAGTGCCTTCTGCCTGTCCGAACCCAACGTCGGCTGCGACGCGGGCGGCCAAGAGTCCCGCTGCGAAGTGAGCGAGGACGGCGAGCACTACATCATCAACGGCGAGAAAAAGTGGGCCACCTCCGCCGCGCTCTCGGGCATGTTTACGGTGATGGCCAAGCAGAAGATGGTTGACCCCCGAACCGGCAAGGAGAAGGACAAGGTCACCGCGGTGATCGTGACGCCGGACATGGAAGGCGTTGACATCTTCAGCTCCAATCGCTCCAAGTGCGGCATCCGCGGCACGTGGCAAGCTCGCGTGCGGTTCACCAACGTCAAGGTTCCCCGCGCCAACCTGCTGTACAAGGAGGGGCAAGGACTGAAGATCGCCCTGACATGCCTCAACTACGGCCGATGCACGCTGTCGGCTGGAATGGTGGGTGCGGGCATTTCTGCCTACAAGCAGGCGCTCAAATGGTCGCAACTTCGCTATCAGTTCGAGCGGCCAATCGGCGAGTTTGATCTCATCCGCGACCACCTCGCCCAGATGGCCGCCCAGTGCTACGCCATGGATGCCATGCTCTACATGACTACGGGCCTGGTGGATCGCAGCGACGAAGACATCATGGTCGAGACGGCCATCTGCAAGGTCTTCTGCTCGGAGATGGGCTTCCGGACCTGCGACAGCGCCCTGCAAGTGATGGGCGGCGAAGGCTACATGACCGAAGCCGTCGTCGAGCGGCTCTGGCGTGACTCACGAATCAACCGCATCGTCGAGGGTGCCAACGAGGTGATGCATTCATTCATCTTCGCCTACGGTTCCAAGCAACTCGGCGAGTACATGCTCGGCGTCAAGGCCAATCCCATGAAGCACATGGGGGCCGCCATGAAGATTGCCACGCAACTCTTCCTCGGGGTGCGGCCGCCAGCACCGAAGATCACCAAGTTGCATGCTTCCCTGCGGCACCACACAGACGAACTCGAAGCACTGACCCGCGAGTTCAGTCATCAGGTCAAGATGGCCTTCAAGGACCACGGCGAGGATCTCGTCACGGCCCAGATGGTGCAGCGGCGGTTGAGTTGGTGCTCGATTTGGCTGTTCGCGCTTACATCGGTGCTGTCCAAGTTTGATCGCGATATCCGCAACGGACTCGACGGAGCCTCACTGGAGCACGACCGCGCGATCGTCGACCACTGCGTTGCCATGGCCAGGCACGAAATCCACAACGAGATTCGCGGCCTGCGAAACAACACCGATGTCACGATGCAGCGTTGTGCCGATGCCGCTTGGAGCGAACTGCCGTCGATGCCGCACGGCGAGTATCACATTCCGGAGTTGACACCGGTCGAGGAAGCCCGAGGAAAGGGGCGACCTGTCGATACCGAGAACATCCAACAATTCGGAGGAGGCTCCATCGCCGCCGAATTCGAACAGGTCTTCGGACAAGGAAGTTGATCCTGGTATTCCAGGAGGAGGGCGTACTGTGCATGTATTCGGGCAGATGATCGATCGCGGCC
>CAYYGU010000023.1:0-16008 GCA_964471525.1 uncultured Isosphaeraceae bacterium
TCCTCTCGGACGAGCAGCGCATTCTCGACATCATCCGCGAAGACTGCGAAGAGATTCGCGAAGCCTACGGGACAGAACGAAAGACCTCCATCGAAGAGAGTGAGGTCGATGACTACAACATCGGGGATCTGATCCCTGAGCATCACGTCGTCGTCACGGTGACCCACCGCGGATACATCAAGCGGCTCCCGACCGACACATATCGCGAACAGAACCGCGGCGGACGCGGTGTGACCAGCGGCAAGATCGCCGATGATGACTTCACCGAGATGCTCTTCACTGCGAGTTCACACGACGACCTGTTGTGCTTCACCACACTGGGCCGCGTGTTCAAACTCAAGGTCTGGCAAATCCCGGAGGGCGCACGCACAGGCAAGGGCCGCGCAATCGTCAACCTGCTTCGTCTCAAGAAGGGTGAGCAGGTCGTCACCTGCCTGCCGATCGAAGACTTTGACGCTGGCGAGAATTTCCTCGTGTTTAGCACGAAACAGGGGAAGATCAAACGGACCGCCCTGCGGGACTACAAGAACGTCAACGTCGCTGGCATCAATGCTGTCAATCTCCGTGAGGGCGACGATCTGGTTCGGGTCGTCCACACCGAGGGCGCGCACCACTTGCTTCTGGCGACCGCCTCCGGCATGTCGATTCGGTTCTGCGAGACCGACGCACGCATCATGGGTCGAGCCGCCGCAGGCGTCAAAGGGATCGATCTCTCCAAAGACGATGAGGTCGTCGGCTTGGTCCGCGTTGACGACGATGCGGATCTGCTGACAGTCACAAGTAACGGGTACGGCAAACGCACACCGATGGTCGACTACCTCGTCCATTCGCAAGATGGCAGCACCCGACCACAGGGTCGCGGTGGCAAGGGACGCCGCGATATCCGCACCGCGGGCCGCAATGGCCCTGTTGTCAGCATCCGCAACGTCCATGACTCGGACGGAATCGTCTTTGCGAGCCAAAGCGGTATGCTGGTCCGCATTCCCGCCGACTCGATCAGTCGCATTGGGCGCAATACCCAGGGCGTCCGGCTGGTCAATCTCAAGGCGGGCGATCAAGTCATTGCGGCGGCCAAAATCGCCGAGGAGTCCGACGACGAAACCTGATCCGCTTGCTCACAGGGAGGCCATGAGGCCATGCCGCTGAATACTTGGTCCGACACAATCACCATCGCCGAACTGGCCGATGAGCCCATGTTCTCCGAGGACATGGATGCCCTCGTCGACCAGATCGATGGCATCCGGCACGAGAGTGATGAGGCGGTCCCCCACATCATCGTCAACCTGCAGAATGTACGAACGGTGAATTCCTCCAACCTCGGCAGCATGCTGCGGATTCGAAAGCTTCTGGATGCGTGTGATCGGCGCCTGTTGATCTGTGGTGTCAACGACTCGATCTGGTCGGCCATGATCGCCACGGGGCTCGATCGCATTTTCTCGTTTGCTTCCGACGTGACGACCGCACTGGCCGAAGTCCAACTCGGCATTGGACCCGGCAGCGAATCGACGGAATCCTGACCCGTGCTGCGGCTTCGTCGAGCCGAGCCTGACATGCGCATCGAACTGATGCCGCTGATCGACGTGATCTTCCTCATCCTGACCTTCTTCGTCTACGCCATGGTGCTCATGGTGCGGGTTGACATGCTGCCGGTCCCGCTGGAGTCCTACGCCTCAGGTGAATCCACCGAGCCCGATCCCGCTGTCGCCGTCACGCTTCGACTCGATGGCAGCATCTTCGTCGGGCAGCAGAACACGGGGCCGGATGGAATGCTTGATGCCATCAAAGCGGCGCAGTCAGACACGCCTGACACCGTCGTGTATCTCGTGTTGGAAGCGGGCGATGGCACGACCGACCGAGGTCCACTGCTGACATCTGTGTGGGACCGACTGCACCGCGCGGGAATCGACATCAAATTGGTCGGCGCCGCGACAGACACCACGCCATGAACTCGGAACGGACACGTCTTGGCATCGGACTCATTCTGTCAGTTGCCTTCAACGCGACCTTGATTGTCCCTGGGCTGGCAAGCAATGCTGAGGCGGACGGCCTGCTTCCGAGCGAGGGGCAGCCCGTTCAGCCTCCGGAATTCAATCCACCAGAACCCGACGACATCAAGCTCGGAATCGAAAAGTCTGAGGCCTCGACGCTGACGTGGATCGGCTATGAACAATACCGCGAGCACATGGCCCGCCTTGCTGAACTCGAGCAGGCACAGTTCGTCGCCGGTGGTGCCGCAACAGGTGGCGGCGGCAAACCCAACCCGCCCAGCGAACCGCGTCCGGAATCCTCGCCCAACCCCACCCGGTCGCAGCCCCCCCAGCCAACCCCTGAGCCGCTTCCGAAGCAGCCGACGCTCCCTGAGATACCCGATGACACGCTCCCCAAGCCTTCCGAGACCACGGGGACTGGTGTTGCCACAGAGCCCGCGAAGGACCCGCCAGACACCCCCACGAAGCCCGCGCCCCAGCAACCCACACCCGCCCAGCCCGCATCCCCTTCGGGAGGCGACAACGCGCCGCAACCAGGACCGCCAACGCCAACGGTCGGTCCCTCGGCCACCGGGACCGAAGACCTTCCTCCGGTTCCCAATGCCTCGGATCGCGACTCGGACGCCACGGCCATTGTGCCGGTCAATATCAAACGGCCGGGTGGACCGGTCGCGGCCCAAGGATTGGTCGTTCGCACATTCCGCCCGGTTCTCACACCCTATGAAGAGTTGCAATTTGGCCGCATTTCAATCGTCGTCAAACTCGCTTTTGATCGCCGTGGAAAGCCACGCCGGGTTTTCATTGGGACTCCTGATCCCAAGCGGAAAACCATGCGATGGACGCTCGCAACCGATATGTCGGGGTATGTTGGGAAAGTCATCACGTCGCTGTACCGGTGGCGAGCCTCGGGTAAGGAACTTCAAGAACTCAAGAGAGATGACACGATCCCCATCGTTTTTGAGTTGACCTTCAAATGATCCGCCGGGCGAAACCGGTCTCTACACTGCTGACATGAGAATCCTCCTTACCAATGACGATGGCATTCACGCCCCGGGAATCGTGTCCCTTCATACCGCCATTTCGGATCTCGGTGATGTGTGGTCCGCGGCGCCGCTGACCGTCCAAAGTGCCGCCGGACACGGCATCACCTATACCAATCCCCTCATGGTCGAGCCTGTACAGGTCACGCCCACCTTTGGCGGCATGGCCATCGACGGCAAGCCCGCCGACTGTGTCAAACTCGCCATCCGCTCGCTCTGGCCCGAACAGTTCGGAGAAGACTCCCGCCCGGACCTGACGATCAGTGGCATGAACGCAGGGGCCAACGTCGGCATCAATATCCTGTATTCCGGAACTGTGGCAGCGGCCATCGAATCGGCCTTCCTCGGCGTGCCATCTATCGCTGTCAGCCTCTACCTCAAAGACCGCGATCGCATCTTCTGGGACCGAGCAGCCGAACTCGCGAGAATCACCATCAACCACATTCTCGCCACGCGGCCGCTCACGCCGCATGAAGTACTCAATGTCAACATCCCCCCGATCGAATCGCCAGATGCGCCGATGCCGCCAATCCGAGTGGTCGGTATGAACGCCGCCCCGCTCCGAGAGGGCTTCGAACGCCGCATCAGTCCCGCCGGACAGATTTACTACTGGTCATCCAGTGAAGGCATGCAGTTCACCGCCACGACTGCGGGTTCAGATGTTGATCTGATTCGCGCTGGCAACATCACGGTAACCCCGCTCTCCTATGTGATGACCGATGCCGATCGCGTGCAGGAATGGCGTGAATCTCTCGAACCAATCACGGCCGATCATTCGGCTTGATCACATACTCACGCCCACCCCACCGCACAGGTTCGCCGCTGCGAAGCGTACGTTCGGCCCATCGCATGACGCGAGAGACCTCCCACGCACCGATTGGAAAGAGTAGGACGGTCCAGAGTGGCTGCCGGGCAATGGAATACACCCATCCGAGCGCACTCAACTGCATGAGCAGCCCAAGGCCACCAGCCGCTATTGCTGCAATACCTGCTGGACCTCCTGCGAGCACACCAAGGACGACTGCCGCCACGCACACACCCGGCGCGCACCACCCGAGCAATACTTGACGGCACGCCTGCTTGCGAAGGATTCGACATGATCGCCCGGACGCTTCGAGAAAAATCCGCATCCACCCGCGCAGAAAGTCCTCGTGGCTTCCATACATCGAACACAACAGCAATCCATCCGCTTGCAGGATGTTGACTCGCCCGCCGGCACCGCACACGGCTCGGGCAAAGGCAATGTCTTCCAGGAGATCATCCTTCACGGCAGCGTGTCCGCCAACCTGCTCGTACCAATCGCGATTGAACAGCATGAACTGCCCGTTGGCGAATGTCTTGCCTCGATCATCACGATTGACCCGGTCCGGCGGATACAGGGACATCAACGCCATACTCGCCACAGGCTGTGTCGATCGCTCGAACCAGTGCGTGCTGACAAGATCCGTCAGCAGACTCAGCAGCGCCGTGTCTCGCCGCTGCGCCTCACCCATGGCCGCCCGAAGAAGATCTGGATCGGCCTGCGTATCCGCATCGACAAATACAACCCAATCGCCTTCGGCGTGTTCGGCGCCAATCCGAGCGGCATGGCATTTCCCCGCCCACGACTCGGGGCAGTCGGTATTGCGAATGAGCGTCACTCGGTCATCCTTGTTCACGCGGTCGGCAACGATGGATTCGGTTCCATCGGTACAGCGATCGGCGACGACGATGATCTGGAGCCGACCCCATCGCTGCGCGAGCAGCGAATCGAGGCAATCGCCAATCACCCGCTCCTCATTGTGGGCTGGCACGACAATGGACACCAAGTGGTCTTCAACGGGTTCCTGAAGTCCTCGGCGAAGCGAAAGGCCCGTCGAGAGCATGCGTGCGAGTCTCGCTATGACGACCACCCACCACACAATGACCAAGGAGGCGAGAAACAGCAACAGCAGCGAGGCAATGACCATGGGCCGCAAATGGTATCGACCGCGACCCGGCACGCCCCCACTACCATCCGCACCATGCCGCGTATCTCCCAAAACCGCATTCGAGTGTTTGATCGCGCTGCTGGACGCCAACTCGATGCCGAGTCGACCTCGCGGTACGGGATTCCTGGACTTGTTCTGATGGAAAACGCGGCGGCTGGCGCTGCCGAGATCGCGATGGAGATGCTCGATCACGGTGGGAGCATCGCCGTGTTCTGCGGCCCGGGCAATAACGGTGGCGACGGTTGGGCCATGGCTCGTCATCTTCATAATGCCGGACACGACGTTCGCGTCATCGCTCGCACGCTGCCCCGGGAAGGAAGCCCCGCATTCACCAACGCGACGATCGCGGAGCGAATGGGGCTGGTCGTTCACACGGGGCCCGAACGACTGGATGCGGTGGACCTCATCATCGATGCGCTCCTTGGAACCGGGATCGACCGCGAAGTAACCGGCTTGCTCTTGGATGACATCCACGCCATCAATGCCGCCGATCTACCCGTACTGGCCGTCGATCTTCCATCCGGCATGGATGCCGACACCGGGCAGCCACTTGGCGCCGCTGTTCGGGCGACCGCAACGGCGACCTTTGCTGGATGGAAGAAGGGCTTTTTGGAACTTGAGGCGCTCAGGTGGACTGGCGACATCCACACCATCGACATCGGCGCACCGCTCGAACTGCACATGCAACTCGGAGAGCCGCTTTGCCAGCCGCGTGGGCACGGCCGATAGAGGCCCGGCTACCATGAGGGGAATACCAAGGCCCCGATGTACCAACCACTTCTCACCAGTCGATACCTGACGACCCGGATGATCCCGCTGCTGGCGGTTGCTGCTGTCGCCTTGTGCGTGGCGCTGGTCATCGTCGTGATCTCGGTGATGACGGGCTTTCTCGATATGGTCCGCTCATCGGGGCAGACGTTGATGGGCGATGTGGTCATCACGTACCCCATCCGCGGCATCCCCCACTACAAAAAGTTGATTGACACCATCGAGTCCAATCCCGATGTCGTCGCCGCCACGCCGATTGTGGACACATGGGGCCTGCTTCGGATGCCGTATCCGGATGGGGATGCCAAGGAAAGTGAGCAAGTTCAAATCTGGGGCATCGAACCTGCTTCCTTCTCGGAAGTGACCGGATTCGCCGACACGCTGCATTGGGACTCCGTTCCGGAAGAAGCCGCGGGCGAAGTGACACAAGATCTGTTCAACACCCACTCCAAGCACATCGTTCGCGAGGTGGTGCCACTCCTCGACCAGCAGCATCGCATCAACCTCCTCCGCGCCACCTATCACGAAGACCTTGCCGACGACTCGCTCGCGCAGCACCTTGCTGGGATCACCTCCGATCAAGAGTTGGCAGATCGAATCGGTTGGTTCTTCCGCCATGGAACCGATCATCGCGAAGTGCTCGGCGACGAAGCCTTGGCGAGCATCCGGCAGCTCGATCCGCGGCTGGAGGATGGAAACCAAGTCGTTCAAGACGGATTGACGCTCTCCCGCAACGGCCGCCCCGCCATCGTGTCCGGGCTTCATGTCTCCAAGGCCAATGTTCGCACGAATACGGGCGACTACCGAATCGCATCTGATGGCTACTGGTGGATGCCTCGATTCGATGGCACACTCACGACGCTTCCAATCGACAGTCGCGGCGGCATGCTTGAGCCGGAGAGCATCGTGCTGCCCTTCGCCAACGAGTTCTCAAGCGGCGTGTACCTGATCGATCAAACCCGAGTCATGGTGCCACTGCATGTTGTCCAGCAGATGACCCATCTGGATGAAGCAGAATTGGTCGATGAGGAAGACCTCACCACGGTGGTCGGCACTTCACCCGCACGCGCCACCATGGTGCTTGTCCGCGGGCAAGACGGCATCGATCCGACCGCCCTGCGTGAAACCGTTCAAGACGCATACCACGAGTTTGAAACCCACTTCGATGCCGCCGATCGATCCGATCTGGAGCGGCCGCCCTCCCTCAGCCGCGACCCGGGTCTTGGCATCCTGACATGGGAAGAGCAGAACGCCTCCTTCATCGGTCCGGTCGAGAAGGAGCGGGAGTTGATGCGGACGCTGTTCTCGATCGTCTACCTCGTATGTGGGGCGTTGATCGTGGCGATTTTCTGGGCGATTGTGTACGAGAAGACCCGCGACATCGGCATTCTGCGAAGCATCGGGGCTTCCCGGACCGGCATTGTGCTGATCTTTCTGCTCTACGGGCTGTTCGTGGGCGTCTTCGGCGCGCTCGGCGGCGTTTTGCTCGGATGGTTGATTACCACCAACATGCCATCCATTCACGAGGGCATGTCTCAGCCGCCGTTGTGGCTTGGAATCACCCTGGTCTCGGCTGGCGGGCTGCTGGTGATCTGGAGCTGCACGCACTGGCGAGGGCGGAAGTTGTTGCCGCTTCTGCTCGGGGTGCTGGGCTCGATTGTGCTGATCGCGCTTGGCGGAGGAGAATTGTGGCTGCGAAGTTCCGGCGGTGTGGTGCTGTGGGATCCGGCGGTGTACTACTTCACCGAAATCCCCAGCGCGGTCGACTGGGCTTCTGCTTGGATCACCGCGGCAGCAGCGGCGGTCTGTAGTGTCATCGCCGCAGCCATCCCAGCAGCCCGCGCAGCGGACATCGACCCTGTTGGAGCGCTTCGCTATGAATAAACCGCTCCTCGAATCGAGAGATCTCCGGAAGACCTATCGTCTCGGCCGCATCGATGTTCCGGTTCTCAAAGGATGCAGCATGCACGTCGATCGCGGTGAGTTTCTCGCCGTACTCGGCAGCAGTGGTTCGGGCAAGAGCACGCTGATGCATGTACTCGGTGGACTCGATCGACCAGATCGTGACGGTGGTGAGGTGCTGCATGACGGGCAGCCGCTGGCGGGTCGCTCCGAACGGCATCTCAATCGGTATCGCGCTCGCACGATCGGCTTCGTCTTTCAGTTCTACCACCTCCTTCCCGAGTTGACGGTGCTGGAGAACGCGATGCTTCCCGGGCTCGTACCAGGCGGGGTCGGCAGCGGACCGGCCCGGCGGCGGGCAACGATGCTGCTCAATCGGTTTGGACTCTCGCATCGGCTGAACCACCGACCCCGTGAACTCTCTGGCGGCGAACGGCAACGCACCGCCATCGCCAGGGCCATGGCCAATGACCCTGAGGTGCTGCTCGCGGACGAACCCACCGGGAATCTTGACGAACACACCGGCGGCGAGATTCTCGAACTCCTCAGCGAGGCCCACCGTGATGGCCTCACGATCGTGATGGTCACACACGACCATCTGATTGCCGATCGGGCAGATCGAGCGATTCACCTCGTGGATGGCGTCCTCGCTGCTGCAACCCCAGCCGGAGCCCTCGCTTGAGAAGAGGCTCGGTTCCCGCATCTCCGCCCTCGAAAGCCACAATCTTGGGCAGTTTCGGAATAGACTGGAACGTCTGCCGCATCGTCCCGATGTCAGAATGTCCTGTATGCCCTGATTTGGCCTCATATTTGGAGAGTTTCGATGTTTGAACGCCTCACCGACCGCGCCCGCAAGGTCATGGCCCTGGCCAATCAGGAGGCCCAGCGGTTCAACCATGAGTACATCGGCACCGAGCACATCCTGCTCGGGCTGGTCAAGGAAGGCTCTGGAGTCGGCGCCAACGTCTTGAAGGCGTTGGAGATCGATCTCCGGAAGGTGCGACTTGAGGTTGAGAAACTCGTCAAGAGTGGTCCTGAGATGGTGACGATGGGCAAACTCCCCCAGACGCCTCGCGCCAAGAAAGTGCTTGAGTACGCCATTGAGGAAGCTCGACATCTGAACCACAATTACGTCGGCACCGAGCATCTCCTGCTCGGGCTTCTGCGTGAACAGGATGGTGTCGCGGCGCAGGTCTTGATGAATCTGGGCGTCAAACTCGAAGAAGGTCGCGAAGAGGTACTCAACCTGCTTGGCGCCGGTATCGAGTCTGAGGATATGGAAGATATTGGCGATGCTCCGGACGAGGCTCCTTCATCCGCTTCCCCTCGCCGTGGCAAGAGCAAGACCCCAGCGCTCGACAGTTTCGGCCGCGATCTGACCGAACTCGCCAAGACCGGTGAACTCGATCCGGTCATTGGCCGCCAGCAGGAGATTGAACGACTCGTTCAGATTCTCTGTCGCCGCACCAAGAACAATCCTGTCCTGCTCGGCGAAGCAGGCGTCGGCAAGACTGCCATCATCGAAGGCCTCTCGCAGCGCATCGTCGATAGGGAAGTACCCGATCTGCTGCACGACCGGCGCGTCGTTGTACTCGACCTGGCCATGATGGTCGCTGGCACGAAGTACCGAGGCCAATTCGAGGAACGCATCAAGGCGGTGATGAACGAAGTCCGCCGCGCCAAGAATGTGATCCTCTTCATCGACGAACTGCACACGCTCGTCGGTGCCGGCGGCGCCGAGGGTGCCATCGACGCATCAAACGTACTCAAGCCAGCCCTCTCACGTGGTGAGATTCAATGCATCGGGGCCACCACCTTCGATGAGTATCGCAAGTACATCGAGAAGGACTCGGCCCTTGAGCGGCGGTTCCAAAGCATCGCCGTCGAGCCACCGAGTGCCGAACAGACCGTCAAGATCCTCCAGGGACTCCGCATCAAGTACGAAGAGCATCACCGCGTCACGATCACCGATGATGCGATCGAAGAAGCCGTGGAACTCTCCACCCGCTACATGCCCGCCCGGGTTCAGCCAGACAAGGCCCTTGATGTGATCGACGAGGCCGGGGCGATGATTCGCCTCCGCTCGATGTCCAAGCCACCGGACCTTGCAGACCTTGAGAGCCAGATCGAACTGCTGACCGTCCAGAAGGAGGAAGCCGTCAAGGCCGCCGACTACGAGAAGGCCGCAGACCTTCGGGACCAGGCCGAGAAGACCCGCGCCGAGAAAGACACCGTCCAGAAGGAATGGCGTGATCGCATGAGTGACATCGTCGGCACCGTCGATGCTGATGTCATCGCGGAAACTGTCTCCAAGATTACCGGCGTGCCGCTGACGCGGCTTGAGCAAGCCGAATCGGCCCGACTGCTGAAACTCGAAGATGAACTGCATCAGACCGTTGTCAGCCAAGACGACGCGGTCAAGCAGGTGTCCCGCGCGATCCGTAAGGCCCGCAGCGGCCTGAAGGATCCGAACCGTCCGATGGGCTCCTTCCTCTTCGTCGGCCCCTCGGGCGTTGGTAAGACGCTGCTCGCCAAGGCACTCAGTGAATTCATGTTCGGCGACCCGGACGCCATGATCTACCTCGACATGTCCGAGTACATGGAGAAGCACACCGTCTCGCGACTGGTCGGGGCCCCTCCCGGATACGTCGGCTACGAAGAAGGCGGGCAACTCACCGAGAAAATCCGCCGCCGACCCTACGCCGTCGTGCTGCTCGATGAAGTCGAGAAGGCACACCCCGATGTCTTCAACATGCTGCTGCAGATCATGGAAGAAGGCCGCCTGACCGACTCGTTCGGCCGCAAGGTGGATTTCAAGAACTGCATCGTCATCATGACGAGTAACATCGGCTCGGATCTCATCAAAGGCGGGTCCTCCTTTGGATTCGGAAAGCGCGAGGAAATCCAAGACTACGAGAAGATCCGATCATCGCTCATGAGCGAAATCGAGAAGTTCTTCCGGCCCGAGTTCATCAACAGGCTCGACGACACGGTGGTCTTCCGACCACTCCTCAAGGACGACCTCTACCTCATCATCGACATGGAACTCGCCAAGGTCTGCGATCGCCTTCGCTACAAGAAGATGGATATGCAGCTCGGACCGAAGGCCAAGGACTTTCTCATTGAAAAGGGGTACAACCCAGATTTCGGCGCCCGCCCCCTGCGACGTGCGATCAGTACCTACATCGAAGATGCGCTCGCCGAATCGCTGCTTGCGGGTGATTATGGCGAAGGTCAAATGATCAAAGTGACGCATACCGAAGGCGACGACCATCTCAGCTTCGAATCAGAACCGCTCCCGGAAGCGGAAACGCCTGCCGAAGTCGAGAACGGCGATCAACCGAAGGAAGCTGGCGTGTAGCGTGTGTCGGAGATGGCTGCTCGCCATCACCGGATGTTTTCAAGTTTCCACTCGCCGTCTTCTTTCACGACCTGCAATACCGACAGCGGGAAGTCGTAGGCCACGTGCCGGCGAAGCGAGACCGTTCCACTTCGATCTCCCACATCGGTGATCACATCACCGTAAATCTTTCCAGCCTGCATCCGATTGAGCATGCTTGCAATATGCTTTCGGTTCTTCTCGAAATAACGAAGAAACTCATCGTAGCCCTGCGGCCCCCGATCCTCGTACCACGCCCGCTGTGGCTCGCTGATGATCTGCTCCCAGATCACTCTGTACTCGCCACGCCGCAGGCACTCGAGCAGATTGACGACCACATGCATCGGGATCACATTCCTCAACTCAACGCTGCCATCCTCTTGATCGGTGCGGATTCGGACACGCTCCTCCCCGATTGTCTGCTCGAAACCTTCAAGCGTGGGCGACGTATCCTCAATCCAACGAATCTCGGTGCCGTCCGCGGTCATTGATGAACTCGGCGTCTCACCACCCATCATGCGAACCCATGATGGTCGCTTGCGATACTCAACGCGATGCGTTTCGCAACCAGTGGGCACGAGAAGCAGAGTGCTCAACATCAACAGTGTGCAACGAGTCATGGCGAGACCACTACGATAGCCACCCACCATGAGTATCGACGGCCACCATCCTGCGTCCCCGCCGGGCATCCCCCGCATTCTGCACCACGACCAGTGGCTTGTCGTGTTCAGCAAGCCAGTCCCCATGCTCTCGGTCCCCGGCATTGGCCCAGAGAAGGCGGATTGCCTCGCATCCCGCGCGGCCGAGGCCTTCTCGGGCGCCCGCATCGTGCATCGCCTCGATCGGGACACATCCGGTGTGATTGTGCTTGCCCTCGACGCCGACACACACCGCACGTTGAGCATTCAGTTCCAGGACCGTCTTGTCGAGAAACGCTACGAAGCCCTCGTGTGCGGGGATCCACCGGAAGAAACCGGCCTCATCGAGGCGGCGATTCGAAAGGATCTGGACAATCCTCCGAGGCAGTGTGTCGACCCGATTCAGGGAAAGCCGTCGCAAACCGGGTGGCGAGTGATCGAGAGGCTTGGTGATCACACGCGACTCGAACTCACACCGCGAACCGGACGCAGTCATCAGTTGCGTCTGCATCTCCAGCACATTGGTCACCCCATCCTCGGCGATGACCTCTATGCCCCACCGGAAGTCGTCGCCATGGCGCCTCGGTTGTGTCTGCATGCAACCGATCTGACCGTGACCCACCCGGTGGCGGGCAATCGCGTCAATTTTCACGACGCAAGCCCGTTCTGACACGTGCCAGCGATCAGGTGCGCAAGGCCGCCATCCGACTTCGCCACCCCGCCACGGCCATCAATGGAAAATACAACCGGTACATGTGGTAGCGGAGATAGAAGACCTTTGGAAACCCGGTACCCGTGTACTCGGTTTCGGTCCATGAACCGGCTGGATCCTCGTCGGTCGCCACATCCAATTGCGTATCGCACAGCCACTGGATTGCGCGGCGAGTCCGCTCGTCGCTCGCCCCGAAGATCTCGCTCAAGGTCATCGCGCCCCATGCAGTTTGGCTCGCGGTGCTGGCCCCTGTCCCCTTGATCGCTGGATTGATGTAGGAATCCGCCGTCTCGCCGAATGAACCATCGTGTTTCTGAACGCTCGACAACCAAGCGCCCGCCCGCTGCACCCACGCTTCCTGAGGCGATACACCACACCGCAGTGGACCAAGCAGCGCCTGCCACGTGCCGTAGAGGTAATTCACCCCCCACCTGCCTATCCAAGCGCCGTCTGGTGTCTGCTCACGCTTGATGTAGGCGATCGCCCGCTGCACGACATCGTGTTCGGTCGTGTATCCGTGCCAGGCAAGGCACTCCAGTATTCGACCTGTGATATCGGGACACGATGGATCTTGCATCGCGTTGTGGTCCGCAAAGGGAACGTATTCCAGAATCTGCCGATGCTTCGTGCGATCAAAGGCCGCCCAGCCACCGTCATCGTTCTGCATGGCGAGCAACCACTTCACGCCCCGCTTGCCCGCTGCAATGGCTGCCTGATTCCCCGTTCGATGCAGCGCCATCGCCACCTGCGCCGTGTCATCCACATCCGGATACCACGCGTTGTGGTATTCGAAGTACCACCCACTCGCATCGGGCGGAAGGTCGACGCAGTCGGCCCAGTCACCGCGGAAACGGCACTCCTTCTCCAGCAACCACGCCGAGGCCGCATCGACACTCGGATCGCCCGCATTCAAACCGCATGCCGTGAGCGCATACAGGGCGTACCCCGTATCCCACACCGGACTGAAGCATGGTTGGATCATGATCCAGTCGCCTCGATCGTCTGACTTCTCCACGAAGAAGTCGTCAAGATCGCGCTCGGCGCGTTGTAGAACCGGGTCACTGCGATCCCAACCGAGCGCATGCAGCGCAATCTGGATGTACACCATTGGCGGAAAAATCGCGCCGAGGCCGTCCGTTGCTGCATCGCCATCTTGTGACGCGCGGTGCAGAATCCACGCGAGACACTTGCGTGTAGCCATCCCTCGGAAAGGTGATGTGCCAAACCGATGTGCCACCTTGAGAACGCGATCAATGAGACCAAAGAAGGCCGACCAACGCGGTGGCGTGTCGGGATTCCGAGACAGCCGATGCCGAGATCGTTGATCGACGAAGAGTTCGTCAATGCGCATGCTTTCAGGAAGTGAACGCGTCGGACGCAGCGCCGTCACAATCGCAAGCGGCAGGATCATCGTCCGCGTCCAGGCGCTGACCTTGGACATGTGAAAGTAGAACCAGCGTGGAAGCCAAATGATCTCTGGTGGGATCGATGGGACTGCGTTCCACGACACTTGTCCGAGACACGCGAGGTAAAAGTTGCTGAAGGTGTTGATCCGCTCGGCGCCTCCGGCTGCGAGAATCGCGTCTCTCGCAGAGAGCATGGAGGATGACTGCGGGTCATCGCCCATCAGTTTGAGCGCACAATAGCCCTTGACTGTCGCATTCAGGTCCATGGCCGAGCCGGGATACTGTCCCCATGTTCCATCCGGACGCTGCTGGCGACGCAACCCCGCCGCGATCCGCTCAAGTGTCTCTCGGCCGCTGCCATTCCGCATGGGCTCATCCTCCTGAGAGAGGATGAACTTCATCAGAAGGTACTCACTCTCCAGAATCGAATCGCCCTGCAACAGCCCGCACCAGTGTCCGTCCGATCGCTGCAACGCACGCAATGCGGAAATGCCGCCGCGGACACAGCGGGATGCCGCTTCAAGGGAATCGGTTGTGGTCGTTGTTGCCATGAGGATGGAATGGTATGGCAAACCAGGTCCTTCCCCGTACCATTCGAAGCATGATCACCAATACGGTTCGCCGTGATGACTCCGGCCGCGTGGCCGCCTCGGCAACCAGCGAACACCATGACACGCGCACCGCAGCCGATGAGGTTGCTGGCGCCCTGCACGATGCGCTTGGCGGCAAGCCGCCGGATCTGGTCATCTTGATGGCGAGTTTCCACCATGCCGCAGCCCTGCCAGAGGCCTGTGATGACCTTCGCCGAATGCTCGTCCCCGGCCATCTCCTTGCAGGAACCGTCGAATCGGTACTTGGCGACGGCCGAGAACTTGAAGGCATCGCCGGCATGTCGGCGATCGCGCTTCGGTTCGGCCCGCACGGCCACACGATCCGCCTCTCGCCGTGGCGAACGACACCGTGGGAGCCGGTTCCGCTCTCGCAACCCGAGGCCATGGCGGCCAGAATCGACGCCGGTGAAGACACCAAGTGCGTCCTCGTCTTGGCTGATCCCTTCAGCACACCATCGACACGATTGCTGCCAGCCATTGGTGGATGCCTCGGTGGTCGATATCCGGTTCCTGTCACCGGTGGTCTGCTCTCGGGCGCCTCGCAACCGGCGTGCAACCGGCTCGTTCTCGATGACATCATCCAAGATGCGGGCGCGATCGGGTTGACGATCTCGGGAGACATCGACGTGCGGACGCTCGTCAGTCAAGGATGTCGGCCGGTAGGGCATCCTGTCGTCGTCACCGAATGCGATGGCAACGCCTTGGTTGGTCTTGAGGGCCGCCCCGCACTCGATACCGTTCGAGACTTGCTGGGCGAACTGCCTGAGCACGAGCGTGAACTTCTCTCGGGTGGACTGCTCATCGGCCGAGCCATCGACGCAAGTAAGAAACGCCTCGGCCGCGGCGACTTCGTTGTTCGCAACGTGCTTGGTGTCGATGAAGGCAAGAGGGCGATCGCGGTCGGCGAACTTCCACGGCGGGGTCAGACCATCCAAGTACATTTGCGCGACGCGCAGGCATCACACGAAGATCTGCAATTGCTGCTCGACGGCCAGCAGGTCCACGACCCGCCACTTGCTGCCTTTCTGGTCACCTGCAACGGCCGAGGGCAACGGCTCTTCGGCGGAGTCGGGCACGACACCGCCATCGTCCGCCAGCGGCTCGATGAACCTCCTCTGGCCGGCTTCTTCGCAGCCGGCGAATTCGGACCACTCGCGGGCAGCAACTTCATTCACAGCCAGGCAGTGGTCGCAACGATCCTGGGCTAAACGGGAGCGTGACCACCTGATAGTCTGCATGGTCTGATAGGAGATTCATGATGTTGACTGCCGTCCTCCTGGCATCGCTCATGACGCAGGACTCCACTGCGTCGCCGCCCAAGACCCCCAGATAATCCGTCGTACTGAATAGAGTATGGGGATATTCCTGCTCGTCTATGTCGATTCAATAGGGCATCATGGTGTCTGCACGGGAAAGAATCGCGGTCATGACCGTGCCCACTGCGAGATCATGATTGAATTCTCGTCAACCTCAAAGTGACCCTTGCGACACTTCGGGCATGGCTTGCCCGGAAGTTCATGGAATGCAGTGGCATTCGGACGCCACACTTGAGACACGCGGGCCGCTCGCGACCCTCAGCCTCCAGCGCGATCAC